>DASVZU010000061.1:0-4510 GCA_036391515.1 Holophagaceae bacterium
ATCCCCAGGGCCCGGAGAACCCGGCCGTCCAGATCATGCTGGGCCTGGGGAACGCGGAGCCGCTGGTGGGCGTCCTCTTTGCCCGGGAGCCGGAGGGCTGGCGCCGGGACGAACCCCAGGGCCGCTTCGCGGTGGTCTACCAGGAGCGGTTCGAGCCTACCCTTCTGGCGACGCTGCGCCCCCATCCGCCGGCGAGCCAGAAGCTGGTGCTCACCTTCATGGGGAAGACCCTCGAGCACCCTGTCCGGTCCGGGGAGACCTGGAACCTGCCGGGCTTCAGCCTCACCGTGGTGGGGATCTACCCGGATCTCGGCGGCCTGCGGAAGGGTGCGGACGGCCGCCAGGAACTCTTCAGCCGGTCGCCCCTCTTCCGGAACCCCTGGCTCCAGGTGCGGCTCCGGCAGGCCAGCGGGGCCCAGGCGGATCTCCTGCTGAGCGCCCGGCCCATCCAGGACAAGGACTACGCCGACTACCTGGCGCGCACCCTGCCGCCGGGCATGACCCTCCGGTACGTTCCCGAGGGCGAGGAGCTCCAGGATCGGTTCGTGCTCCTCACCCGGGAGGATGGCAAGGTGCGCCTGGTGGAGGATGGCCGCCTGACGCGCACGGCGGACCTGGCGCCGAACCGGCCTTTCATTGTGGAGAAAGGCCTTTCCGTCACCCTGCTGGCCCGGTACGACCGGGCCCGCTTCGAGCCGGACTTCGTGCCCGATCCGGAGGTGGACGTGACGGCCCGGTCCGAGCGGCCTGTGCTCAGGCTGCGGGTCTGGGATCCCGCCACGGGCGCCGCCGACAGCCGCTGGCTGCAGGCCCGGGGCGGAGACGGCCAGCCCGTGGGCGCCGCCTTCCTGGGGGGCCGGATCCGTCTCGCATACCGGCCCAAGGCCCCGGATCCCCGGGACCTGGCCGGCACCCTGTCGGCCCTGGATCCGGCGGGAACCGAACTGGCCCGCGGCCCCCTCGACATCTGGGACCCCTTCGCCTTCCGGGGCCATCGCTTCTACCTGGATGGGTGGATCCCGGGGACGGTACCCTCCGCCCGCCTGCTGCTGGCCACGGATCCCGGCCGATTCCTGGCCTGGGCGGGGCTGGCCTGCCTGCTGGCCGGGGTGGTCTGGTCGCTGCTGGAGGCCCGCCGCCACCGGCAGGGGTGCTAAGCTGGGGCCCCTTTCCATCAAGGAGCGTCCCATGCGCAAGCAGACCCTGGCTTTCGTCCTCGCCGGCACCATGCTCGGCGGGGTCCTCGGCTGGGCCGCCGCGGCGGCCAGCTACCAGAAGACCGGCACCGTGAAGGAGGTGTCTGGCGACAGCTTCACCCTCGACCTCGGCAAGGAGGCCTGGCGCTTCTACACGGACGGCGGCACCCAGGGCAAGGATGCCCTCAAGGTGGGCGACAAGGTGACGGTCACCTACAAGCAGGTGGCGACCAAGATCGAAGGCAAGGGCGCGGCGAAAGCCCCCGCCAAGAAGAAGTAGGGAATGGGTTCACCTGGAGGCCCAGGGGCGCCCGTGCGCCCCTGGGTCCTCATCACCGGCTGCTCCACGGGCATCGGCCGGTCCCTGGTGCCCCTCTGCCGCGCGGCGGGTTGGGGGGTCGTGGCCACGGCCCGGCATCCGGAGACGCTGGCGGACCTGCCCCCTGGCCCGGATCTGCGCGTGCTGGCCCTGGACGTGACGGACGCCGCCAGCATCGCCTCGGCGGCGTCGGCCTGCGGGGACCTGCCCCTGCGCGCCCTCGTGAACAACGCGGGCTACGGCCAGGTGGGGCCCCTGGAACTGTTGCGTCCCGAGGAACTGCGGGCCCAGTTCGAGACCAATGTCATCGGCCTCCACGCCATGACGCGGGCCTTCCTGCCGCTGCTGAGGCGCGAGCGCGGGGCCAGGATCCTGCAGGTGGCCTCCATGCTGGGCCGCCTGTCCATCCCGCTGGCGGGGCCCTACAACGCCTCCAAGCACGCGGTGGTGGCCCTGGCGGAGACCCTCCGCCTGGAAATCGGCGGGGAAGTGGCCGTGGTCCTGGTGGAGCCCGGGGCCATCCGCACGGAGTTCCGGGAGACCCTCGCCAAGGTCTGGGGCGACCTCCCCGAGCGGGCGAAAGGCACGCGCTACGAGCGGATCCTCGCCCGGTACCTGGCTGTCCGCAAGGACCAGAGCCAGCGCTTCGCCATGGACGTTCAGCCCTGTGCCCGGAGGATCCTCAAGGCCCTGGCCGCGCCGCGCCCTCCGCGGCGCGTGGTGATCGGAAGGGATGCCTTCTGGGCCGGCAAGGCCAAGGCCCTTCTGCCCGCCGCCTGGTGGGAAGCCCTCCTGCGCCGGGCGTATGGGCTGCGGTGAGGTCGGCTACTTGTAGATCCCGCAGCCGATGACGAGGCCGTTCTCTGCCAGGCAGTACGAGGTCTTGTCCTCCACCTTGCCATTGGCGGGATTGGGGAACTTGTAGTCCACCCAGCCCCCTCCCTTTTGCTGGGCCACCTTGATGATCTCTTGGATCAGCAGCTTGCCGTCCGGGTCCTTCATGCCCCAGCGGTTGGTCCCGGCGGCGCCGGGGGTGGCGCCGTGGGCCAGCGTGATTCCCTTGGTGTCATAGACGAACAGGTAGAGGGGATTGCCCGGCTTGAAGTGGAACCGTCCGGTGCCGGACTGGACCTCGGCGATGAAGGCTTCCTTGCCATGGGCCTTCAGGAAAGCCACCCCTTCCTTCACCAGGGCCTCGGCCTGGGGACGTTCGGAGGCCTGGGAGGCCAGGGGCAGGGTCAGGACACAGGCCAGGACGGAGACGGGGTGGCGGAGACGCATGGGTCCTCCTCTGGATGCCTGGATCCATTATCGCCCCGACTTGGAAAGTCCTGAATTTTCGTCGCAGGATCGGGACCTGGGGTGCTGGGGCTACTTGTAGATGCCGCAGCCCACCACCATGCCGTCCACGGCCTCCACGAAGGAGGTCTTGGCCTCGACCTTCCCGTTCTTGGGATTCGTGTACTTGTAGTCCACCCAATTGCCGCCCTTGGCCTGGCCCTTCTGGATGATCTCCTGGATGAAGAGATTCCCGTCCGGGTCCTTGGCGTTCCAGCGGTTGACGCCCACCAGCTGGCTCTGGAAGCCGATGGCCAGGCAGGTTCCCTTCAGGTCGTAGACGAAGATGTAGAGGTCGTCGCCGCCCTTCACATGGAAGCGGCCGGTGCCCTGGTTGGTCTCCTTCAGCAGGGCCTCCCGCCCGTTCGTACGCTCGAAGGCGATGGCCTCCTTGACGAGGGCCTGGGCCTTGGCCTTCTGGTCCTGGGCGGCCAGCGAACCAGCAAGGCAGACGAGCAGGGGAAGGACGAGGGTACGGAACGCCATGGGCTCCTCCTGGATCCGGATGCAGGATCCCCCATCGGCCGGCCCCCCGGATCCATGAATTCTGCAAGGCCTGCCAGACTGGTGCCATGTCCGAAGACCGCCTCTATCTCATCGACACCTTCGCCTTCATCTTTCGTGCGTACTTCGCCAATCCGCGGCTGAAGAACGGGGCGGCCTACACCTTCACGCGGCTGGTGCTCCAGCTGCTGGAGAAGCATAAGCCCAGCCACATCGCCTGCGTGTTCGACACCCCGGAGCCGACTTTCCGTCACGAGATCTATCCCGAGTACAAGGCGAACCGGGCCGAGATGCCGGAGGACCTGCGCCCCCAGATCCCCATGATCCGTCAGCTGGTGGAGGCCCTGGGCATCCCCATCGTGGAGCTGCACGGCTACGAGGCCGACGATGTGATGGGCACGCTGGCCCGGGAATCCGCGGAACACGGCCTGCCTTCGGTCATCGTCAGCCCGGACAAGGACCTGCTCCAGCTCGTGGACGATGTCCGCAGGATCCAGGTGCTCAACACGAAGGATGGCGAGGTCTGGCACGACCGGGAAGGCGTGAGGGCCCGCATGGGGGTGTGGCCCGAGCAGATCGTGGACTTCCTCAGCCTCGTGGGCGACGCCTCCGACAATGTGAAGGGGGTGCCGGGCATCGGTGAGAAGGGGGCGGCCCTGCTCCTGGAGCAGCACGGCAGCCTCGACGGCGTTCTGGCGGCGAAGGCCGCCCTGAAGCCGAAGCAGCGCGAGGGCCTGGAGGCGGCGACCGACCCGACGACCGGCTGGCTGGACCTGACCCGGCGGCTCGTGACCGTGGTGACGGACCTGGCCCTGCCCCTGCACCCGAAGGATCTCGCCTACGCCGGTGTGGACGAGCAGCGGGCGCGGACCACCTTCAAGGAACTGGGATTCCAGACCCTCACCAAGGAGTTCACCCAGAGCGCCGAGCAGGCCGGTTCCGAACGCCGGTACCGGGCGGCGGCCACGCTCATGGACCTGGAGGAGGCCGTGGCTGCGTGCCGCGCGGCGGGCCGCCTCGGCCTGGACACCGAGACCACCAGCATCGATCCCACCCGGGGGCACATCGTGGGATTGAGCCTCGCCTGGCAGGCCAACGAGGGGCTCTACGTGCCCCTGGCCCACCTCAAGCCCCCCACGGCGGACACCGAAGG
>DASVZU010000062.1:0-3828 GCA_036391515.1 Holophagaceae bacterium
CGCGGCCCCGGCGATCTCGTTGAGCACCGAGGCCAGACCGCCCCGGGTGGGGTCCCGCAGGCAGTGGACATCCAGATCGGCGTCCAGCAGGGCCGCGGCCAGGTGGTGCACCGGTCCGCAGTCGCTGGCGATCGGGGTCTCGAAGGCCAGGCCCTCCCGCACGGACATCACGGCGATGCCGTGGCGGCCCAGGTCCCCGGTGACGAGCACGGCGTCCCCGGGCCGCACCCGCCGGGGGTGGATGTCCACGCCGGGGGGCACCAGGCCCAGGCCGGTGGTGGTGATGAACGCGCCGTCGCCCTTGCCCCGGTCCACCACCTTGGTGTCGCCCGTAACGATGCGCACGCCGCAGCGGTCCGCGGCGGCCTTCATGGAGGTCACCAGCCCCGCCAGCTCCTCCAGGGGCAGGCCCTCCTCCAGGATGAAGGCCGCGGAAAGGGCCAGGGGCCGGGCCCCGGCCATGGCCAGGTCGTTCACCGTGCCGTACACCGCCAGCTCCCCCAGGTCGCCCCCGGGGAAGCGGCGGGGGTGCACCACGAAGCCGTCCGTGGTGAAGGCCAGCCGCCCGCCCCCGGCCTCCAGCACCGCGCTGTCGTGGAGCCCCGCGGGGTCGGTCCCCAGGGCGGGCAGGAACACGCCCTCGATGAGTTCCTTCATGCGCCGCCCACCGCCGCCGTGGGCCATCTGCACCGTGTCCGGGGCCAGGGGCCGGGGGCAGCTCAGGGCGAAGGGATCCGGACTCACGGGGCCTCCACGGGCGCGAAGCGGCGGTAGCGGAAGTAGGCGGCGCAGGCGCCTTCGGAGGACACCATGGTGGCGCCCAGGGGATGGTCCGGCGTGCAGGCCTTCCCGAAGGCGGGGCACTCCATGGGCTTCAGCAGGCCCTGGAGCACGAGGCCGCTCTGGCAGTCGGGCGATTCCGCGCCGCCCACATCCCCCACGCCGAAGCGTCGGGCCGCGTCGAAGCGGGCGTACTCGGGACGCAGGCCGAAGCCGCTGCCGGGGATGCCGCCGATGCCGCGCCAGGTGCGGTCCACCACCTGGAAGACCTCCTGGATGAGGGCCTGGGCGGGCCGGTTGCCGCCGGCCTGCACCAGCCGCGCGTACTGGTTCTCCACCTCGGCGCGGCCCTCCTCGAGCTGGCCCACGGCCATGAGGATTCCCTGGAGCAGGTCCACGGGCTCGAAGGCGGTCACCACGATGGGAACGCGGTGCTTCGCCGCCAGGGGTACGTACTCCTCCGTGCCCATGACGGCGCAGACGTGGCCCGCGGCGAGGAAGCCGTCCACCTGCCGCCGGGGCGAGGCGAGGATGGCCTCCAGGGCCGGCGGCACGCGGACGTGGGACACCAGGACGGAGAAGTTCTCCAGCCCCTCCTTCGCCGCCTGCGCCACGGCCAGGGCATTGGCGGGGGCCGTGGTCTCGAAGCCCACGGCGAAGAACACCACCTCGCGGTCCGGCAGCTCCCGGGCCAGGGCCAGGGCATCCAGGGGCGAGTAGACCACGCGCACGTCGGCGCCCCGGCTCTTCACGGCGAAGAGATCCTCCCGGCTGCCGGGCACCCGCAGCATGTCGCCGAAGGAGCAGAAGGCCACCCCGGGCCGCGCGGCAATGGCCAGGGCCTGGTCGATAAGGGCCACGGGCGTGACGCAGACGGGGCAGCCGGGACCGTGGATGAGGCGCACCTCCGGCGGCAGGAGCTCGTCCAGGCCGAAGCGCACGATGCTGTGGGTCTGGCCGCCGCAGACCTCCATGAGGGTCCAGGGGCGCGTCACCTTGCGGCGGATGGCCTCCGCCAGGGTGCGCGCCGCGGCGCCGTCGCGGTACTCGTCCACGAACCTCACGGCCGCGTCTCCCAGCCCGCCTCCAGCTCCGCCAGGCTCTCGAAGACACGGCGGGCCTCGGCCACATCCAGCCGCTCCAGGGCCAGGCCCGCATGGACCACCACCCACTCGCCGGGCGCGGCCTCGGGCACGCAGGCCAGGCTCACCTCCTTCACGGTGGGTCCGAAGGCCACGCGGCCCATGCGCAGCGGCCCCTCCTGCACGTCGAGGATGCGGCCGGGCACGCCGAGGCACATGGGAACCTCCCGCCGGAAGGGTAGGTCCGTGGTGGGCGAACCGGGGTCACAAGCCGCCCGTGGTCCAATGGACCGATGGAAGCGATCGAGAACCCCCGTCGCGGCGCGGCCCTGGTGGCGGCGGCCGCCCTCCTCTGGAGTTCCAGCGGCCTCTTCATCAAGGTGCTGCCCCTGGGCGCCCTGCAGATCGCCGGGGTGCGCAGCCTCGTGGCGGCCCTCGTCATGGGGGCCTTCGTGCTCGCCCGGGGCCGGGCCTCCGCCCTTCGCCTGGACGCGCTCGGCTGGGCCTGCGCCGCCGCCTACGCGGGCGTGCTTGTCTGCTTCGTGGCCGCCACCAAGCTCACCACCGCCGCCAACGCGATCTTCCTGCAGTTCTCCGCCCCCATCTACCTGGTGTTCCTGGAGCCCTGGCTCCTCGGGCGCCGCCTCCAGGGACGCGATCTCGCCGCCGTGGGCCTCACCCTGGGGGCCATGGGCCTCTTCTTCGTGGGCCGGCTCCAGGCGGGGGGCCTGGCGGGCAACCTCCTGGGCATGGCCGCCGGCCTCTGCCTGGCCCTCTTCACCCTCACCCTGAAGCTGCGGGGCCAGCGCGATCCCGGGCGGGATCCCATCGGCGCCATCGTGGCGGGGAACCTGCTGGTGGCCGTCCTCTGCGCGCCCCTGGCCCTGCCGGGCCTCCGCCCCACCCTCCCCCAGGGCGCGATCCTCCTCTACCTGGGCGCCTTCCAGATCGGGCTGGCCTACATCCTCTTCAACGCCGGGATGCGCCACCTCTCGGCCACGGCGGCGGTGGTGACGGGCACGCTGGAGGCGGTGTTCAACCCCGTCTGGGTGTTCCTGGGCATCGGGGAGCGGCCCTCCCCCTGGGCCCTCCTGGGCGGGGCGATCACCCTCGGCGTCATCGCCTGGTACGGCCTCGGTCGGCGACCCGTCCGGACCGCCCCCACGGGGACCTGACGATTCGTCATTCGGACCGGCCTCCCCCGGCAGATGCGGCAGAAATCCCTGGGGAACCGGGCCGGAATCGAATATTCCTAAGGGACCGACGGCCTCGCAGGCCTGGGGAGGAAGGAATGACTCAGCCGCAGACCGTCATCACGGGAACGGGAAGCTGCATCCCTTCCCGGAAGATCCCCAACGCGGCGTTCCTGGACCACACCTTCTTCCGGGAGGCCGGCCAGCCCTATCCGGACGGGGAGACGGCGCGGATCGTCGCGAAGTTCGAGGAGATCACCGGCATCTCCGAACGCCGCTACGCCACGAACGATCAGGTGACGTCGGACCTGGCCTTCGAGGCCGGAGGGCAGGCCCTGACCTCGGCCGGGATCGATCCGGAGACGCTGGACTACGTCATCGTCGCCCACAATTTCGGGGACGTGAAGGCGGACCACCGGCGGTCGGATTTCGTCCCGACCCTGGCCGCACGGGTCAAGGCGAGGCTCCGCATCGCCAACCCGGCCTGCGTCGCCTACGACCTCCCCTTCGGCTGCCCCGGCTGGCTCCAGGCGGTGATCCAGTCTGACTACTTCCTGCGATCGGGGGACGCGAAGCGGGCGCTGGTCATTGGCGCGGAGACCCTCTCCCGGGTCTGCGATCCCTGCGACCGGGACAGCATGATCTACGCGGATGGCGCGGGGGCGGTGGTGCTGGAGGCCCAATTCCATCCTGAGCGGGTCGGGATCCTCTCGCACGCCGTGCGCTCCGACACCCTGGAGCATGCCGGCCTGCTGAGGATGGACCGGTCCTTC
>DASVZU010000063.1:0-1999 GCA_036391515.1 Holophagaceae bacterium
CGGGGGTTCTCGTCCTCGAAGCCGCTCTGGCTGAGGTTGTGGATGGGGCCCGTCCCGTCGGCGGCCACCAGGCCGATGTCGCGCAGCCAGCCGAGCCCGGTGTTCATGGCGAAGACCAGCCACTTCCCGTCGGGGGACCAGTCGAAGGACTGGTCGCCGTCGGCGTAGGAGTAGTTCCGGCCCGCGGGCAGCAGGGTGCGGGTCTTCCCGCTGGCGAGGTTCAGCACCTTGATCGCCGTGCGCTCCTCCAGGTAGGCCACCTCGGTCCCGTCGGGCGAGAACAGGGGCTGGAACTCCTCGGCGGGCGTGGCGACGATGGGCTTCTCCTCCAGCCGGGTGGAGGCGTAGAAGTAGGGCTCCTCCGGCCGCACGATGCGGCGGGTGTAGATGTCCCAGCTGCCGCCGCGCTCGGCGGCGTACAGCAGGGTGCGGCCGTCGGGGCTGAAGCTGACGCTGCGCTCCTGGCCGGGGGTGTCCGTGATGCGGCGGGTGACCTTCCCGTCCGCCGAGGTGACGAAGATCTCGCCGCGCACGATGAAGGCGACCTCCTTCCCGTTGGGGGAGACCGCCATCTCCGTCATGGCCCCGTTCACGGGGATCGTCTTCTCCAGCGAGGCGCGGCCGTCCACGTGGACGGCGATGGGCACCTTCCGCGGCTCCCCGCCGGGCGCCAGGGTCCAGATCTCCCCGTCGTAGGCGAAGCAGAGGACATCCCCCCGCGAGGCCGTGAGGAAGCGCACCGGGTGCTTCGTGAAGTGCGTGAGGGGCTCGGCCTGGTCGGGATGGGCCACGGAGCCCCGGAAGACGTTGAAGGAGCCCCCGCGCTCGCTGAGGAAGAAGTATCCGTCCGGATCGGAACCGAAGACCGGGTTGCGGTCCTCGCCCTTGAAGGTGGTGAGCTGGGTGAAGGCGCCGGTGGCGGGCTCGAAGCTCCAGAGATCCCGCGTCACGGCGGAGGTGTGGTGCTTCCGGTACTTGTCCTCGTAGCCCTTGAGGTCCTGGTAGAGGATGCGCCGGCCGGTGGGGTCGTAGGTGGCCGCGTCCAGGGTGATGTCCGTCAGCAGGCGGGTCCGGTCGCCTTCCCGCGACACCAGGTAGGTCTCGGGGAAGAGCCGCCCGGGGAACTGCCGGCTCGCCGTGGCGTGTCCCCGGGACGAGGTGAACAGGATCTCCTTGTCGTCGGGCGTGAAGGCAAAGGGCAGGTCCGGCGCGGCGTGGAAGGTGAGCCGGGTGGCCTCCCCGCCCTGGCTGGGCATCACGTAGACATCGAAGTTGCCGCTGCGGTCCGAGGCGAAGGCGATCCACCGGCCGTCGTGGCTCCAGACGGGCTGGAAGGAGTACGAACCTCCCACCGTGAGGGGCGTGGCCGTGCCGCCCTCGGCGGGCACCCGGAACAGGTCGCCCTGGTAGGAGAAGACGATGGTCTTCCCGTCCGGCGAGAGGGCCGGGTAGCGCAGCCACAGGGGATGGTCCTGGGCCGAGGCGCCCACCGCCAGGAAGAGGGCCAAGAAAAGAAGGCTGAGGGTCCGCATGGATCACCTTGTGAGGTATGTGGTGGTCCCACCCTACCGCGCCTCGCCCGCCGGCGCATCCCCCTGGCGGCGGAAATAGATAAGGCCACGTTGCGGCGGCCCGTCGTGGCGGAGAGAGGGGGATTCCCTCCGGGGCCACCGCTTCGCGCCGTCCCCTCCGGCCGCACGCATCCCTGGCACGCCGCTTCACGGCTCCAGCAGCCCCCCGGGCTGCCGGAGCCTGCGGCTACCTGCCAGCGCTGCTGTGACTTCGAATCCCCCTCTCCCATCACGGAAAAAGCCGCCTCACGGCGGCTTCCTGTGGCGGAGAGAGGGGGATTCGAACCCCCGGTACTGGTTTACCCAATACACTCGCTTAGCAGGCGAGCCCGTTCGGCCACTCCGGCATCTCTCCAAGGCCTTTCAGATTACCTGTGGCGGCCCGGTGGCACAAGGCGGCTTGTCCCCAGGCGTGCAAACGCCCCGCA
>DASVZU010000064.1:0-4485 GCA_036391515.1 Holophagaceae bacterium
TGGCCGTGGTTCACGAGGAAGTTGGCGTGCTCGGGGCTCACCTCGGCGTCGCCGATCCGCAGGCCCTTGAGGCCCGCCTGGTCGATGAGCCGCCCGGCGCTCTGGCCCGGCGGGTTCTTGAAGATGCAGCCGGCGTTCCGCCTCGAGAGGGGCTGGCTGGTGCCCCGCTTCCCGCGGTACTCGGCCACTTGGGCCCGGATGGCCGCCGGGTCGCCCTCGGCCAGCCGGGCCGTGGCCGACAGGACGACCCGGCCCCCCGTGAGGAAGCTCCAGCGGTAGCGGAACTCGCCCGGCTCCGGGGCCTTCTCCACCAGCTCGCCCTCGGGCGTGAGGAACCGGTAGCGGTCCAGCAGCTCCACCCACTCCCGGCCGTAGGCCCCGGCGTTCATGCGGATGGCCCCCCCCAGGGAGCCCGGGATGCCGCTGGCGAACTCCAGGCCCGCGAGGCCCGCGGCGGCGGCGGCCTCCGCCAGGGCGATGTGGCCATGGCTGGCGGGGGCCGTGAGGCGCGTGCCGTCGCGCCGGATCGTCTTCGGCAGGGCCAGGCGCAGCACCGGGATCGTGATGTCGTCCAGCACCACCAGGTTGGATCCGCCTCCCAGCACCAGGTAGGGCAGTCCCTCCCGGACGCAAGCCCGGACGAAGGCCTGGGCCTCGGCCTCCGTGGCGGGCTCGAAGAGCCAGCGGCAGAGGCCTCCCACGCCGAGCGTCGTGAGCCGTGCGAAGGGCACGTCCCGCCGGTGGGGGACCTTCAGCAGCTCGTCGGGCAGGGGGCGCGGCATCCGTCCAGTATGGACGAAGGCCTCAGGCGCCGGCGGGGGGCCGGAGGGAGGCCAGGACCATCTCCAGGAGGCCGTCGATCATGGTCCGCAGCTCGTCGGCATCCCGGGCCGACTCCTTGAAGCCGTGGACGGCGCGGGTGAGGACCCGGGCGATCTGGTCCGGCGGCAGGGCCCGGGCAGGGGCCGCCGCATGCAGGGGCGCGAGGATGGCCGCCAGTTCGACTTCGAAGGCGGCCACGGCCTCGTCGAGGGCCCCCTTGGCGAAGGCGAGGCCGCCGTGGATGGGCTCCCGCAGCTCCGGCGAGGCCTCGAAGAACCCGAAGGGGCGCACGGCCCAGAGCTCGAAGGCGAAGCGGAGCTTCTCCAGGGGGGTGGGACGGGCGCCCAGGCCCTGCCGGAGTTCCTCCAGCGTGCGGGCGGTGTAGGCCCGCAGGACACCCTCGAAGACCTCTTCCTTGCGGCAGAAGAGCAGGTAGAGGGCGGGCCGGGAGATGCCCGCGGCCGCCGCGAGGTCGCCCATGGTGGTCCGACGGAAGCCGAAGCGGAGAAACACGGACTCGGCGGCCTCCAGGACCCTGGCTTTCTTTTCCTCACCCATGGAAAGAGTGTTGACAAAATGTGTCCGAGTGTCAATATGTCTCATTGACGTTATTCGTCTAAATGTCAAATGCATGATGGAGGGTGACATGGCGCAAGAAAGCTGGACCTGGGCCCAGATCCCCGATCAGACCGGGCGGGTGGCCGTGGTCACCGGAGCCACCTCTGGCACGGGTTTCGAGACGGCCCGGATCCTGGCGGCGCGGGGGGCCACGGTGGTCCTGGCCTGCCGGAACCTCCCCAAGGCGGAGGAGGCGGTGCGCCGCATCGCGACCCTCCATCCCGGCGCCCTGATGGAGGTGCAGGCCCTGGACCTGGCCTCCCTCGCCTCGGTGCGGAAGGCCGCGGCGGAACTCCTGGCCCGCTTCGACCGCCTGGACCTGCTCCTCAACAACGCGGGCGTCATGGTCCCGCCCTACGGGAAGACCGAGGACGGCTTCGAGACCCAGCTCGGCACCAACCACTTCGGGCCCTTCGCCCTCACGGGCCTCCTGCTGGCGCGCTTGATGGCCACGCCGGGCTCCCGGGTGGTGACCATGAGCAGCCTCATGCACCGCTCGGGGCGCATCTACGCCGACGACCTGGACTTCGACGGGGGCTACCGGGCCTGGGCCGCCTATGGGCAATCCAAGCTGGCCAATCTCCTCTTCGCCTTCGAGCTCCAGCGCCGCCTCGCGGCGGCCGGGTCGGACACCCGCTCCCTGGCCGCCCACCCGGGCTGGGCCCGCACGGAGCTGCAGCGCCACGCCGGGTGGATCCGCGGGCTGCGGTGGGTAGGCCTGGAAGCGCTCCTGAGCCAGGACGCCTTCGGCGGGGCCCAACCCCTCCTCCGCGCCGCCACGGACCCCGCGGCCCAGGGCGGGGAGTACTTCGGCCCATCGGGCTTCCAGGAGGCCAAGGGGGCCCCCGTGCGGGTGGGCTCCACGGCCCGGTCCCGGGATGAAGGCCTCCAGCGCTGGCTGTGGCGGATCTCCGAGCAGCGCACCGGCGTGGCCTATTCCATCTAGCCTTCCCGACTTGAGGAGTCTCCCCATGGACCGACCTCCGCAGGGGCGCGATGGGCGCTTCCGCAACCCCCAGCCCCTCTGGAACGACTACCTGGCCGCCGTCGCGAGCATCCTGCGGCGGGACGCGAACTCGACGCCGAGGGCGCCGCTTCCCGTGGTGCATCCCACCCGTGAAGACCTGGCCGCCGACTCCAGAACGGGCCTCCGGGCCACCTGGCTGGGGCACTCCACCCTCTACCTGGAGATCGATGGCGTCCGGGTGCTCACGGATCCCGTCTGGGGCCGGCGGGCCTCGCCCGTGGGCTGGGCCGGGCCGAAGCGGTTCTTCGCACCGGTGATCGCGCTGGAGGAGCTGCCGGTCCCGCAGGTGGTGGCCATCTCCCACGACCACTACGATCACCTGGACGAGGGCACCCTGCGCCGCCTCAAGGGCTGGGACACGCGGTTCGTGGTGCCCCTGGGCGTGGGCGCGCGCCTCGTGCGCTGGGGCGTGCCCGCGGACCGGATCAC
The DNA here is from genome assembly GCA_036391515.1 of Holophagaceae bacterium. Taxonomy (GTDB): domain Bacteria; phylum Acidobacteriota; class Holophagae; order Holophagales; family Holophagaceae; genus Geothrix. The sequence continues at coordinate 2,897 of DASVZU010000064.1, forward strand.
CGAGCTGGACTGGTGGGAGTCCGTGTGCGTGGGGGAAATGGAGGTGGTCCTCACGCCGGCGCGTCACGCCTCGGGCCGGGGCCTGCGGGACAAGGACCGGATCCTCTGGGGCGGCTTCGCCTTCCTGGGCCCGCGGCACCGGGTCTATTTCTCCGGCGACACCGGGATGTTCCCGGGCCTGGCCGACATCGGGACGCGCCTGGGCCCCTTCGACCTGGCCATGATCGAGGCCGGCGCCTACCACCCCGCCTGGCCCGACTGGCACCTGGGTCCCGAGCAGGCGGTGGCGGCCCACCGGATGGTGCGGGGTCGCGTGCTCCTGCCCATCCACTGGGGGCTCTTCAACCTGGCGGCCCACGGCTGGACCGAGCCCGTGGAGCGGGTCCTGGCGGCCGCGGAGCCCGCGGGTGCGATCGTGGCCCTGCCCCGTCCCGGCGAGGGCTTCGAGCCCACGGCTCCGCCCAGCCGGCGCTGGTGGCCCGACCTGCCCTGGAAGACCGCGGCGGAGGTTCCCGTCCGCGCCACGCTCAACGGGCGGCCCGCCGTCCTCCAGGAAGACACCCCGTAAAGGTCGCGGGAGGCGCCTCCAGGGCCAGCAGCCGCGCCTTGAGCTCGGGCGACCCGAAGGCGCTCCAGCCGCCGTCGTCCTTCGCGCCCACCACCCGGTGGCAGGGCACCAGGATGAGCACGGGATTGGCCTTCACCGCCTGGCCCACGGCCCGGGCCGCCCGGGGCCGGCCGGCCAGCAGGGCCACGTCCCCGTAGGTGAGCACCTGGCCGGGCGCCGTGGCCCGCAGCACCTCCGCCACCCGGCGCCGGAAAGGCGGGAGGGCCGTGAGGTCCACGGGAATGGCGGACAGGTCCTGCGGAGTGCCCGCGAGGTGGGCCAGGAGGCGGCGCACGGCGTCATGCACCCAGGCGGGGGCCTCTTCCGATTCCGCGCCGAGTCGCCGATCCGTGAAGCGCAGGAGACACACACCCTCCGCCGTCCAGGCCAGGTGGAGGCGTCCAAGGGCGGTGGCGAAGGTCAGGCTGGCCATCGGGCGGCGACGGCCTGGAAGATGGCGCGGTCGAGGCGGGTGGAGACCACCTCGATGAAGGAGTGGCGGTGCCGCGCGGCGTACGCGAAGGCCCAGCCCAGCAGCAGGGCCAGGATGAGGAGGTTCTGCCAGCCGTTGAGGAGCCACTGCCCCTGCCAGGACCACTGTCCGGACTGCGTGAAGGGCGCGAGGTAGGGGATGGGCCAGCGGTAGCCGTCGGGCCCCCGCGAGCCCACCAGGTCGAAGAGCAGGTGGAGGTGGAAGGTCCCCAGGGCGAGCAGGGCCACGGGGCGCCTCCGGATCCGGGCCAGCCAGCCGCAGGCGGTCGCGAGCAGGAGCCCGGCCAGGAGGGTGTGGCCCACCTGGTGGTGGTAGGTCTCGTACCAGGCCGTGCGGCCGTGCGTCAGAACGTCGGCCACGACTCCCAGCCCGTCCAGGTCCGGGAGGGTCCCCGCCAGGGTCACCAGACGCCGCTCCCGCACCGGGAGACCGGCCCGGGTGGCGACGAACCAGCTGGCCAGGAGGTGGGCCCCGGGGGACATGGAGGGC
>DASVZU010000065.1:0-2883 GCA_036391515.1 Holophagaceae bacterium
TGCAGGCGCCCACCAGCAGGCCGCCGTTGGAGCCGCCCATGATGGCCAGCTTCGGCGTGCTCGTGTACTTCTCGCGGATGAGCCACTCGGCCGCGGCGATGAAGTCGTCGAAGACGTTCTGCTTGTTGGCCAGCCGGCCGGCGTCGTGCCAGGCCTTGCCGTACTCGCTGCCGCCGCGGAGGGCCGCCTGGGCGTAGATGCCGCCCAGCTCCATCCAGGCCAGGTTCGCGGGCGCGAAGGCCGGGGCCGCGGGGATGTTGAAGCCACCGTAGCCGTAGAGCAGCGTGGGGTTCTGGCCGTCGAGCTTCAGGCCCTTCCGGTAGGCGAGGAACAGCGGCACGCGGGTGCCGTCCTTGCTGGTGTAGAAGGCCTCCTTCACCTCGAAGCGGGCGGGATCGAAGGCCACCTTGGGCTGGCGGAACACGGCGCTCCTGCCGGTGGCGAAGTCGTAGCGGTAGAGCGTGGGGGGGAGGTTGTAGCTGGTGAAGCTGTAGAAGGTCTCCCGGTCCTTCCGCCGCCCGCCGAAGCCGGCCAGGGTGCCCACGCCCGGGAGGGCGATCTCCTTCTGGAAGCGGCCCTTCAGGTCGTAGAGGCGCACCCGCTGGAGGGCGTCCACCCGCCAGGTGGCCGCGAAGCGATTGGCCACCAGGTTCACGCCCGCCAGCACATCCTGGCCCTTGGCCTGGGGGATGAGCTCCTGCCAGTCCTTCGCCTGGGGATGGCCCTTCCGGATGGCCACGAGGCGGCCCCGGGGGGCGTCGTGGTCGGTGAAGACGTAGAAGGTGTCGCGATCGTTGCCGACGACCTGGTAGGCGGCGTCGAAGCCGTCCAGCCAGGGCTCGACCTGGGCGCCGGGCTTCCGGAGATCCTGGAGGAAGATCCGCCGCCGCTGGCCCGTGCCCTCGTTCTGGGCGACCACCAGCCAGGCGCCGTCGTCCGTGACGTGGGCGCGGAAGCCCCAGTCGGGGTGGTCCGGCCGCTCGTAGACCACCTTGTCCTGCGCCAGAGGCGTTCCCAGCTTGTGGAAGAGGAGCTGCTGGTTCCGGAAGACGCCGGTGAGGGCGCTGCGGTCCTTCGGCAGGGGGTAGCGGGTGTAGTAGAAGCCGGAGCCGTCCTTGGCCCAGGCGTTCACGCCGCTGCGGCCCAGGGGCAGCTCGTCGGGCAGGTCCTGGCCCGTGGCCACGCGGCGGATCTTCCAGACCACCAGGTCCGCCCCGCCCTTGGACAGGGCGTAGGCCATGAGCGAGCCGTCCTCCGAGAGGGACATGCCGCTGAGGGCCGTGGTGCCGTCGGCGCTGAGGGCGTTGGGATCCAGCAGCACCCGGCCCCGGTCCTGCAGGCGGTCGGTGACGTAGAGCACCGCCTGGTTCTGCAGGCCCGTGTTGTAGCTGTAGAAGTAGTGCATCCCGCGCTTGCTGGGGGCGCTGTACTTCTCGAAGTCCCACAGCCGGGTCAGGCGGGTCCGGATGGCCTCCCGCTCGGGGATCTGGTCGAGGTAGGCGGAGGTCACCTTGTTCTCGGCCTCCACCCAGGCCTTCGTCTCCGGGGCGTTCTCGTCCTCCAGCCAGCGGTAGGGGTCGGCCACCTTGGTGCCGTGGTAGTCGTCCACCACGTCCCCCTTCCGCGTGGTTGGATAGGCCAAGGGCGTCTGCGCGGCCAGGGCCGTGGCCAGCAGGAATGCGAAGGATGGGCGCCAGCGCATGGGGACCTCCAGGGGGTGATTCCCTCCAGGATGCCTCGCATCACTAGGTTTGCACAATCCCCTCAGTGCCGGGACCAGGCCAGGGCCCAGAGCAGGCCCAGGACGGCCAGGGCATCGACCTCGTCCGGATCCAGGCGCTCGTTGCGCTGGGCCAGCTCCTCGGGGCCGGGGCCCCGCATGACCACCCGATGGCTCTCGCCGGAGGGATCCTCCAGCATCACCCAGTCGGGGGCGGTGCGCCCCACGACCGTGGCGCCGATCCGGGGCGGCCCGGGCTTCCACCGCAGGTCCAGGGGCTCCCACTGGCCGGCGTTCATGAGGCGCCAGGTGCCCTCCGGCGGGACGGACGGCAGGGCCAGCACCGCATCCCGGTCCAGGAAGCGGATGACGATGCGGGCCGCCGTCGGCGGGACGGGCTCGGCCCGGCGGCAGCCGAGGCCGGCGGCCAGGAGCAGGAGGAGGGGGATCCACAGGCGTCGCATGGCGTTTCCCATCGGGGCCAGGGCGGCTAGCCCCGATAGTACGCCCGGATGGCGTTCACCACCGCCACGGCGAAGCGCTCGCGGAAGGCGGGATCCCGCAGGTTGGCCGCATCCTCGTCGTTGGCGAGGTTGGCCACCTCCACCAGGACCTTGGTGGCGCTGGTGCTGTAGCGGATCACGGCGGGCACCCACTTCACGCCGTTCCGGATCACGACGTTCCGGATGGGGCGGTTCTGGTGGATGAGGATGTCGCCCCGCCCCAGCGCCTTCAGCAGGGTCTCGGAGAACTGCCGGCTGCGGGCCTCGCCCTGCAGCTTCTGGCGCGGGGAGAAGGACACGCGGGAGAACCGCTTCATCTCCGCCACCCGGCCCGCCCGGGCGCCGTTGAGGGCGAAATGGGCCGGCACGAGGGCGGCGCCCGGCACGTAGACCATGGTCCCCCGCGAGCTGGGGTGCAGGCTGTCGGCGTGGAAGCTGATGAAGAGGGTCTTCTTCGGATCGCCATGCTTCGCGATGAATTCGGAGAACAGCTCGTTGGCCAGCACCCAGCGCAGGTGGACGCTCACCGCCGTGGGGCTCTCGCCGTCGTTGGCGAAGGGCGGCGTGGTGAGGATCTCCGCCGCGTGGCTCGGCGCCTTGATGCTGTCCCGGGTCCGGAAGCCCAGCCCGGGATAGCGGATGGTGCTGCTCACCTCGGCG
>DASVZU010000066.1:0-11749 GCA_036391515.1 Holophagaceae bacterium
ATGGGCCTCCCGCGCCAGGAAGAATCCGCCGAGGGAGACCGGGATCCCCAGGGCCAGCATCAGCGCCGCAGCAAGGCGGCCAGGGCGGCGGAGGAAGGGGGGGAGGAGGGGCATGGGGCGCCTGGTGGGGGGATCCCCCCCTTGGCTATCGGACGGCCGCGCACGCCCCATGATTTCGCGTCTCCGGCGAATCGCCCGTGCCCTCGCGGAAACGGAGGTAGCGGGAAAGGTCCTCGCCGAGGATGCCCTTCAGGGCGGCCAGCTCGCTCCCGGGGAGTTCCAGGAACAGGAAGCCGAAGACGGGATGCTTCCGGGCATCCACCTCCCGGTACTCCAGGATCCCCGTGAAGCGCGAGAGGAAGGCCGCGTGGTCCACCGATTCGATGGCCGCAAGGTCCAGCCCGGAGGGCAGATCCGCCACCACCAGGGCGAAGGCCTTCCCTGCCCGCGCCGGCAGGATCCGGTCCCAGTCGGGGGCCCGGCCTTCCAGGAAACAGGCGTAGGGGTTGAGGCCGTACGCGTGGTGGGCCATGTCTGCCACGCACCATCCGGCGAACCGCATGGGGTTCACCTCGATGGGCATGATGCGGCCATCGGGGCGGACCCGGAGCTCGGCGTGGATGGGGAAGTCCGCCAGGCCCGCCCGCCGCCCGATCGACTCGAGGAAGGCCGTGAAGGGCTCCCGCCAGGCGGCGATGAGTTCGGGGGAGGTGTAGTACACCCGGTCGCTCACGTCCGCCCCGTCGGCGAAGAGATGGCCCATGATGTCGAGGACCACCGCCCGCCCCTGGCTGTCGTAGTAGGCATCCACGGCGAACTCCTCGCCCTCGATCACCTCCTCCACGATGAACCGGTCGAATCCCACCACCGCCTCCGGGTAGAGGGTCCCCTGGCGGCGGGCCGCCTCCTGGAGCTCCGCGGCGACGGCGGGCCAGGCCGCCGGGTCCCCCACCACCTTCACGCCGAGGCTGAAGAACCCCACCGCCGGTTTCACCACGAAGGGGGCCGGCACGGAATGGGGATCGAAGGCGGCGAGCCCTTCCAGGTCCACTGCCGCGAAGCGGTATTCCGGATAGAGGTCCGCAGTCAGCTCGCGGAAGCGGACCTTGTCCTTGAACCGGGCGATCCGGTCCGGCAGGGGCGTTCCGGACAGATGGCGGGCCATCCATCCGATGGCATGTTCGGAATTCGAATAGATCCGGCGGTGGCGGTCCGCGGCGAAAGCCTCCGCGAAGGCCGCCTCCCCCCACAGCGCGGCCCCGCCCTCCGGGAGGGCCCTTCTCGCCGCCGGCGTGTCCAGGACCGGAAGGCCCAGTTCCAGGGCCGTCCTCTCGAGCAGGCGGGAGACATAGGGTTCTTCCAGGATGAACAAGGCGCGCCCCTCTGATCCGGGGCCCCGGGGACCCGCCCATCGAGGCTAACCCGGCCGGTCCCGGCCGAGGCGGCAACTGTGACCATCCTTCCACGCCGTCCCATGGGAGAATCCCCAGTCCCATGGAAGGAGCCCCCATGAACCGGAACATCCTCCTCGCCCTCGCTGGCGGCCTCGTGGTCGGGGGCCTCCTGGGCTACTTCATCGGGGCGAACAGCGGCGGTTCGGGATCCAGCATGGTCGTGGCGGCACCCGTGGCCGCGGTGCCTGTGGCTCCCGGGGCCATGCCGTCCCCCATGCCCGGCGGGACCCCCGGCGCCGCCCCCACGGCGGCCCAGCAGCAGAACACCGCCGCCCTGGAGCGGGCCACCCTCCAGGATCCGAAGAACCGCCCGGCCTGGGTGGAGCTCGGCAACGCCTACTTCGACTCGAACCAGCCCCAGAAGGCCGTGACCGCCTACGCCAAGGCCCTCGCCCTCCAGGGCGACGATCCCAACGTGCTCACCGACCAGGGCGTGATGTTCCGCGAGCTGGGCCAGTTCGACAAGGCCGTGGCCAACTTCCAGAAGGCCCAGAAGCTCGATCCCAAGCACCTCCAGAGCCTCTTCAACCTGGGCATCGTGTACGCGAACGACCTCCACAAGCCCGCGGAGGCCACCGCGGCCTGGAACAGGATCATCACCCTGGCCCCCGACAGCCAGCAGGCCGGCCAGGCCCGGCAGGCCCTGGCGCAGCTCAAGGCCGGCGCCCCGCACTGATCGCGGGCGGTTCAGCCGAGGAGATCCACCTTCGTCCCGGGAATCCCCGTCCCGCGACCGGGGACCGTGATCCCCGTGCTTCCGTAGGCCGGTGGATTACCGGGGAGGCTCGACTCCAGAGCGGCGGAACGCCCCTCCTCCACCTTCCGGGCGGCCGCGGCCAGGGGATCCTGGACCCCCGCCGTGGCTGCCGGGAAGGTCAGGTAGGGCTTCCCCACGAAGGTCGGGCCCAGGGCCTTGGGATAGGCGGCCTGCCGGTCCGGCTCCACCGGATGCAGGGGCACCAGCGGTTGCAGGTTCAGCCCGAACGGCACCACCACCTCCAGGGGCCAGGATCCTCCCTCCGCCCGCCGGGGCAAGGGGCAAAGCCTACCCGGTGGGGGGATGACTGGACCCCGGCCCGGCAAGGTTGGCGGCCCTCCAACCCGGCTGCCATGCTGGCCCCATGCTGAACCTCGCCGCCCTTCCCAGCCCCCTCTGGGTCCTCGGAACCGGCACCGGCGTGGGCAAGACCCACGTCGCCGGCCGCATCGCCCGCGCCTGGTCCGCCCTCGCCCCCGTGGCCTACCGGAAGCCCTTCCAGACCGGCGTGGACCGGCCGGACCATCCCGAGGCCGACGCCAGCGCCGTGGCCGGCCCCGGCATCACCGCCGAGAGCCACGTCCTCCTGGAGGCGCCCCTCTCGCCCCTGGCCGCCGCCCGGCGGGAGGGCCGCACGCTGGATCTGGAGGCCACCGCCGCCTGGTGCCGCCGGCCCGCGGAGGGGCGGATCCTCCTGGAGGGCGTGGGAGGGCTCATGGTGCCCCTGGCCCCGGGCCGGCACTTCCTGGCCTGGGCCTCGGACTGGCCGGCGCCGCCCGCCCCCGCCGTGCCCGGCAGCGCCGCAGGGGTCTGCGTCCGGCCCGCGGACCAGGGCCGCTACCCCTGCGTGCTGGTGGCCCTCGCAGGCCTCGGCACCCTCAACCACACCCTGCTCTCCGCCGAGGCCCTCATGCTGCGGGGCTGGCGGATCGAGGCGGTCCTCCTCAATCCCGGCGCTGACGGCACCAGCCCGGCCACCGCCGAGGAGAACGCGGCCCTCCTGCGGGAATTCCTGCCCCTCCGGGTGGAGGTGCTGGACTGACCGGGCCCGCAGGACGGGCCGACGCCGGAGCGACGGCCCGTCCGGAGTGACGATCCCTCACAGCTCGTCGGGAACAAGGGTGAGGTAGACGCCGGCCCAGCCCGCCGCCTCCGTGGCCATGCTCACGGTGACGGCGAGCCCCTTGCCGCGGAAGCCGTCGCGTTCAAGGCCCATGGCCGTTACCGGCAGGGGCGTGAAGGCGAGGGGATCCACGGCCGCCGGATCGATCAGTGAACCGTCCATCCCGGTCTCCACCAGGGTGGCGAAGGGCTGGTCGGTGCCGGGCCCCTTGCGGAGGTAGAGGCCATCGACCGGGCTCTGGTAGGCGCCATCCACCACCGCTCCCTTCCGGGCCTTGAAGGCGGCGTGGAAGTTCCGGTCGAGCAGGCAGCCGTCCACCAGCCCGGAGACCGCCACGAAGGAGGCGGAGCGCCAGCGGGCCGGCTCGCCCGTCTCGTCGGACTCGCCGGTGCCGGGGACGAGGCCGGAGAAGTTCCAGAACACGAAGTCGTCGAAATCGGTCGGGGTCTTCGCCACGACGCGCGTGGTGCCGAGCAGGATGTCATGGACGAAGACGCCCTGGTGCACGGGCACCGTGGTGGCAAACCCGTTGGGGTAGGTGGCCTGGCAGTAGGCCAGGAGATCCTTGTTCCCGTCCGTGGGGCACTGGAGGACCAGGGTCTTGACCTCCGTCCCCCAGGCGCCCCAGAAGGCCACGAAGCGGCCGTCGAAGGAGACCCCCTCGCCCAGCCGGTTGAACCCGACTCCCTTGGCCTCGCCCGGGACCTGGCCGCCGATCTTCGCCAGCGGGAGGAGCGGCGGGTTGGCCCAGAGGATCGGTGCCAGGTAGATGCCGCCCTTCGTGGGGTTCGCCTCGTTGTCGAAGCCCGCGAACACCGTCAGGTAGCCAGCCGCACTGGGCGGGGCCGTGGAGCCGAAGGGCACCCGGGTGCCGGGGATGAGGGTATCGGTGTCGGCGATGCGCACCACCGGCCGTGTCCCGCCCGCCTGGGGGAGGGACTCGCCGCTGCTCAGGGGGATCGCCTCGTCCTTGAGGTTGCGGAAGTACACCCCGGTCTTGCTGATCGTCTTGGCGGGATCGTTCGGATCCGGCAGCGTGAAGTTCCCCTTGAACACCAGCGTGGCACCGTTGGTCACGGCAGGCGCCCCGGGGAACATGTCGAACTTGACGCCCGGGTGCCCCGGCACGCCGAAGAACCCCAGGTCCGGGGCGTTACCGAGGTTGCTGGCGCCGGCGATGAGGCCGCCGAAGGGGTTGATGTAGATGCCCGTCGTCCCCACGCGAGTGTCGGTGCCGTCCGGCAGCAGGTACTGCCAGGTCGGCTGGTGGATCCCGCGGGAGGCCACGGTGTTCGAGCGCATGTCGATGCGGGGGATGGACGGCGGTTCGATGAACATCGCCTCGAGGTTGTTGGGATTCGGCACCTTGGTGGTCCGGTCGAAGAGCGTGGCGAGGGGCGTCCCCTGGGCCATGTCGCGGGTGAAGACGCCGTGGGCGGGCTCCCCGGTCCCCTTGCCGCCCTTGCTCCTCCCGCGGAACACGACCAGGCGGTTCAGGTTCAGGGAGGGCTGGTTGAAGCTGTTGAAGGTGCGGGTGTCGCCGGGAACGGTGACGCCGTTGTTCACCACCACCTGCCAGTCGAAGGGGGGAGCTGCTGTGACCAGGGTGCCGGCCCCCAGGGCCAGCAGGAACGTTCGAACCGGATTGCTGTTCATCGGAGCGTCTCCTGGCCCGTGTCTCCGGGTCCGGACGGGGAGGCCGGGCCTTCCCTCCGCTGTCCGGGTTTGCGCCTGGCGCGCCAGGCAGGTGGAACGGCCCACGGACCGTGCGGGCCGTGGATCTGGAACCGGGGCTCCCTTCGCGCCTGCCGACTCGATGCAGGGGCCGGCGCCAAATGGCGCTGCGCCTTCCCCGGAACCTTGAGAGTTCGCATCATGACGGCCTGCCTGGGTTCAAAAGACGTGGTGAGCGAGTCAACCACCGGGCCCTTGGATCCGTCCATCAAGAAAGTTGATCTTTGCGTCTTTTTTCAAATGACGTGGAGGTCCAACCTACACTGCGACAAGGTCCATCCATGGCCGACCAAGGCCTCAAGAATCGATTCCACACCGGATGCGCGCCTCGCTCTCGCCTTCTTCCAACCCCGGATCGCGGAGCTCTCCGGAGCGACCCGGATCGCCCTGGGAGAGGCTGCGCAACGGGTCGACGAGGCCTCCCTTTCCGGACGGCTCGATGGGATGGCCCCGATTCAGACCTGGGGGCTCATCCTCCGATGAGACGCTCGTGGCCAGCTCCCGGCCACGCGTTGCCGGCTCCAACGATCTCCGTGCGCTCGCCCCCCAGGACCGCACCCGCAGGAACGAGATCCCATGCGTGCCCCCGCCCCACGCCATCCGATCCTGATCGCCCTCCTCCTCGGATCCGCGGGGTTCCTCGTCAACCTGCTCCGCTTCGAGATCTTCTTCAACGTCGACTTCATCTTCGGATCGGTCTTCGTGATGCTCGCGATCCTCCTGGCCGGCCCCCTCGCCGGCGTGATCGCGGCGGCGATCGCGGGCAGCGCGACCTTCCTGCTGTGGAACCACCCCTGGGCCCTCCTGATCGCGACGGCCGAGGCCGCGTGCGCCGGGTGGTTCTACTCGCGCCGGTCCTGGGATCTGCTGCGGGCCGACCTCTGCTACTGGATGGTCCTCGGGGCCCCCCTGGTCTGGGTGGCCTACCACCTCGCCCTGCACATCCAGCCCGAAACGACCCTCCTGATCATCCTGAAACAGTCCGTCAACGGCATCGTCAACACCCTGCTGGCCTGTCTCCTCCACCTGATCTGGCGGGCCCGGTCCAGCCGGCGCCCGGGACCGCGCCCGGCTTTCCGCACCGCGGTCTTCGTCACGCTGGTCTCCCTTGTGACCTTCCCGGCCCTGCTGTTCCTCGCAGCCTTCCTCCGGCGGGAGATCCGGAACGAGGAGCAGCTGCTGGCGAACCGGAGCGTCGAGCTGGACCGGGTGGCCCGGCGGGCCCTCAACGACTGGATCGGGGACCACCACCAGGCCATCGCCACCCTGGCGGCCCTGGTGGCGCGGCCGGACCTGGATGCCGGGGACCGGCAGCAGGCCACGGACGTCCTCCGGACCGCGTCGCCCGCGTTCCGGCGGGTCGGCGTGCTGGATGACCGCGCCATCGTGATCGCCTACAGTCCCCTCCACGACGATGCGGGACGCACCGTGCTGGGGAGGGACTTCTCGGATCGGCCCTACATCCCGATCCTGAAGGGGACCCTCCGCCCCTACGTGGCGGATCTCGCCATGGGACGGATCGGGCCTCCCGCGCCCATCTTCCCCCTGGTGGTACCCGTCCTCCGGAACGGCCGCTACGACGGCTACTGCATCGGCATCACCGATACCAACCTCGTCCGGGAACTCCTCCAGACCCTCGCCGGGCCGGGGGGCGCCCAGCTGACCCTCCTCGACCGGAAAGGCCTGATCGTGTCCACCACCCGCACGGATCTGCCCGTCATGGGGCCGTTCCGGCCGGTGGAGGGAGAGGCGCGGCCGCTGGGCGATGGAGTCTGGCATCGGATTCCCAAGGCCCGGCTCGGCCAGAGCCGCATGCAGCGGTGGCGGCATTCGCTCGTGACCCGCGAGGGCCTCCTCGGCCCGGACCTCCCCTGGAAGGTGGTCGTGGAGCTGCCCTTCGCCCCCCTCATCGACTCCCTGACCCGGATCAGCATCCTGGGCCTGGGGGCCCTTCTGCTCCTGATCCTCGGCACCGTGCTTCTGGCCCAGGGCCTCAGCCGCGGGTTCACCACCTCCATCGCCCGGCTGGAGGCCGCCACCCGCGCCTTCCCCGCGCTCCTCGACGGGGACCCGGAGAAGCGACTGCTCCTTCCCCCCAGCGGCATCGAGGAGCTGCACCAGCTCTCCCTCCGGTTCGACCAGATGACGGAGGCGCTGCGGGGCTCCTTCCGCGAGCTCCGGGGCCTCAAGGACACGCTGGAGGAACGCGTGGCCACCCGGACCACCGAGCTCCAGAAGGCCCTCGACACCATCAGGACCCTCCAGGGGATCATCCCCATCTGTTCCTCGTGCAAGAAGATCCGGGACGACCAGGGAGCCTGGAACCAGCTGGAGACCTACATCTCCCAGCACACGGATGCGGCCTTCACCCACGGCATCTGCCCCGACTGCGCGAAGCGGTTCCTCGAGGAGGCCCACCGGCCGGTTTCGGATCGCTGATCCGGGCTGACCTACACTGGTGCCATGCCGACGCCCCTGCCCCCCGACTGGACCGAACGCCTGGCCCTGGACCAGGCCCACGTCTGGCACCCCTTCACGCAGATGAAGGTGCACGAGGTGGATCCGCCCGTCCCGGTCATCGGCGGCGAGGGCTGCGACCTCCTCCTGGCCGACGGGAACCGCGTCCTGGACGGCATCTCCAGCTGGTGGACCTGCCTGCACGGCCACAGCCATCCGCGGCTCATGGGCGCCCTGGAGCGCCAGGCCGGGAAGCTGGACCACGTCATCTTCGCGGGCTTCACCCACGAGCCCGCGATCGAGCTGGTGACGCGGCTCCGTCCCAAGCTGCCGCCGGGCCTCACCCGGGCCTTCTTCTCCGACAACGGCAGCACGGCCGTGGAGGTGGCCCTCAAGATGGCCTTCCAGGCCCAGCTCCAGCGCGGTGAGAAGGGCCGCACGCGCTTCGGCGCCCTGCGCGCGGGCTACCACGGCGACACCCTCGGCGCGGTGGGCGTGGGGGAGCTGGAGAACTTCATGACGGGCCTCTTCCAGCCCCTGCTGCTGGCCTGCGACCGGCTCGAGGTGCCGGAGGATCCCCGGCGCGAGCTGGCGCCCGATCTCGCAGGCTGGCCGGAGCGCCTGGAGGCCGCCCGCGAGGCGGTACGCGCCTTCTTCGCCCAGCACGGCGGTCGGCTGGCCGCCTTCATCGCCGAGCCCCTGCTCCAGGCCGCGGGCGGCATGCGCATGTGGCCGCCGGAGCTGCTGCAGGAGCTGCGCGCCCAGTGCGACACCCACGGCGTGTACCTCATCGCCGACGAGGTGATGACGGGCTTCGGCCGCACGGGCACCTTCCTCGCGTGCGAACAGGCCGCCGTGGCGCCGGACCTGCTCTGCCTCTCCAAGGGCCTCACGGGCGGCACGCTGCCCCTCTCCATGACCTGGGCCACGGAGGAGCTCTACGGCCACTTCTGGGGCGAGCCGTCCTCGGGTCGGGCCTTCCTCCACGGCCACAGCTACACCGGGAACCCCCTGGCCTGCGCCGTGGCCTGCGCCAGCCTGGCCCTCTTCGACGACGAGCCCGTGCTGGTCCAGGCCGCCGAGCTGTCCGCGGCCATGACCGACACCTTCCGCGCCCTCTCCACCCATCCCGCCGTGCGGAAGGCCCGGGTGCTGGGCACCGTGGGGGCCTGCCAGCTGGTGGATCCCGCCACCGGCTCGCCCGACACCCTGGAGGCGCGCTTCGGCTGGCGGCTCCACCGCCGGGCCCTGGACCTCGGCCTCCTCGCGCGCCCCATCGGCGACTGCCTCTACCTGATGCCGCCCCTCTGCACGCCGCCGGACCGGATCCGCGAGGCGGGCGAGACGCTGCTGGCGTTGCTGGGCTGATGCGCCCCCGAGCCGCGACGGGCCTGGCCCTCCTCCTGGCGCCCGCCCTCGCGGCCCAGGGCCTCGTCTCCGGCGGCCTGCGAGGCGTGGTGCGGTCCGCCGACGGCACGCCCCTCGCCGGAGTCCGCCTCACCCTGGTGGAGAACGCCACGCGCCGCCAGCGGAGCCTCGTCACGGGCCCGGACGGCGCCTTCCGGTTCCGCGGCATCGAGCCTGGAACCTGCCGACTGGAGGTGACGGCCGGGGATTCCGGCGGCCAGCGGATCACGGGCCTGCGCATCCATCCCGGGGCCGACACGGCACTGGATGTGGAGCTCATGCCCATGGAGCCCGGGATGGTCCTCGATGTCGAGGCGCCGGACCCGCCCGTGGCGGCGGCGGAGACGAGCCTGGCCACGGACCTCTCCGCCGGCCTGCTCCAGGCCCTGCCCCTGCGGTCCCGCGACCTGGCGGCGGTGGCGGACCTGGGGCCCTGGCCAGCCGCCCCCGCCCCGAACCTGCGGGTGGATGGCCTGGACCTGGGCGCTGCGGGAACGGGGCCCTCCCCCCTGGGCCTCGCTGCCCTCGAGGGCGTCCGGATCCTCGCGGGGGACGGCCCCGCCGACCAGCCCGGAGGCGCCGCCCTCCAGGCCACGACCCGCGGCGGGGGCGACGCCTTCGAAGGCACGGCCCAGGCCCTGTGGGGCCCCGCCAGCGGAGTCGCCGCAGACCGGCGGGAGGCCGGACTGACCGTCGGCGGCCCCCTCCACCGCGACCGCCTGTTCTACGCCGTGGCGGCGGACCGCCAGGAACCCGGGGACGGATCCCGCAGCACCCATGGCACCCTCCGCGTGGACTGGCTGCCCGGCGACGCGCAGCGCTGGACCCTCCGCGCCCTGGATGCCGATGGCGACGGCGCCGGCCGGGATGCGTCCCTGGCCCTGGCCCACCGCTGGACACCCACGCCGGGATTCGTCCAGGAGGCCCGCCTCCAGGGCCGCCGGGTCGAGGCCCCCGGCCTGAGTCCTGCGCGATCCTGGGAGGCCGCGGACACCTTGGCCCTGGATCTGGGCGCCCACGGCCTGGCGGCGGGGCTCGACCTCCAGCAGGTGCGCTCGGAGGTTCGCCCGGGCGAAGCCTGGCGCCGGGCCGGCCTCTTCCTCCAGGACGACTGGCGCCCCGCAGAACCCTTCACCCTGCGCGTGGGCCTGCGAAGGGATCTCGAGGACACCGCAGAGGGCGGACGGCGCGAAGCGACCTCGCCCCGCCTGGCCTTCAGCTGGCGGGTCACGGCGCGGGTGCGGCTCTACGGCGGCCACGGCCGCTTCGTCGATCCCTCGCCCCTGGCTTTCTTCCAGCCCCTTCCGCCCCTCGTGCCGCCGGATCGCCGGGAGAGCCACCTGGGCCTGGCCTTCCTCCCCCTCCCCGACCTGGCCCTCACGGCCGAGGTCCGGAATGCCGAGGGTCGCCTCCTCCCCGGCGGCGGCGACCGGGACCGGCTCCGGGGCCTGGCCCTGGGCGGGCGCTGGCAGGTGCGGGAAGTCCTCAACCTCGCCGCGAGCTGGACCCTGGCCCGCACCCGCTCCATCGGGCCCCTCGGCCCGCAGGACGGCACCCTGCGGCGCCTGCGCCTCTGGGCCGCCTGGGACACCCGCGACCTGGCCTCCCCCTGGGCCCGGGACTGGACCCTGGCCCTCGTGGGCCGTCGCCAGTCGGGCCAGCCCGACGCGCCAGCCGGTCCTGTGCGGACTCCGGAGGGCTCGGCCGTTCTCGACCTCCGGATCGCCAGGGCCTTCGCCGCGTCCTTCGGGCGTGCCGAGGTCCTCCTGGACGCCTTCGACCTGCTGGACCGCACCCGGCCCGCCACGCACCTGCCCGCGGACGCCGGGCGCCGGGTCCAGATCGGGCTGCGGGCCTCCTTCTAGATGTCGGTACACTGGGTGGCTTTGCGGGGAGTGCTTCCATGAAACTCGTGACCTTCCTCCACCGGAACCAGGAGCGCATCGGCGCCGTGCAGGGGGACGGCCGGATCGTCGACCTCGGCGCCGCGGATGCCCGCCTGGCCGTGGACATGCTCACCCTCATCCGCCGCCAGGACGAGCTGATGCCCCTGGCCCGGGCCCAGGCCGCGGCGCCTCCGGCCGCCGCCCTCCTCGACGCCGGGTCGGTCCGCCTGCTGGCCCCCATCCCCAGGCCCGTCTCCATGCGCGACGGCTACGCCTTCCGGCAGCACGTGGCCACGGCCCGGCGCAACCGGGGGCTGGAGATGATCCCGGAATTCGACCTCTTTCCTGTCACCTACTTCACCAACCACCTGGCCGTCACCGGCCCCGGCGAGGTGCAGGTGCAGGACCACCACCTCACCCGCCTGGACTTCGAGCTGGAGGTGGCCATCGTCACCGGCCGCCCCCTGAAGAACGCCACCCTGGCGGAGGCGGACGCGGCCATCTTCGGCTACATGGTGATGAACGACTGGAGCGCCCGCATGCTCCAGATGGAGGAGATGAAGCTCTCCCTGGGTCCCTGCAAGGGCAAGGACTTCGCCACGAGCCTGGGACCGTGGCTGGTCACGAAGGACGAGCTGGAGCTCGATGCCACCCCCCGGGGTGAAGTGCTCCGCGCCGCCATGACCTGCCACGTGAATGGACAGCTTTTGTCCAATGGCAACGCCGACAGCATGAACTGGACCTTCGCCCAGATCCTCCAGCGCACCAGCTACGGCATCCAGATGCATCCCGGCGAGGTCATCGGCAGCGGCACCGTCGGGACGGGCTGCCTGCTGGAATTGAACGGTTCGAAGGTCACGGACAACCTCTGGCTGAAGGAAGGCGATGAGGTGGTCATGGACGTCGAGGGCCTGGGCCGCCTGGCGAACCG
>DASVZU010000067.1:0-14002 GCA_036391515.1 Holophagaceae bacterium
CAAGCGCGGCGCCGCCATCATCGAGGCCCGCGGCCTCAGCAGCGCCGCCAGCGCCGCCAACGCCGCCATCGACCACATGCGCTCCTGGGCCCTGGGCACCCCCGAGGGCGACTGGACGAGCATGGCCTTCCCGTCCGACGGCAGCTACGGCGTGCCCGAGGGCCTGGTCTTCGGCTATCCCGTCACCGTGAAGAACGGCCAGGTCGAGATGGTCAAGGGCCTGGACATCAACGATTTCAGCCGGGCCAAGATCGACGCCACCGCCAAGGAGCTCGAAGAGGAGCGCCAGGCTGTCCGCCAGCTCGGCCTGGCCGTTCTTCACGGTGACGGGATAGCCGAAGACCAGGCCCTCGGGCACGCCGTAGCTGCCGTCGGAGGGGAAGGCCATGCTCGTCCAGTCGCCCTCGGGGGTGCCCAGGGCCCAGGAGCGCATGTGGTCGATGGCGGCGTTGGCGGCGCTGGCGGCGCTGCTGAGGCCGCGGGCCTCGATGATGGCGGCGCCGCGCTTGGCGACGGTGGGAATGAAGGTCTTCTCGTACCACTCGTGGTCATTGACGAGGGCGTGGGCGTTCTTGCCCTCCACCTCGGCGTGGTAGAGGTCGGGGAACTGGGTGGTGCTGTGGTTGCCCCAGATGGTCATCTTCTTGATGGCGGTGACGGGCTTGCCGGTCTTCTCGGCGAGCTGGGAGATGGCACGGTTGTGGTCCAGGCGCACCATGGCGTGGAACTGGGCAGGCTTGAGCTTGGGCGCGTTGGAGAGCGCGATCAGGGCGTTGGTGTTGGCGGGATTGCCCACCACCAGCACCTTCACGTTGCGGCTGGCCACTTCGCTCAGGGCGTGGCCCTGGGGCTTGAAGATGCCGCCATTGGCGGAGAGGAGGTCGCTGCGCTCCATGCCGGCCTTGCGCGGCAGGGCACCCACGAGGAGGGCGTAGTCCGCGTCCTTGAAGGCCACCATGGGGTCGTCGGAGGTGGTGATGCCCGCCAGGAGCGGGAAGGCACAGTCCTTGAGCTCCATGACCACGCCCTGGAGGGCCTTGAGGGCCGGGGTGATCTCGAGGAGCTGGAGGATCACCGGCTGGTCCTCGCCGAGCATCGCGCCGCTGGCGATGCGGAAGAGCAGGCTGTATCCGATCTGGCCGGCTGCGCCGGTGACGGCCACGCGAACGGGAGTCTTCATAACCGGGTTCCTCCATCAGAGAGGATCATCCTATCGCCTTTGATCTGGCGGCCGGAGTCTGAAAGTCACAAAAACTCGCATGGTTGCAGCTTCCGGCGCACTGGCAGGATCCCGGGTAGGATGGAGGCCCCGAAAACCATGCCGATGTTCAGCCTCCCGCGCTCCCTGCGAGCCCTGTCCAGCGTCCTCCTCGCCTGCGCCGTGCTGGGCGCCGTGGGGATCCCCCGCTCCGGGCGCATGGCCTTCCGGGCCTACGGAGCCCAGGAGGGGCTGCTCCATGCCAGCATCACGACCCTGGCCCAGGACTCCGCGGGCTTCCTGTGGGTGGGCACCGAGGGGGGCGCCTACCAGTTCGACGGCACGACGTTCCGCCTCTGGTCACTGGGAGACGGCCTGCCGGCGGCCTGGGTCCGGGCCTTCGCCCCCGAGCCGGAGGGCCGCCTCTGGATCGGCACCCGCGCCGGCCTCTGCCTCCTCGACCGGGATGGCCGCATCCACCGGCTGGCGGCGGATCAGGCCCTGGCCAAGGCACGCATCCACGCCCTGCTGGAGGACCGCGGCGGCCGCCTCTGGGTGGCCTCCGAATCCGGTCTCTTCTGGGAGGTGGGTACCGGGCTCTTCGCGCCGGTACCCGGCTGGCCGGGGGGCCCCGCCTTCTCCCTGGCCCAGGACTCCGGCGGTGTCTGGATCGGCGGGACCGGCACGGTGCGCCGCCTCGAGGCCTCGGGCACCTGGTCCACCCTGGGCCGCCCAGAAGGTGTGCCCGCCGAACCCGTGAAAGCCCTGCTGGCCGACCAGGCGGGAACCCTGTGGCTCCGCACGCCCAGCTCCCTGCGAATGCTCCGCGCCGGCGCCCGGGCCTTCAGTCCACTCCCCGGGAAGCTCCCCCCCCTGGCCATCAGCTTCTATGAGGAGTCCCTGGTCCCGGACGGCGGGTCGGGATTCTTCGTGCCCACCGCCAAGGGACTGCTGCAAGTGGGTGCCTCGGGCCAGTGGCGGATGATCGACGCCAGCCGGGGTCTGCCTCTGGGCTGGGCCAACCAGGCCCTGGTGGACCGGGACGGCAATCTCTGGGTGGCCAACCAGGGCCTCCACCGCCTGATGGGCAGTGCCAGCTGGGAGAACTTCACCCAGCTGGACGGACTCCCCGCCGACAGCACCTGGGGTCTCCTCCGCGACCGGGCCGGTGTGCTCTGGGTGGACACCAGCGACGGCCTGGCCCGCATGGGACCGAAGGGACCGGAACCTTACCCGGACGGTCACGGGCTCGTCTGCTACACCCTCACGGAGGCTCCCGACGGCGCCATCTGGGGAGGCGGCGAGCATCCCTTCCTGGTGCGCATCGATCCCGGCCGCACGCGCCTGGAGCGAATCCCCCTTCCCGCCTCGCCCTCCCTCTGGATTCCCGTGACCCTGCGCTGGGATGGTCCCGATTCGCTCTGGATCGGAACGTCGAACGCGGGACTCCAGCACATGGTCCGCCAGGGTGGACATTGGACCTTCGAACCGGCTGAGATTCCCGGCCTTCCCGCCCAGGGCCAGGTGACGGCCCTCCAGCGGGACATCCACGGCCGGCTGTGGGCCACCGGCGAACATGGAATCGCCCGTCTCGAGGGGACCCGGTGGCGCACCTGGGGCGAGGACATCGGCCTCCAGCCCGCGCCGGTCTGGGCCATGGCCACCCTGCCCGACGGCACTGCCTGGATCGCCTACCTGGAGCCCATGGGGCTCACCCACATCGATCTCAACGGAGAGGTCCCGCGCGTGCTGGGTCATCTCGGACAGGCCCAGGGATTGGCCAGCGACAGCGTGTACAGCCTGGCCTCCGACGGCCAGGGGCGCCTGTGGGTGGGCGGCCCCAGGGGCGTCCAGCGGGTGGATGCCCGCGGACTTCGGCTCTTCAAGCGCGCCGACGGGCTGGTCGGCACGGACTGCAACCCCTTCAGCACCTGGGTGGATCCCAACGGAGACATCTGGTTCGGCACCACCACAGGGCTCCTGCACCATATCCCCGGACTGGGGCACGCCGCCGCCCCGCTGTCGGCACCTCTGATCACGAGCCTCCGGCTGGGCCGCCTGGACTGGCGCCGGTCCATCCAGGGAGCCTGGGTGCTGGACGATGTCCCCTCGGCCGACCGCACCCTGGCGGTGCGGTTCAGTTCCCTGGCCTTCGAGTACGAGGGCAGGCTGCGCTACCAGACGCGCATGATCGGGCTGGGCGAGGACTGGATGGACACGGACGTGCGGGAGGCCCGCTACCCGGCCCTGGCCCCCGGCAGCTACCGTCTCGAGGTCCGCACCCTGCTGGACGACGACGGGGCCGGCCCCATCACCTCGGTCCAGTTCCGCATCCTCCCCCCATGGTGGCAGCGATGGTGGGCCTGGCTACTCTGGCTGGGGCTCCTCGCCGTGGGCGCCGCAGCCTACCTCCGCTGGCGTACCAGGCGGCTCCGCCGCCGCACCGAGGAACTGGAATCCCTCGTGCGGGACCGCACCGGCGCCCTGGAACTCAGCAATCTCGCACTCACCACCATCTCGATGACCGACGCCCTCACCGGCCTCAGGAACCGGCGCTACCTGGCCCAGGAACTGCCGCCCGTCCTCGCGGTGGTGCAGCGCCTCCAGCGCGCCCGGCTGGCCGGCCGCATCGCGGAATCCGGGCCCGAATCCTGCCTCGTCTTCGCCCTCCTCGACCTCGACCACTTCAAGCGGGTGAATGACACCTGGGGCCATGCCGCCGGGGACCGGGCGCTCGAGCAGATCGCCCGCATCCTCCAGCGCGAGGCACGCGAATCCGACTTCCTTGTGCGCTGGGGCGGCGAGGAGATCCTCTTCGTGGGCCACACCGCCGATCTGGATGGCGCCGCCTCCGTGGTCACCCGCCTCCACCAGGCTGTCCGCGACCATGTCTTCGACCTGGAGACCAGCGCCCCGCACCGGATGACCTGCTCCATCGGCTTCTCGCTGTTTCCTTTCCAGACTGATTTCCCGGACGGCACCCCCTGGGAGGACCAGGTGCGCATCGCCGACCGCTGCCTCTATGCCGCGAAGCATTCCGGGCGCGATGCCTGGGTGGGCGTCGCGGGCCAGGCGGGATCCCCCCAGGGCCTGGTGGCGCGGTTCGAACAGGATCCGCGCGAGGAGATCCGCCTCGGCGGCGTGGAGCTCCGCACGTCCCTGGCCGAGGGGGATCTGGTGTGGAAGGCCCTGCTATAGCTCCTTCACCACCTGGCCACCGCCAAGCTGGCGCATCTGGGCCAGGATCCAGGCCTGCCGGCCGCGGACGTATTCGCTGGGAGCGTTCACCCGGTACTTGTGGGGGTTGGGCAGCACGGACGCCAGGAGGGCAGCCTCGGAGGGGGTGAGTTGGCGGGCGGACTTCCCGAAGTAGGTGCGCGAGGCGGCCTCCACGCCGTACACGCCATCGCCGAACTCCACGATGTTCAGGTAGACCTCCAGGATCCGCCGCTTGGACCACTCGGTCTCCAGCAGCAGGGTGAACCACACCTCGAAGCCCTTCCGCACCCAGGAGCGGGACTCCCACAGGAAGAGGTTCTTGGCCGTCTGCTGGGAAACCGTGGAGGCGCCGCGCTTGCGGCGGCTGTGCTCGTTGTGGACGTAGGCCTTCTCGATGGCCTGCCAGTCGAACCCGAAGTGGTCGGGGAAGTTCTGGTCCTCGGCCGCGATGACGGCCACACCCATGTTCGGGGAGATCTCGTCCAGGGACACCCAGCGGTGGCGGGGGGTGTAGGGCTTCGAATCCGACCAGGAGGCCACGCGGCGCTCGACCATTAGCGCCGACACCGGCACCGGAACGAAACGCAGCAGGAGCACCAGCGCCGCCGTGAGGGCGGCAAATCCTCCTGCGGCCCAGAGCACCAGCTTGAGGATGCGACGGCCCCAGCCCTTCTTCTTCGCCATGCCACCACCAGGATCCGGGTGGGACACGGCCACCTCGCCCTTCCATCATAGACGTCCCGCCCGGTACCGCGACGCCCCTGCCCTGCGGCCCCCGGTTCTGGAACAATGAGCCGCACGGAGGAGCCGCGTGTCCACGGAAGCCGAACGCCGCCGGTTCGAACGGCTCAGCACTGCCGGGAAGCCGTACGCCGTCCGGTTCCACCTCCATGGCCGCGAAGTCCTGGGCGCGCGCCTGGCCAACCTCAGCGCCTGCGGCTGCGGCCTGGAGGTGCAGATGGTGGATGCCGCGGACCTGGAAGCGGGGGTGGCCCTCCAGGCCCTCTATCTGGAGCATCCGGATCTTCCCTTCGTGCCCCTGGAGGGGACCGTGGTGCGGGTGCTGGGGAAAGTCTCCGGGAAAACCACCGGCTACGTGCTGGTGGGCGTGGATTTCACCGACATCACCCCCATGGTCCAGGAACTCATCCAGGGCCACGTGCAGGCCCAGCAGGCTGGCATCGGGCCCTGAACTGGCCGGTCATGTCCCGGGCAGCCCTGGACGAAAAGGGGGCATGCCCGCCGCCCTCGATCCGTTCCGGACCCTCCTTGACCAGTTCGATGACGGCGACCGGGCCCACCGGTTGGCCTTCTTCCGCGCCTTCCACGAGGCCGGCCCGGATGCCCTGGCCGAACTGGCCCCCCGGATCCTGCGCCCCGCGGCGCCGAAGGGTCTCCGGCTCCTTGCCGTCGAGGCGGGCTACTACCATCCGGGGCCGGCCTGGACCCCGGTCCTGGCCCGCATGCTGCGGCACGAGACAGACTTCGGCATCTTCCGGACCGGCACCGAGGCCCTGGGCCGGATCCGGACGGCGAAGGCCCTGGAGGCCCTCCGGGAGCTCTCGGTCCTCCGCGCCGCCCCCCAGTTCCAGGGCCAGGTCGCGGAGGTGATGGCCCGCGCGGATCCCGCCGAGGCGTTCCGCTTCCACATGGGCCGCCTGCTGGAGGGAAGCCGCAATCCCTCGGCGGCGAACGAGGCCGCCCACCGGCTCGCAGGTCTGGTGGACGGCGGCCGCCTCGCCCCGCTCCAATCCGCCCTCCGGCATCCCGATCTACTGATCTTCCGCCATGCCCTGCGCCTCATCGCCACCGTCCCCACGCCGGAGTCGGCCGCGTTCCTGGCCGGCTTCCTGGAGGAGTCCCACCTCGGGGCCCTGGACGATCGGGCCTTCAAGGCGGCCCTCGGCACATTCCGCGGGCTCCAGGGAACCGCCCTGCGGGAGGCGGTCCAGGCCCATCTGGATGCCCCCGGGGCTCCCTCGGCGGAAGGGGCCTTCCACCACTTCCTGGTGGAGCTGCAATCCCTCGCCCTGGAGGGGAAGACCGCGCGCATCTCCGCCCGCCTCGGGGAGGCCGGGGAGGAGATCCACCTGCGCGCACGGCGCCTCGATTTCGCCGTGGATGCCGCCGCGGAAGGGCTGACGGATCTGGCCCTGCAGGGGTGCATCCCCCCGGCGGAGGTGGTCCCCATGCTGGAGCGGGCCCTGCGCGAGCAGACAGGACGGGAGGGCGTGGCCCGGTCCCTCGCCCGCCTGACGCCCAGCGGGGATGAGGCCCGGCTCGAGATGCTCCTGTCCCACACCGATGCCGCCATCCGTCTCGCCGCCCTCGAGTCCCTGGGGGGGCGGCGGGAGGAGGCCCTCCGGCCCGCCCTGCTCCGCGCCTGCGGGGATGCCATCCATGACCATGCCCAGCGGGCCCTCTTCCACCTGGGGCACCTGTCCGATCCACTCTCCCAGGCCAGGGAGCTGCTGGCCAGTTCCCGGCCGGCCGACCGTGACTTGGCCCTGCGCTTCGTCGTGCTCCACGGACTGGGGGATCTCGTCCCCGAGCTCCTGGCGGAGGCGGTGCACGCGGAGCGCGAGGAATGGCGGATCCAGGTGCTGGAGGTTCTCGGATCCCTGAAGGCCACCCAGGCCGCCGACACGCTGGGATCCCTCCTCCACAGCGGCCAGAGCCCCCGACTCCAGGGGGCGCTGGCCGAAGCCCTCCGCGACATGGCGGATCCCGAGGTGGCCCGCCTTCTGTGCCTGCGCGCCACCGAGTTGAGGCAGCCAGCCCTCCACGCGATGGCGGTGGAGGCCCTGGCCCGGGCCCACGCCACACCCGGCGCGGCCCTGGCGCCCGAGGCCTTCCCCGGACTGCGGGACCAGATCCTCGGCGCCTGGGACGACCGCAACCCCTGGCCTCTGCGGATGCGGGTCATCGCGGCGCTGGAAGGCCTCCATCTCCAGGCGCCTGCCCAGTGGGCCCCCCTCGCGGCCCTCGTGCAGGAGGCCCTGAACGAGAAACGGCCGTCGAACGCCTGGACGGCCGCCGATCTGGCCCGGGCGCAGGCTGCGCTCCGCGAGTGGGTCCGCTTCTCCGCAGGCTGATCCCGGCTCGACAGGCGTCGGCCCGTTCCGCCATCCTCCAATCCCGGAGGTGGCCCATGGCCGAGTCCCTCAGCGCAGGCGATCTGGTGAACCTGGTGCGGCGCGTCTTCCAGCCCCGACCCGGCGAGGGGGATCTGGCCATCCTGGTGGACCTGCCGGACGCGAAGGTTCCCGACGACGCCGCCTGGCAGGCGCGGCGGTCGCTGGCCGCCGAGTGGGCGGCCTCGCTCTCCGAGCAGCGGGAGACCCTCGGCTTCGACACCCGCCTCGCCTTCTATCCGAACGTGCACAGCAACAACGGCGACCTGCCCGGGACGGCCTGGCTCCACCGGGGGGGGCCCCTGCCCGTCCGGGCGGAGGATCTGGATCCCGCCGAGGCGCGGCTCTTCGCGGATCTCTATGCGGAGCACCCCCTCCTCATCGCCCTCACGAAGTTCTCGGCCACCGCGCCGCTCAAGGTGGCGGCGAAGCGCCATCCCATCCGGGCCGCCACCATGGGGGGCTTCCGCGCCGACATGATCCCCGCGCTGCGCCTGGATTACGGCGAGGTGAACCGGCGCGTAGGCCTCCTCAAAGATCTGCTGGACCAGGCCGAGGGAGCTGCCTTCCGCTTCGGGACCCCGGAGGGCCCCTGCGACCTCCACGTGGACCTCCGCCATCGCACGGCCCACGCCTCCGGGGGCCTGCTCCCGCACCCGGGCGTGGCGGGCAACCTCCCTTCTGGCGAGGCCTACATCGTGCCCTACGAGGGCGAGCGGGAGGGTGATCCCAGTCGAACCGAAGGCATCATGCCCGTGCAGTTCGGCGCGGAGATCGTGCGCTACCGCATCGAGGCGAACCGGGCCGTGGTGGTGCTGAGCGAAGGGCCGAAGTCCCGAGAGGAGGCGGCCCTGCTGGCCCGTGAGCCCGCCTACGGCAACCTAGCGGAGCTGGGCCTGGGCGTGCTGGCCGCCTTCGGAGTGAAGCCGGTGGGCGAGATCCTGCTGGACGAGAAGCTGGGCCTCCACCTCGCCTTCGGCCGCAGCGACCACTTCGGCGGCCAGGTAGGGCCCACCCGGTTCTCCAGCCCGGAGGCCGTCGTCCACATCGACCGCGTCTACGTTCCCGAGACGCAACCGGACGTGCAGGTCCTCGCGGTGGACCTCCAGCTGCCGGATGGCGGCGTCCAACCGCTGATGCGCGACGGCGCCTACGCCCTCTCCTTCGCCTGAGCCGTATCCTGCTTCAAGGGAAGCGGCCCGCCTGCTCCCGGGAATCCCATGCGCGACACCTCCTGGAATACCTACACCCCCGATGCCCCATCCCGCTTCCCTGGATGGATGAAAGCCCTGGCCGGCGTGGCCGTGGCGGCTGCGGTCCTCGTCACCATCCTGGCCGGCTACCAGCAGGCCGCCCGTCGGCAGGCCTGGCCCCTGGCGCAGGCCGTCACCCGGCGGCTCGCCACCGACGCGGGCGCCCTCGATCTCTACCGCAGCAATCCTGCCCTCCAGGGCGCCTACCCCACGGAGCAGGCCTTCCTCGGCGCCGTGCAGTCGCTTCGGGCAGGCCTGGCCCTCCCAGACCAGGAACCCCTCCGCGAATCCCGGAACTTCCAGACGCAGATCGGCCCGGCCCGCATGCGCCTGCGTGTCCGGGGGGAAGGCGGGACCTGGATGGAGCTCGTGGTGGCCCGGCGCAGCGCCTTCGGAACCGTGCCCCAGGGGGAAGGCATCGTCAGCCTCCGCCTGGCCGGAAGCCGGGAGGGCCTCCGGACCCAGATGGAGCGGGAGCGGGAGGCCCGCTCCGAACGGGCGTGGCGACAATTCCGCGAGGAGGCGGCCCCCCTTGCCACGGAGGATGGCGCCCGCGCCATCCTGGCCCGGCCCGGCCTGGCCGTCAGCCCTGCCCCCCCGGCAACCTTCCTCGCGCTGCGCCGGACCCGGCAGGCCGGCCTCGCCGCCCTGCCCAGCACCTTCGCCGAGGCCCACGCCCGCCTGTCCATCCACGGCGGTCCGTTCCACCGGGAGGTGCGCCTGGCCTGCCCCCTCCCTGGCGGCGGCAGCCTGAGCCTCGCCTGGCGCGACGACCAGCTGACGGAGGTGGCGCTGGACTGAGCCGCCACACACAAAGGCCACGGAGGGAACGCCTCCGTGGCCTTCGGATATCAGGAAACTCTCAGCGCTTCGGGTAGGCGGGGATGGGCGGGAAGGCGGGCGTGGGCTGCGCCTTCAGCTGCTCCAGCAGGGTCGCCACCCCCTTCTCGAGCTGGGGATCGCGGCCCTCCATGAGGCTGGCGGGGTCGTTGTCCAGGACGACATCGGGATCGACGCCGTGGTTCTCCACCCACCACTTCCCTTCCTTCCCGTAGAAGGCGTTGTTGCTCTGCTCGACGCGGCCGCCATCCATGGTGAACTGGGTGTTGATGATGCCCACCAGGCCCCCCCAGCTGGGGACGCCCACGATGGTGCCGAGCTTCCGGGCCTTGACGTGCTCGAGGAAGGCCTCGCCGTCGCTGCCATTCTGCTCGTTGGTGAGGAAGACGTAGCGGCCATCGGACGCGGTGCCGGGGTACCGGAAGGGCCCCATCCCCCGCAGGACGTTGTAGCCCACCTGCTTCCGCTCCAGCTTGTCGATCATGAAGAACTCGGTCCAGCCGCCGCCGTTGCCGCGCACGTCGACCACGATGCCCTTCTTGTACCGGAAGGCGCGCCAGAACTTGTCGAACTGGCCGATGTTCTGCTCGCCCATGGCCGTCAGGTGCATGTAGCCCAGCTCGCCGTGGGAGAGCCTGTCCACCTTGGCGACGTTGTCGGCCACCCACCGCTCGTAGCGCAGGGCGACGTCGCTCGCGACGGGCTCCACCTCCACGGTGCGGGCGCCCGCCAGCGTGGGCTTCGCGCTCACCGTGAGGGCCACCTTCTGGCCCTTCACCACCTGGAGCCGGGCCTCGACGGCCTCGGGGGCCTGCAGGGGCTTCCCGTCGACGGCGAGGAGGTACTCGCCCTCCTTCACCAGGCCGGCCAGGGGCGCCTTGAGATCAGGGGCGTAGGGCGTGGGGCCGAAGACGCGAGCGAAGCGGTAGGCGCCGCCCTCCGCCTTCAGGTCCGCGCCGAGCAGGCCGGCGAAGGTGGGGCTGGGCACGGGCCGGCCGGGACCGGGGTCGCCGCCGCTCACGTAGGTGTGGCTCACGCAGAGCTGGCCCACCATCTGGCTCAGGAGCCAGTTCAGCTCCTGGCGGGAATTGAGCGAGGGCAGCCAGGCGGCGAACTGGTCGTGGATGGCGGCCCAGTCGCTGCCGTTCATCTGCGTGTCGTAGAAGAAATCCCGGTACCAGCGCCAGGTGTCCTCGAAGATCTGCTTCCACTCGGCGCGGGGATCCACCGTCATGGCCATGCGGTCCGTGTCCAGCTTGGCGGGCAGGGCCTTCGTCTTCAGCCACTCGGCCACGTCCCCGGCGTGGAAGGCCGGGCCCTTCCGGACCAGCACGCGCTGGCCGGCGGGATCGAGGGTCCAGTCGCTCACGGTGTCCGTCAGCACGGTCTCCTTCTTCGGCCCCGTCTCGAAGACGTGCACCTTCCACTTGTCCGCGCCGCGAGGCTGGTACACCTCCTCCTCCACGGCCTCGTCCCAGCCCGCGGGGGCCTCGTCCCAGCCCACCAGGCCCTTGCCGGCCTTCAGGTGGAAGAAGTTCCCGGGCTTCACCGGGAGCGGCGCGATGCGCTCCTGGAGGCCCTCGGCGTCGATGCGGAAGGGGCCCTTGTCGTCGCCGGCCTTCAGCTTCACGGCCATGACCTGCACCGGGGCGGGCTCGATGTGGTTGTCCTGGGTGGCGTCGAGCTGGACGTGGTAGTTGCTGTAGCTCAGGAAGTAGAGCGTGCTGCCGTCCAGGTCGAAGCGGGGATCCAGGCTGTCGAAGAACCCGTCGGTCAAGGCGATGCGCTTGCCGGTGGCCACGTTGGCCAGGAAGATGCGGCTGTTGCGGTTCGGCGCCACGAAGGAGTAGGCCACCCACTGCGAATCCGGCGACCAGGCGTAGTCGCTGGCCTCCCAGGTGAACTGGTCGTTCTTCAGCTCGTGGGACTCGTCCACCTTCGTGAGCTTCTTCGTGGCCACGTCCATGACGTAGAGGGCAAAGCTCTTGTCCCCGAAGAGGAGCTTCGTGCCGTCTGGGCTCCATTCCAGGTGATAGAGGGCGGTCTTCAGGCCCGTGGGGATGCGCTCCGCGGCGCCGCCCTCGGCGGGCTGCACGTAGAGGTCGTAGTCGCCGCTGGCATCGCTGAAGTAGGCCACGCGCCTGCCGTCCGGCGAGAGGCGGGGGAAGCGCTCGCGGGTGCCGGGGGTCTTCGTGAGGTCCACCGTGGGCTTGGCCGCGTCGGAGGGCACGAGGAAGACGTCGCCCCGGGCCTCGAACACGGCCGTGGGGCCCACCAGGCTCATGGACTGGATCCAGTCCCGGGGGTTCACGGTGCGGGGCGCCACCTTCCAGGCGTCGCTGACGGTCGTGAGGGGCACCTGGGCGGCCTTCCGCGTGCCCAGGTCCAGGGCCTGCAGGTACCCGCCCTGGACGAAGACCACCGTGCGGCCGTCCGTGCTGGGCTGCTGGACGTCGAAGCCCTTCACGTCCGTGAGGGCCGTCACGGCCCTGGTGGCGGGGTCCACCTCGTAGAGGTTGGACAGCTGGCTCGTGCCCCGGTCGGATACGAAGAGCACCTTGCCCTGGGCCCACATCGGGTAGGAGTTGCGGCCCACGTAGTCCGTGAGGGGCTCGAAGCGCTTCGCCTTCAGGTCGCCGATCCAGAGATCCTGGTGCCGGCCGCCCTTATAGCGCTTCCAGTAGTAGTCGGGGATGCCCTTGGTGCTGAAGGCCAGCTTCGATCCGTCGGGCGAGAAGGCCCCCTGCACCGCCTTCGCCAGGGGCAGCGGCTCGGGCTCGTGACCCGCCAGGTCCACGGCGTAGAGGCGGTCGATGGGCCGCTGGTTGGCTTCGTAGGTGGCGTGGAAGAGCACCTTCGCGCTGTCCGGCGTCCAGCCGTCCACCTGGGCGGGACCTCGGAACGTGAGCCGCTTCGGCGCGCCGCCCCCCGAAGGCATCACGTACACCTCCAGGCCGCCGTCGTACTGGGCGCTGAAGGCGATCCACTTCCCGTCCGGGCTGAAGCGCGCCATGGTCTCCACGCCGGGGTGGGTGGTGAGGCGGCGGGCCTCGCCCCCCTTGAGGGAGCCCAGCCAGAGGTCGTCCTCCCAGGTGAACACCACGCGGTCGCCGTGGACGTCCGGGAAGCTGACGAAGCGGGGCGTCAGGCCCTGGGCCGAGAGTGCGACGCCCGCGGCCAGCAGGCAGGTCAGGGAACGGAACCGCATGGAGCCTCCAGGTTGGGAAAGGGCTGTGCCTCGCAATACGATATCAGAAGTCCAGCCGGCCCACGAGGGTGGCCAGGGCCGTCTCCGTCCGGAGGATGCGCGGCCCCAGGTCCAAGGGCTGGAAACCCGCCCGCAGGAGGCTCTGCACTTCGGCGTCGATCCACCCGCCCTCCGGGCCGATGGCCAGGGTCACGGGGGCCGCCAGCACCTTGGGGAAGGGCCGGCCGGAACCCGGATGGGCCACCAGCCCCGTACCTCCGCCCACCAGGGCCGGCAGCTCCTCCTCCACGAAGGGCCGGAAGAGCCGCGCCAGCCGCAGCTCCGGCAGCACCGTGTCCTTCGCCTGCTCCAGGCCCAGGAGCAGCTGCTGGCGCAGGTTCTCCGGGGCCATGCGGGGGCTGGCCCAGTAGGCCTTCTCCACCTTCCAGGCGTTCACGAGCACCAGCCGCGCCACGCCCAGGCTGGCGGCGGCGGCCACCACGCGGTTCAGCACCTTGGGCCGGGGCAGCGCCACCACGAGCGTGAGCGGCAGCTTGGACGGCGGGTCCTGGTCGAGCCTCAAGGAGAGTTCCAGGGCCTCTTCGTCCAGGCGCAGCACCCGGCCCCGACCCATCTTCCCGCCCAGCAGGCCCACCGCCAGGTCATCGCCCACGACGGCCCGGTGCACCTCCCGCACGTGGGCCAGCCGCCGTCCGGTCAGCCGGGCGCGGTCGGGGGCCACCAGGTCCTCCGCCAGGAGCAGGACGAGGTTCACGGCAGGTCCTTGGCCAAGAGGAGGTCCCGGTCCACCCGGTTCCCGATGGCGAAGCTGTGCTCGCCCACCTCTCGGAACCCGCAGCGGCCGTAGAAGGCCAGGGCCTTCGCGTTGTGCTCCCAGACGCCGAGCCAGAGGACGTCCGCCCCCTGGTTCCGGGCCAGGTCCCCGCAGGCCGCCAGCAAGGCCGCGCCCCGCCCCCCGCCCTGCGCCGCCTGGAGCAGATAGATGCGCTGCAGCTCCGCCGGACGGGCACCGGGAACGCCGGATTCCCGGTGATCGAGCCGGAGCTGGGCGAAGCCCGCGGGGACCCCGTCGACCTCCAGCAGCAGGGCCGGCCGCGAGGGATCGGCCAGCTCCGCCCGCTGGAGGGCCTCGCCGTAGGTCCCGGCCAGG
>DASVZU010000068.1:0-9718 GCA_036391515.1 Holophagaceae bacterium
AAGGCGGCCTTCGTCGTGCAGGCGAAGACGACTTTGCGGCCGTGCAAGGTCGGCTTCACCCTCCGACCGCAGCCGAAGGCACAGGAGGAGGGGACGGCATCGGCGAAGCCGATGGCCGCCCGGAGGGCGAGGCGCGGGGCCGATACCAGTGGCGTGTTCAGAGTCGGGACCTGGCGAGGAGGTTATGCCACCAGCGAAGGGAGCCAGGACAATCCGGTGACCCGGGCCGGGCATGGGCTCTCTATACTCACCGACGATCGATCAGCGACAGCCCCAGTCCAGGTTCCGTGAAAGGATCCCCGATGCGCATTCAGGCGATGTTCCTCCTGGCGGGTCTTCTAGGCGCCCAGCCTGCTTTCCCGGCCAGGGATGGGGCGAGCGGGGCTCCCCGGGTATCCTCGGACGCGACCAGGAGGGCAGCGCCCGGGGGGCTCTTCCTGCCCCTTTCCCTCGACCAGGCCCTGGCCAAGGCTGCTGAGCAGCGGCGAGTGGTCCTCGTCGACTTCTATACGACCTGGTGCGGCCCCTGCAAGCTGCTGGACAGCACCACCTGGAGGGACGGGAAAGTCGTCGCGCTCCTGGAACAGGAGGCGATCCCACTGAAGATCGATGCCGAGAAGGAGGCTGCCCTCAGCCGGAAGTATGCGGTCGATGCCTACCCGACCATCCTGCTCCTGAAGCCGGATGGCTCGGTCCTGGACCGCATGGTCGGATACCAGAAGCCGGAAGCCTTCATCGTGTCCTTCCAGGGAGCACTCAAGGGGATCACTTCGCTGGACCGGGCCCGCAAGGCAGTTGCGGACGTGGGAACAGACGACCTGAAGGGCCAGGTGGATGCACGCCAGAACCTGGCCAGAGTGCTGATGCAGCAAGGCAGGGACGAGGAGGCCCTTAAGGAACTCCTCTGGCTCTATGACGACGGGATGAAGCGGAATCCAAGCTCCCGGGGAGTGCGCAACTCCTTCCTTCTTTTGGACTGGGCTCGGCTGGGCCGGGACTACCCGCCTGCCCTGGCGTCCCTTCGGCAGCATCGCGAGGCGGCGCAGCGTCAGTTCCTGGCCTCGCCAGAGGATGTGTCGGTAGCGCTGGACCTCACGTCGCTCAACCATGCCTTGAAGGAGGACCAGGCCACCCTCGGGACCTTCGATCAGTTGCCCCCGGGCTCGCCTGGACGGAAGCTGCTTGGCTCTGCGGTCTGGGACCTGCTGATGGCTCAGAGGCGGTACGCCGATGCCCTGAAGGTCCGATCCTCTGGAGATCTTCTCGGCGAGATCGCCCGCCAGGAATCCCTGCTCCCGAAGGACCCGACGATCCAAAAAATCTTCCAGGCCCGTTGGCTGGAACTCGCCGCCTCTGGACTTGAGGCCCTCGTCGCCGTCGGAAGGCTGGAGGAGGCGAAACCTCTGGTGAAGAAGGCGCTGGCCATCGACCCTTCCGCCGGGACCCGGAGGCTGCTGGAGGTCCACCTGCAGCGTTCCGGGCATCCTGTGCCCCTGGATTCCCTGGAATAGACCGACGGAGGTTCCTCGTTCTCTGGACCCCAAGGTCGTTGGACTCCCATCCTCGTTGGTGCTTGACTGGGGCCGCATTCCCGGAGCGGAGGGCCCATGGCGGCGACGCGGGTGGTGGTGCTGGGCGCGGGGGTGGCGGGGCACACGGCTGCCAGCTTCCTCAAGAAGTGGCTGGGATCGAAGGCCGAGGTGACGGTGGTCTCGCCCAAGCCGGACTACAACTGGATCCCCTCGAACATCTGGGTGGGGGTGGGCCTGCTGCAGCCGCGGCAGGTGCTCTTCCCCCTGGCGCCGGTCTACGCGCGGCACGGCATCGCGTTCCGCCAGGCGCGGGCCGTGGCCCTGCATCCCGAGGGGGATGGGGATGCCACCCAGCCCTTCGTGGAGGTGGAATCCACCCTGCCGGGCGAGGGCGGGTTGCGGAGCCGCGTCCCCTACGACTTCCTCATCAACGCCACGGGGCCGAAGTTGGCCTTCGAGGCCACGCCGGGGCTGGGGCCCGAGGGGCACAGCTTCTCCGTCTGCACGGCGGAGCACGCGCACCAGGCGGCAGGCGCCTTCGACGAGCAGGTCCAGCGCATGAAGCGGGGCGAGCACAAGCGCTTCCTGGTGGGCGTGGGCCACGGCCTCTGCACCTGCCAGGGCGCGGCCTTCGAGTACCTCGTGAACCTGGAGTTCGAGCTGCGGGCCCGCGGCGTGCGGGACAAGGCCGAGATCGTCTACCTCACCAACGAGTACGAGCTGGGCGATTTCGGGATGGATGGCATCCACATCCGCCGGGGGGGCTATGTCACCCCCAGCAAGATCTTCACGGAGTCCCTCTTCGCCGAGCGCGGCATCGAGTGGATCACCCGGGCCCACGTGCAGGGGCTGGAGCCCGGGCGCGCCACCTACGAGTTCCTGGATGGCGCCGAGGGCGAGATCGCCTTCGACATGGCCATGCTGCTGCCACCCTTCCGCGGCGTGGGCCTGAAAGCCTTCGATCGCGCGGGGGCGGACATCACGGACCGCCTCTTCGCGCCCAGCGGCTTCATGAAGGTGGACGCGGACTACCAGCCGAAGCCCTACGAGGCCTGGCGGGCCGCGGACTGGCCGCGCACCTACCAGAGCCCGGCCTATCCGAACCTCTTCGCGGCGGGCATCGCCTTCGCGCCACCCCACCCCGTGTCGAAACCCAGGCAGAGCCCGAAAGGCACCTCCATCACGCCGGCGCCGCCCCGCACAGGCATGCCCTCGGCCATGATCGGCAAGGCGGTGGCGCACAGCATCGTGGACATGATCGGCGGCAGCCCCGGGCCCACTCGCACGGCCTCCATGGCCGAGATGGGTGCCGCCTGCGTGGCTTCCGCCGGGGCCAATCCCTTCACGGGCACGGCGGCCTCCATCACGGTGTTCCCCATCGTGCCGGACTTCGAGCGCTACCCCGACTACGGCCGCGACGTCCGCCGCACCTTCGGCGAGATCGGCCTGGCCGGGCACTGGATCAAGATCCTGCTCCACCACCTGTTCCTCCACAAGGCCCGGATGCGGCCCCTGTGGTCCCTGATCCCCGAGTGAAGGAGGCGCCATGAGCGAACGGAAGGTCTACGCCCCCGCGCCCAGGGTCCAGCTCCGGGACGCCTTCTACGCCACGAAGCCCACGGCCTGGACCCGCTACCTGCGCACCAGCCTGCCCTGGCAGCTGGTCCGGTTCGCCGTGATCAACCTGAGGATGATCCGGATCATCGGCCTCAGCCATCGGGGGCGGAGCTGATCAGGATCCGAACTCCTCGGGGCTCAGGGACTGCAGGTAGCGCGTGAGCAGATGCAGCTTCTCCTGCCCGGCCTTCACCTTCTTCACGTAGATGGAGAAGCGGTCCTCCGCGGGCCGGATGGCGGGGAAGAGGGGCACGAGGTCGCCCCGGCGCAGCTCCTCCAGCACGCTGTACCTGGGCACCAGCAGCACGCCCATGCCCGCCACCGAGGCGTGGATCATGGCGCGGATGTGGTCCATGGCGATGATTCGATCCAGCTGCGGCTGCCCGCGGTCCGGGATGGCCACGAGAAAGCGGTTCCACCAGGCCCCGGCCTTGTCGACGGAGAGCACGGGCGTTCGGGCGAGGTCCGCCGGTCCGCGCAGGCGGTGGGCCTTGCGGAAGGCCGGGGCGCAGGCCACCACGTAGGTCTCCCGGAAGAGCGTCACCTTCTTGAGCGCGGGCAGGGGGTGTTCCACGCAGTCGATGATGAGGTCCACCTCGTCCCGCATCAGCGGTTCCAGCAGATCAGGACGGAAGGAGAAGTCCACGTCCAGGCCGGGATGGGCGGCGAGGAAGGGCGGCATGTGCTTCATGAGGATGCTGCTGCCGAACTCCACCGTGGCGCCCAGGCGGATCAGGCCTCGCGCCTGAGTCTGGCCCCGGCGCAGGTCGTCCTCCGCGGCCTCCAGGGTGGCGAAGACCTGCTCGCAGGCCTGGTAGAGGCGCCGTCCCTCCTCGGTCAGGGCCAGATTCCGGCCGCGCCGGTCCAGCAGGGGCGCGCCCGCCAGATCCTCCAGCTTGGCCATGGCGTGGCTGATGGCCGACTGGGTGCGGTTCAGGCGGCGGGCGCAGGCGGTGAAGCTGCCGGCCTGGGCCAGGGTGAAGAAGGTGCGGAGCTGGGGGAGGTCGAGGAAGGTGTCC
This sequence comes from Holophagaceae bacterium, assembly GCA_036391515.1. Taxonomy (GTDB): domain Bacteria; phylum Acidobacteriota; class Holophagae; order Holophagales; family Holophagaceae; genus Geothrix. Next base: position 4,169 of record DASVZU010000068.1, read on the forward strand.
ATGGCCATGAACAATTTTCATGGAAAATCGATCAGGCGTCGAATGGGAATCATGATGGCTGCCGGGCCCCGGGGCCAAGACTCATGCCGGAGGGGCCGGGAGACGTTGCTAAGCTCAAGGTTCCGATCCCCCGAGGTACCCTTTGGCTCTGCTTTCCCTCCAGCCGCCCCCGGCCCGGTCCGACGCCCTGGGGCCGGCGATGGGGGCCCTGGGCGGGGCCAGGGGCCGGGTCGCGCGGAGTGTCCTCGTCGGCACCTGGGCCCTGGTGGCCCTGGCCCACCTCGCCCTCGCCCGGGAGCGGCGGGAGCTGGACTGGCCCCTGGGCTACCTGCTGATGGAGGTCCTGGCCACGGCGAGCCTCGGCTACCGGGCCTGGCTCTGCCGGTCGGAATCCTGCCGGGCCTGGATCTTCCTGGCCCTTTCCACCGGCCTCGAAGTGCCCAACCTGCTCCTGCTCTACCTGGGAATCCACGGGCACATCGGCGCCTGGGCCCAGGAAGGGGCCAGCCTGCTCAGCCTGGGCACCGGGATCTTCGTGCTGGTGGGGGTGCTGAGCTTCCCCAAGGGGCAGGAGACGGAGGCCCTGTTCAGGCGGCGGGTGCTGGACGCGCTCATCTTCGCGGCTTCGGTGCTCTTCCTCCTCTGGGTGATGGGAGTCCACGGATCCCTGCGGAAGGCCGCCGAGGGCCTGGAATTGAGGGTGTTCGCCGCCTACCTGAACGCAGCCCTGCTGGGGGGCGGGGTGGTCTTCGCCATCTCCTACCATCCGGCCCGCATCCGCGGTCCCTTGGGCTGGCTGGCGGCCTCGGTGCTGGCCTGGCTGGCGGGCCTCTCCTGGTGGACCCTGAGCGGCCTGGCCCCCACCCAGGGAGAGGGGGGATGGTTGGCCGTCGTCGGCGGCATTCCGCTCTTCCAGGGGCTTGCCGCCTGGTCGCCGAGGCCGGTGGTGACGTCCGAGCCCGCAGCCGGGATGGGAACCCGCCTCTCCCGGATGCTGCCCTACGTTCCCGTGGTGGTGGCCCTGGGCGTCCTGGCGGTGATCCTCCCCGGCGCGCCCCTGGACGTGATGCGGGGGGCCTTCGGGATCTTCCTGGTGCTGGTGGCGCTGCTGCTGCTCCGCCAGTTCCAGGCCATCCAGGATCTCCAGGTGGCCCGGCGCACCCTGGAGGACCGGGTCCAGCAGCGGACGCGGGCCCTGGAGCAGGCCCAGGACACCCTCCTGCGGACCGAGCGCATGAACACGCTGGCCCTGATGGGCGCGGGGCTGGCCCACGATCTCAACAACCTGCTGAGCGCCATGAAGAGCTCCGCCGAGCTGGCGGCCATGAACCTGGAGGAGGGGACCCGGCCGGAACCCCGGGACCTCCTGCGGATCGTCAGCACGGCGGACCGCGCGGCCACCCTCACGCGTCGGCTCATGGGCTTCGTGCGCAGGGAGGCCGAGGAGATGGAGCCCACGGACCTGGGCGGCGAGGTGCGGAACATGGAGGCGACCCTCCGGCTGCTGCTCCCCAGGCCCGTGGAGCTGCGCATCCAGGTGGCACCGGAGGAGCCCCTGGTCGTGAAGAGCTCCCGCCTCCGGCTGGAGCAGATGCTGGTGAACCTCGCGGCCAACGCCGCGGACGCCATGCCGGAGGGCGGGGTCCTGGCCATCCACGCGGGCTCCGCCGGGACGGACACCGGCCTGGCCCTCCTCGAGGTGTCCGACACGGGCACCGGCATGGCGCCGGAAGTGCTGGAACGCATCTTCGATCCCTTCTTCACCACCAAGCCGCCCGGGCGGGGCACGGGCCTGGGGCTTCCCTCCCTCAAGGCCATGGTCGAGGAGGCGGAGGGCCGCATCGAGGTGGAAAGCCAGCCCGGGCGCGGCACCCGTTTCCGTATCCTCCTGCCCCGGATGATATGAATTGAATTCATGCGTTAAGTGAATCGAATGAATTCGATTCGAGAGGGGAAGGGCGGTACAACGGTCTCAGGAGGAGAGGCCATGAACGAGATCCTGAAGTCGCTCGGCATGTCGGACGTCAACCCCGGGGGATTCGCCGGGACCTGGGAGGGCAGCGGCAAGGCGCAGGCCGTGGTGTCCCCCATCCACGGGGAGAAGCTGGCTACGGTCACGAATGTCACCCCGGCCGAGTTCGAGGCCGTGGTGGCCAAGTGCCACAAGGCCTGGGAGTCCTGGAAGCTGGTGCCCGCGCCCAAGCGCGGCGAGGTGGTCCGGGCCCTGGGGGATGAGCTGCGGCGCAACAAGGAGGCGCTGGCCATGCTCGTCACCCTCGAGATGGGCAAGACCCTGCGCGAGGGCCTCGGCGAGGTGCAGGAGATGATCGACATCTGCGACTTCGCGGTGGGCCTGTCCCGCCAGCTCTACGGCCTCACCATGCCCAGCGAGCGCCGCCAGCACCGCATCCAGGAGCAGTGGCAGCCCCTCGGCGTGGTGGGCGTGATCACCGCCTTCAACTTCCCCGTGGCCGTGTGGAGCTGGAACACCGCCCTCGCCCTCGCCTGCGGCGACACGGTGCTGTGGAAGCCCTCCAGCAAGACCCCGCTCACGGCCATCGCCTGCATCAAGATCGCCGAGAAGGTGCTGCGCGACTTCGGCTTCGATCCGGCCATCTGCAGCCTGGTCATCGGCAAGGGCAGCGAGATCGGCGACCTCATCAACACCGATCCCCGCGTGGCGCTGGTGTCCTACACCGGCTCCGTCCCCGGCGGTCGCCACGTCGGCAAGCTGGTGCAGGAGCGCTTCGGCCGCCACATCCTCGAGCTGGGCGGCAACGGCGCCGTCATCGTGAGCGACAAGGCCGACCTGGATATCGCCCTGCGCTCCATCTACTTCGGCGCCATCGGCACCTCCGGCCAGCGCTGCACCACCACCCGCCGCGTCATCGTCCAGGAGAGCGTCGCCGAGACCTTCAAGGCCCGGCTGCTGGAGCTCTACAGGAAGACCCCCATCGGTGATCCCCGGGAGCACAAGTTCTTCATGGGCCCCCTGGTGGACCAGGGCGCCATCGAGACCATGCTGGCCGCCATCGAGACCGTGAAGGCCCAGGGCGGGAAGGTGCTCTACGGCGGCGAGAAGCTGCCCAACCCCGGTGGCTGCTACATCACGCCCTGCCTCGTCGAGGTCCCCGGGAACCTGCCCATCGTGAAGGACGAGACCTTCGCCCCGGTGCTCTACGTCATGACGTACAAGACCATCGAGGAGGCCATCGCCCTGCAGAACGGCGTCAGCCAGGGTCTCTCCAGTGCGATCATCACCAACGACCAGCGGGAGAGCGAGCTGTTCCTGTCCGTGGCCGGCAGCGACTGCGGCATCGCCAACGTGAACACGGGCACCAGCGGCGCCGAGATCGGCGGCGCCTTCGGCGGCGAGAAGGAGACCGGCGGCGGGCGCGAGAGCGGCTCCGACGCCTGGAAGGCCTACATGCGTCGCCAGACCAGCGCCATCAACTTCAGCGGCAAGGTGGAGCTGGCCCAGGGCATCACGCTCGACTTCTGAAGCTCTCCCGCACCGCGGGTCCGCGCCTCCGGGCCGCGGACCCGCGGGTAGAATTGATTCAATTGACGTCGTCTTGGAGGCGAACCCATGTCCCTCGGCATCTTCAAAGTTCCCCATCCCGTCAACGAGCCCGTGAAGGGCTATGCGCCCGGCTCGCCGGAGCGGGCGTCCCTCTCGGCCAGGCTCAAGGAGATGGCCGCCCAGAAGATCGAGATCCCGCTGATCATCGGCGGGAAGGAGATCCGCACGGGCAAGCTGGCCAAGGCGGTCATGCCCCACGACCACGGCCACGTCCTGGCCGACGTGCACCTGGGCGGCGAGGCCGAGGTGAAGCTGGCCATCGAGGCCGCCGCCAAGGCCAAGGTCGAGTGGGCCGCCATGCCCTGGGAGGCCCGGGTCTCCATCTTCCTCAAGATGGCCGACCTCCTCGCCGGCCCCTACCGCGATGTGCTGAACGCCGCCACCATGCTGGGCCAGAGCAAGACCAGCCACCAGGCCGAGATCGACAGCGCCTGCGAGCTGGTGGACTTCTACCGGTTCAACAGCTTCTATTACGAGCAGATCCTCCGCGAGCAGCCGGAGAGCATGCCGGGCATGTGGAACCGCCTGGAGCACCGGCCCCTGGAGGGCTTCGTCTTCGCGGTGACGCCCTTCAACTTCACCTCCATCGCCGGCAACCTGCCCACGGCGCCCGCCCTCGTGGGCAACACGGTGGTGTGGAAGCCCGCCAGCACGGCCCTCTACAGCGCCCACTTCCTGATGAAGCTCTGGAAAGAGGCCGGCCTGCCTGACGGCGTCATCAACATGGTGCCCGGCAGCGGCGCGTCCATCGGCAACCCCGTGCTGGCCAGTCCCCAGCTCGCGGGCATCCACTTCACCGGCTCCACCGGCGTCTTCAACGGCATGTGGCGCACCGTGGGCCAGAACCTGGAGAGCTACAAGGGCTACCCGCGCCTCGTGGGCGAGACCGGCGGCAAGGACTTCATCGTGGCCCACCCCAGCGCCGATCCCGTGGCGCTCACGGTGGCCATCGTCCGCGGCGCCTTCGAGTACCAGGGCCAGAAGTGCTCCGCCGCCAGCCGCGCCTACGTGCCCAGCAACCTGTGGCCGAAGGTGAAGGAGATGCTCGTGCCCATGGTGGAGAGCATCAAGATGGGCGACATCCAGGACTTCTCCAACTTCATGGGCGCCGTCATCGACGCCAACTCCTTCCGCGACCAGAAGAACGCCATCGACGAGGCCAAGGCCTCCAACGACGCCAGCATCCTGGTGGGCGGCCAGTACGACGACAGCAAGGGCTACTTCGTGCGGCCCACGGTCATCGAGGCGAAGAACCCCGGCTTCCGCACCATGTGCGAGGAACTCTTCGGGCCCGTGATGACGCTGCACGTCTACGACGAGCGGAAGTGGGACGAGACCCTCGACCTGGTGGACAGCACCAGCCCCTACGCCCTCACGGGCGCGGTGTTCAGCCAGGACCGCTACGCCGTGCAGCAGGCCATCGCCCGCCTGCGGAATTCGGCGGGCAACTTCTACGTCAACGACAAGCCCACCGGCGCGGTGGTGGCACAGCAGCCCTTCGGCGGCGCGCGCGCCAGCGGCACCAACGACAAGGCGGGCTCGCAGGCCAACCTGGCGCGCTGGGTGTCGCTGCGCTCCATCAAGGAGACCTTCGTCCCGCCGACGGACTGGCGCTACCCACACATGTCGCCCGACTGACCGCTCCGGTGTTCACCAGCTCGGCGCATCTCTACGACCTGGTCTACGACGCGGTCGTCGACTACGACGAGCGCTGCGAGGAGATGCACAAGGCGATCCGCAAGCGCAATCCGCGGGCGCGCACGCTGCTCGAGGTCGGCTGCGGCACCGGGCGCAACCTGGAGCGGCTGCGCGCCCACTACGAGGTGGCAGGGATCGACGTCTCGCCCGCGATGGCGGCGCTGTGCACGGCGCGACTGCCGGCCGTGCCGGTGGCGGTCGCGGACATGGCCGACTTCGACCTGGGGCGGCGCTTCGACGCGGTGATCTGCCCGTTCAGCAGCATCGGC
>DASVZU010000069.1:0-5299 GCA_036391515.1 Holophagaceae bacterium
AGTGCCGCGTGGGCCACGAGATGCTGCGGTCCCTGGCCCTCCGCTCGGGCGGCTTCCGGATGGTGAGCTGCCCCAGCTGCGGCCGGGTGCAGATCGATCTCAACCGCGTGGCGAACGAGATCGAGGAGGGCCTCAAGGCCATCAATCACGAGAACATCACCTACGCCGTCATGGGCTGCGTGGTGAACGGCCCCGGCGAAGCCAAGGACGCGGATCTCGGCGTGGCCGGCGGCGCGGGCGAGGGCCTCATCTACCGCAAGGGCGAGCTCATCCGGAAGGTGAAGGAGGAGGATCTCGTCCCCGCCTTCCTCGAGGAGGCCCGGCGGGTCAAGGCCGAGGCCGATGCGGCCAAGGCGTAGGATGACCACCTGGCTGATCGGCCATCCGTTCCTGGCCTTCGGCCTCTACCTGCTGCTGGAGGCCCTGCTGCCCGTGTGGCTCCAGCCCACGGCCTGGGTGTGCCGCGGCGCCATCCGCGCCTACCAGCTGACCCTCTCCAGCCACCTGCCCACCCAGTGCAAGTTCACGCCCACCTGCAGCCACTATGGCCTGGAGGCCATCCGGAAGTACGGCACCCTGCGCGGCGGCCTGCTCACCACTTGGCGCCTCCTCCGCTGCTCGCCGCTAACCCATGGCGGCGTGGACCCGGTGCCCTGAGCCGATCACCCCGCGGGAACCTCAAAACGGCTGAACCCTCCTTCTCCGTGGTTTGAAGGATTCCGGGAAACACACCAAGATGGTCGTTCGGGCAGGCCCCGCGCCGGCCCGATGGAGCCGATCATGTGCGGAATCGTGTCCCTCTGCTACGGATCCCCGAACCCCGCCCTTGGGCACGAGGCCGGTGAGCTGCTGAGGCGGCTGGAGTACCGGGGCTACGATTCCACGGGCGCCGCCTTCATCGGGGCGGACCTGGGCATCAAGCTGCTGAAGAAGGTGGGCGCCCCCAGCCGCGTGGTGCCCGAGCTGGGCATCGACCTGGAAGCCGGCCAGCGGTTCATCGGCCAGGTGCGCTGGGCCACCTACGGCGCCGTCACCGATGTGAACAGCCAGCCCCATCACACGCCCTGCAAGCTGCCCTTCGTGGGGGCCCACAACGGCAACATCTCCAACACCGACGCCCTGAAGCCCTACCTCTCCGCCCGGGGCCACCAGGTGGTGTCCGACAACGACGGCGAGATGATCAGCCATCTCGCCGAGGACTTCTACGCCGCCAACCTGGCGGACCCGGCGCCGGCCCTGGCCGGGGCCCGCAGCGCGCTGGCGGCCTCGGGCCTCGGGCTCGCCCTACCCGACCGCATCCTGCTCCTCATCGACGGGGTCCGAAAGGCCGACGCCAAGGCCGAGGGCTCGTACGCCGCCGCCTTCTGCGATCCGGCCATCCCGGGGGTGGTGGCCGTGAAGTCAGGCTCCTCGCTCTATGCCGGCATCGGCGCGGATGCCCATGGCGACTTCGTGGTGGTGAGCAGCGACCTCACCTCCGTGCTGTCGAAGACGCGCATGCTCATTCCCCTCTCCGAGGGCGAGGGGATCTGGTTCACGGAACGCGAGTACCTCGTCTTCAGCCTCGGGAAGGAGCTCACCTTCTCCGTGCCGCGTCCCAAGCGCTCCAAGCTGAACGTGCGCGACACGGGCCTGCGCCTGCCCTTCCGCTACTTCATGGAACAGGAGATCGCCTCTTCGCCCGACAACCTGGACGAGGTGCTCCGCTACTACTTCCGCTCCCCCGAAACCGACGGGCTGTTCGCCGCCTTCGAGGACCGGAAGGATCTCTGCAAGGCCCTCCTCGGCAAGGTGATGGCCCTCTACGAGGTGCCGGCCGAGACCTCCCTGGGCGCCGCCCTGGCGGCCCTCCTGGCGGATCCCGTGTACCGGGAGCTGGCCAGTCGCGTGAAGCCCCACCAGGACGTGCTCCAGGCCTGGCGCGGGCACCCCGTCTCCGACGAGCGGCAGCTGCTGGCCGACCTCGCGCGGCTGGATCCCTCCGCCGGTGAGGCCCTTGCCCTCTTCGATCTGCTGCTGGTCTGGAAGAAGCGCCGCCGGGTCACCCGGCACCTCATGGAGCTGGTGCAGGCCATCCGTGAGTCCGGCAAGGAGGGCGGCCGGGTCTTCCTCGTGGCCTCCGGCACCTCGTACCACGCGGCCCTCGTGGCGGCCACCTTCTTCAACAACCTGGCGGGCGTGGCCGTCTTCCCCTGCAATCCCGGCATGTTCCGGTCCATGTACCTGAACGCCCTCAGCGGCCGGGACCTGCTCATCGGCATCACCCAGTCGGGCGAGACGAAGGACCTGGTGGACATCTTCCAGGATGTGCGGACCCGCGTCCCCGGCCTGCGCCGCGTGTCGCTGGTGAACAACGAGAACAGCCGCATCCCCCAGGAGCTCTCCGAGTTCTACCTGCCCATCCTCTGCGGGCCCGAGATCGCCGTGGCGGCGACCAAGAGCTTCCTCAACCAGGTGGCCATCCTCTACGTGCTGGCGGCCTCCTTCTCGCTCACCGAGCGGAAGATCGCCGAGAATCTGGGCCGGGCCAAGGAGCTCATCCGCGAGACGCTGCGCCTCTCCGGACCCGACATCGAGGAGGCCGCCCTGCGCCTCCACCTGGAGCCCTCTCTCCACATCCTGGGGACCGGGCTCATCGGCCTCGCCCGGGAGGGCGCCCTGAAGATCCGCGAGGTCGTGCTCAACCACGCGGAGGGCTACGATGCCGCCGAGTTCAAGCACGGTCCCAACACCATCCTCGGCAAGAACACACTGTTCTCCGTGCAGGACCTGGCCGGCCTCCTGGAGGTCTACGAGCAGCACCGCGACGGCCGCCCCTTCGCGGGTGGCCTCGAATCCCTGAAGGTCTGGCCGGAGCTGGTGGAGACGCGGTTCTCGAACTACCCCCTGCTCTTCGTGTGCCCCAGCGAAGAGCGGGACGTGCGCATCACCATCAGCCAGATCCACACCCACAAGATCCGCGGCGCGGACATCCTCCTCGTGGCCGAGAAGAACTCCGAGTTGGCACAGGCTGTCGCGGGCAAGCCCATGGGCCAGGACCGCTACTGGTCGAAGGTCCTGGAAGTGCCCTTCTCAGGCGACCCCAACCTCTTCGTGTTCGCAGCCTCCGTGGTCCTCCAACGCCTGGCCTTCCGCATGTCCGTCCTGAAGATGGAATACCTGGACGGCCTCGGCGTGGCCGATCACGGGGTCCATCCCGACGCCCCCAAGAACGTCTCCAAGTCCATCACAGTGGACTGAAATCAAAAGACTTGCGCTTCCCGCAGTCGAAGGGGCAATCCAATTTAAGAAAATCAGACCGTTTTAGTATGACTTGTGACCCCCGCCACCCTCCGCCTGACCCACCTTGGTGTCTGGGGCCCCTGCCCCGAGGAGATCCCATGACCACGGACCTGCAGACGAAGCTGGGAGACCTGGTGCTCGAGCGCCCCGAGACCATGCGCTACTTCGAGGGCCTCGGCCTCGACTACTGCTGCGGCGGCCACCGCAGCCTGGGGGAGGCCTGCGCCGCCGCCGGCCTGGAGCCCGGAACGGTGCTGCACGGCCTCGACGGCCTGGCCGCGCCCTCCCAGGGCACGCCTTCGCTCCAGGCCTGGACCCAGGCGCCCCTGGCGGCGCTCATCGGCCACATCGTGCCCACGCACCACGACACCCTCCGCACGGAGCTGCCGCGTCTGAAGGGGCTCCTCGACAAGGTGCAGGCCGCCCATGGACCGCGCCATCCTGAGCTGGAGCGGGTGGGGGAGATCTTCGCCGCCCTGTACGCCGACCTGATCCCCCACCTCATGAAGGAGGAGCAGATCCTGTTCCCCTTCATCATCCGCATGGAGCAGGGGGAGATGGGCGGGGCCTGCTTCGGCAGCGTCCAGAGCCCCATCCGCGTGATGGAGGTGGAGCACGAGGCCGTGGGCGCCCTGCTGGCCGAGCTGCGCCAGCTCACGGGGGCCTACTCGGTGCCCGCCGACGGCTGCGCCACCTTCCGGGCCCTCTACCTCGGCCTGGAGGAGCTGGAGCGGGACCTGCACCTGCACATCACGCTGGAGAACCAGATCCTCCACCCCCGGGCCCGCGCCATGGAGGCGGCCCTGCAGGCCTGATCCGGAACTGCGTCAGCCCGCGTCCTGCACGGACCACCGGTCCGTGCAGCCGTGGCTCTCCACCACCTGCCGGGCCCGGCGCAGCTTCAGGGTGTGCTGCACGGTCTGCATGACCGTGAAGAGGCGGTCATGGATGCCCAGCCGGGCCAGATCGCCCTCGGTGAACCAGGCCACGCCGTCGTGGTCCTTCCGGGACGCATGATCCTCCAGGATCCGATCGGTGATGCCCACGGGAACCTCCCTGCCTTGATAGCCTGGATACCACAGGGGGGGACGCGTGGCCAACTGGCGGAACACCGGGCTTGGCGGATTTGTGATGGCGGTCTGGGCGGGCTTCATGGTCCCCTGCACCGTCCTCGGCATCCTCCTGGCCATCCCCTTCCTCGGGCCCCGGCGCGCCTTCTTCACCGTGGGCCCCTGGTACGCCCGGAGCGTCGGCTGGTTCTGCGGCGTGCCCATCACCCTCCACGGATGGGAGCAGCTTCCGGCGGACATCCGGGAGGGGCGCCAGCCGGTGATCTTCATGTCCAACCACGAGAGCCAGCTCGATCCCCCGGTGCTCATCGGCGTCCTGCCCCTTCCCGCGGTGTACATCGCCAAGAAGGAGGTGAAGTACATTCCTTTCGTCGGCTGGGCGGCCATGGTGGCGGGCGTCATCTTCATCGACCGCCGCGACCGGGACCGGGCCATCCGGAGCATCCACGCGGCGGCCCTGGAGATCCGCGGCGGCAAGAGCGTGGTCATCTTCCCGGAGGGCACCCGCAGCCCCTCGGGCCAGATGCTGCCGTTCAAGAAGGGCGGCTTCGCCCTGGCGCAGGAGGCCGGCGTCCCCATCGTGCCCCTGGCGACCCTGGGGGGGTTCCAGGTGCTGCCCCGCGGGAGCGCCCTGATCCGTCCCGGCCGCTACGAGGTGCGCGTGGGCGCGCCAGTGGATGCCACGGCCTACCCGGAACGGGATGTCCTGGCGGAGGAGGTCCGCCGCCGCATCCAGGCGCTGGTCGCCGAGGGCCGGTAGGATCTTCCGCTCAGCGGAAGATCGGATCCTGCTGCGCCACCCGCCGCTTGCCGGGGTGCAGGCGGTCCGCGAGATCCACCAGCTGCTGGGCTTCGGCGGCGGCGCCCAGCCGCGCCGCGGCCCGCGCCATGAAGTAGAGGTTCACGGAGAGGACCCGCTTCTCGTTGTGCTTCTTGGCGCCGAGGTC
>DASVZU010000070.1:0-1598 GCA_036391515.1 Holophagaceae bacterium
GTGGTGACCCCTTCGGTGAGCGGGATCCTGAAACCCGAGGATGCCCCGAAGGAGGATCTGATCGGGGCGACCCCGGTCCAGGCCGGCGCCGAGGCGTACCTGATCCTGGGAGGATGGGATGGGAAGGCTGCCTCGACGCAGGTGCTGCGCCTGGACCTGGCCGCCAAGGGGCTGAACCCCCTGCTGCGCCTCCAGGTTCCCCGGGCGCGGTGCCTCGCCGCGAGGCTGACGGACGGGACCCTCCTGGTGGCAGGAGGGATCGGGAGCGACGGCCGGAGCGCGGTCCGGGTGGCGGAACGGCTGGACGTGGAGCGGAAGGCCGCCTGGAAGGTCGGGGAGGCCCGCTGGGCCCACATCGGAGGTCTGATGCAGGCCCTCCCCGGGGAACGGGCGCTGCTCCTGGGAGGGACCGAGCCGGACGGGACGGCCTGCGGGCTGGAGGTGTTCGATGCGACCTCCGGAGCCTTCACGGTGCTGGACCGCCGGGCCTGGCCGGCCCACGCTGCCGCCCTGACGCGGAGGACTGGCCAGGTGCTGATCGTCGGCGGGGAACTGGCCGGGCGGCCGCAGCCCCTCATCTGGCAGTTCGATCCCCGTTCGAATGGCCTGACCCCCTTCGGGAAGCTCCGCCAGGCGAGGTCCCGCTGCACCGCCACCCTCCTGTGGAACGACGCGGAAGCGATCGTGATCGGGGGACGGGGCACCGGGGGCGCCCTCGCCTCCGTGGAGCGGATCAGCCTCGCCACCGGGGTCTCGAGCCCAGGTGGGAACCTCGTCGCGCCGCGGGAGGGCCACGCGGCCATCCAGATCCCGACAGGTCTGATCCTGGTGTTCGGCGGCGGTGATGGCCCGAAGGCCTCCAGGCTCCTGGAAAACTGGAACCCCGATGAGAACGGATGCCGGGTCCAGGACAACCTTGAATCGGGGGCCTGGCTGCCCTTCCTGGGGCTCCAGCCCGATGGAAGCACGTTCGTGTACGGCTTGGCGGAGGTGGCATACGGGAAGGTGCCCCTGCCTCCCGCCTGGGGGGTCTGGAACTGAAGCCCCGCCTCTGTCGAGGGGTGACGCGGTCGTGAGAAGCTGGAGGATCCTCCCGAGGTCCCCATGCAGCTCGACCAGTTCCACGCGGAAGCCGAACGCATCAAGAAGGGCGGGGCCCCCAAGGCCCACGAGAAGAACGCCGAGTCCGGCAAGCTCTTCGCCCGCGAGCGCATCCGCCTGCTGGTGGACGAGGGGTCCTTCGTGGAGGACGGCCTCTTCGCCAACGCGCTCCACAAGGATCTGCCCGCCGACGGCGTGGTGACGGGCACGGCCCTGGTGAACGGGCGGCCCGTGGCCCTCATGGCCAACGACTCCACCATCAAGGCCGGCAGCTGGGGGGCGCGCACGGTGGAGAAGATCATCCGCATCCAGGAGGTGGCGCTCCGCCAGCGCATCCCCATGCTCTACCTGGTGGACAGTGCCGGCGCCCGGATCACCGACCAGCTGGACATGTTCCCGGGCCGCCGCCACGCCGGCACCATCTTCCACATGGAGGTGGCCCTCTCGGGCCTGGTGCCCCAGGTCTGCCTGCTCTTTGGGCCCTCGGCCGCGGGCGG
>DASVZU010000071.1:0-13239 GCA_036391515.1 Holophagaceae bacterium
CCGAGGCCCGGCTGGTGGCCCAGCGCGACGAGTGGGAGCAGGATGCCTGGGGCATGACGCCGGCCCTGCGGGACCGCTTCGAGGTGCTGCTGGCCGTGCCCACGGGCGGCGGCGAGATCCTCCTCCTCAAGAAGAAACCGAACTGACCCGGAGATCCGCGTGAGCCCGAATGTGAAGGCCATCCCCCTCATCCTCGCCGGCGTGCTGCTGAACGCCCTGGCGCAGATCTGCCTGAAGAAGGGCCTCCAGGCCGCAGGCGGCATGCAGCTGGCCGCGGGCCCCCTGGTCCGCCTGATGCTGGAGCCCTGGGTGCTGGCGGGCCTCGCCTGCTACGCCGTGAGCGTGGTGGTGTGGCTGGGGGCCCTCAGCCTCGTCCAGGTCAACTACGCCTACCCCTTCCTGGCGCTCGGCTTCATCGCCAACGCCCTGATGGCCCGCGCCTTCCTGGGCGAGGCCATGACCCCCATGCGCTGGGTGGCCCTCGGGGTCATCGTGCTGGGCGTGAGCCTCCAGGCGTTGAGCGGCCGGGGGCATTGATCGGCCCGGCTTGGTATCCTGGACGCTCCGTCAGGCCCTGATCCCGGGTGCCGAGGCGGTCCGTCCCCGGGAGGCCGAGCGTGTGTGGCATTGCAGGTGTGTTTGAAGCCGAGGGCGCCTCGTCGCTGGTCTCCTCCATCCTCTTCGCCATCCAGCACCGGGGTCAGGAGAGCTGCGGCGCCGCGGCCCGGGATTCGGCCGGGCGCGTGGTGGCCCACAAGGGCATGGGCCTGGTGAAGCAGGTGCTGGACGAGGAGGTCCAGGCGCGCCTCTCGGGCCTGACCGCCATCGGCCATGTGCGCTATCCCACCGCGGGCTGCAGCGACGAGGTGAACGCGCAGCCCCATGCCATCGAGCTGGCGGAAGGGCCAGTCATGGCCATTGCCTCCAACGGTGACCTCATCAACTACGGCGAGGTTCGCGCCCGCATGGAACGCGAGGGCGTCGTCTTCAAGAGCGACAACGACGCCGAGCTCATCGGCCGGCTCATCGCCCTCTACCATGTGCGCGACGGCCTGGCCATCGAGACGGCCATCGCCCGGGTGCAGGCCGAGCTCAAGGGCGCCTTCTCCACGGTGCTGATGTACAAGGACCGGCTCTACGCCTTCCGGGATCCCCACGGCTTCCGCCCCTTCGTGATGGGGCACCTCGGGGGCGACGGCGACGGGGAACTGCCCAGCGAGGGCACGGTCTTCGCCTCGGAGTGCTGCGGCTTCGGCATCATCGGCGCACGCCGCATCCGGGAGGTGAAGCCCGGCGAGATCCTCCGCCTGGAGAAGGGGAAGCCCATCGCCACCGTGGCGCACGCGCCGCTGGCCCCGCGGCACTGCGTGTTCGAGCTGATCTACTTCTCCCGTCCCGACAGCACCATCTTCGGCGAATCCGTCTACCGGACCCGGGAGCGCATCGGAGCCTCCATGGCCGCCAAGGATTCGGAACTGGCCAACGGCGACGACCTGGTGGTGATGCCGGTGCCGGACTCCTCCAATTTCATCGCCCTGGGCTACGCGAAGGCGAAGAAGGCTGAGTTCGGCATGGGCCTGCTGCGCAACCACTACGTGGGCCGGACCTTCATCAAGCCCACCCAGGCCAGCCGCGACGAAGGCGTAAAGCAGAAGTTCAACCCGCTGCCGGATTTCTTTCCGGGCCGCCGCGTGGTGCTCATCGACGACTCCATCGTGCGGGGCACGAGCCTGCGCAAGCTGGTGCGCATGCTGCGTTCCGCCGGGGCGAAGGAGATCCACGTCCGCATCGGCTCACCGAAGGTGATCGGTCCCTGCTTCTACGGCATCGACACCCCCACCCGCGAGGAACTCATCGCCAACCGGATGACGGAGGCGGAGATCCGCGAGTATCTCGGCGCCGACAGCCTCCGGTGGCTGGAGGTGGAGGATTTCGAAGGCCTGCTGCCCGGCCGCCGCCAGGACTTCTGCACCGCCTGCTTCGACCTCGACTACATCTATCCCCCCGAGGGCTTCGCCACCAAGACCAACGCCCCGGCGGCGCGGGGCTAGAACCGGTATCTCGCCTCCATGGACCAGCTGGGCGGAGCGGCGGGGTAGCCGTCCACGACGTAGGCGTCGTCCTGGCCCTCCCGCTGGAGGGCCAGCCACTGGTCGGGAGTCGTCCTGGGCTGGAGCAGGTTCTCGCCCCGCAGGATGAGCATCCAGTGCGGGCCGGCCTGGAGGATGGCGGACATTCCCACCGTCCGGTAGACCACATGGGTGGCCTGGATGAGCGGAGGCAGGCCGTTGGCCGCCGCCCGCCCCCCGCCGCTGCCGAAGGAGGAGTACTGGTTGCCCTGCAGGGTGTAGTGGACCTCGGTCCGGACGGGGCCCCAGCCGGCGAAGCCCCTCAGCCCGTGGGACGAGAAGGGGCGCCGCTGGACCGCGGCGGTGCTGAACTGCTGCCCGTCGGGGGCGTTGAGGTCGCGGGCCTCCTGGATCCCGGCGAAGCCCTCCACGCCGAGCCGCTTCGCGGCGCGCCAGCCGAGGGCCGCATTGGTGCCGCGCACCCGGACGCGGTCCTGGTTCGCGAAGGAGGAGCCCGAGACGCCCACCAGGTCCCGCCCGGCCTGTTGGCGGCTCTCGATCCGCCCGTACCAGCTGCCCCGTCCCCAGCCGAGGCCAAGCTGCAGGGAGGTGGTCCGTTCCATGCCGAGGGCCGGAGCGCCCGCCACCTGGCCGTTGCGGAGCTGATCGAGCAAGGCGGGGGCCGTCCGGCCCCCGCCGCCGGCGCCGTAGATCCGGAGGCCGCCGGGCAGCTCCTGGTTGAAGCCCAGCCGCAGGTTGTAGCCCGAGGCGCTGAGCACGTCGTTGTCAGGGGCGCCGAGGGCCAGGGACTGCCGATCCCGGGTGGCGCGGGCTTGGCCCAGGAGGCGCAGGCCCGGAACGGGCTCGAAGGTCCACTCGAGCCCGAGGCCCACCTGGATGCCCCGGATCGAGCCCAGGAGCACAGGATCCACGCCGCCGTCCTGGCGCGTGTCCTGGGCGTCCAGGCGGAGGCCCAGGCTCGAGCGCCCGCCCGTGGTCACCTGCAGCACCGTCTGGAACCGGGTATCGCGCCCTTCGAACCGGGTGGCCACATCGGTCCCGGATCCGGGCTGCTCGTGCCGGAACCGGGCCAGGCCGAGGCTGGTCTCCAGGCGCCAGCCCGGCGCCAGGTCCCAGTCCACCCGGAGCTGGCCGGCGTCGCTGCGCTGGCGGCTCTCCCGCGCCGGGTTGTAGGTCCGGAGGGCGAGGGAATCGTCCTGGTAGGGCTGGGGCACGCCGAAGGCGGTGCCCCGCCAGCCGAGGCGCCAGACCGCCGAGCCCCAGGCCTGGCTGGCCGCGAGGAAGTTGGAGACCTGCCGGTAGGGGCGGTCCGTGTCGGTGGCCTGGTGGGCCTCCGCGCTGAGGTTCCCCGCGCGCAGGTAGCCGCCGTCCCAGGCGTAGCCCGGCGTGGCCGTGCCCTGGCCCTGCCCGTTGTCGCCGCCCAACCCGGCCACGTCGCCCGAGGCGCCCGCACGGACCGGCCGGCCCGTGAACAGGGCGATGGTGCCCCCCTGGCCCGCGATGCCCGCGCCAGGGGAGCCGGTGATGACCTCGATTCGGGTGATGCCCAGAAGAGGGACTTCGCTGAGATCCTGGCCCACGCGGCCGGGGTCCGTGAGCGGGAGCCCGTCCACCATCACCACGGTGTCCTGGGGCCGGCTGCCGCCCAGGTAGACGCGGGTGGGCAGGCCGGGTCCGCCCTCGCTCTGGACCTGGGAGGGCAGCTCGCGGATAAGGAACTCGCCGAGGGTGCGGGCGCCGGAGCGGAGGATGTCCTCCTCGTCGAAGACCTCCACCTGGCCCGGCGTGCGCGAGACCGCCACCGGGCGGGACTCCGCCGCCCAGGACTCCGGCGGCTTCGGGGGCGGCTCCCGGGCCGCAAGAAGGCTGGCCAGGGCCCCAGCCAGGAGGGTGGATCCCACCCGGAGGGAGGGTCTCGGAGGCATAGAATCTCCAATGCTCGAATGTCCTTGAGCCATTGAAGCAGAAGTGGAAAGAACCGGCACTACATCGTGAGGAGAGCCCCGGCCCTGAGTTCGGCGGCCGTGAACACCCCGCGGTCCAGCACGAGGCTGGTGACGAGGTCCACGGGGGTGACGTCGAAGCTGGGGTTCCAGGCGGGCATGCCTTCGGGAGCCCAGCGCCAGGAGCCGTAGCCGCGCACTTCCGAGGGATCTCGAAGCTCGATGGGGATGGCGGCGCCCTCCGGGCAGGCCAGGTCCACGGTGGAGAAGGGGGCCACGGGATGGAAGGGGACCCCGTGAAAGCGGGCCTGAACGGCTAGGCCGTAGGTGCCCACCTTGTTGGCGAAGTCGCCATTGGCGGCCACGCGGTCCGAGCCCACCAGCACCCGCTGCACCTTCCGGTCGCGGAGCAGCAAGGCTGCCATGCTGTCGGTGATGAGGGTGGACGGGATGCCCAGCTTCTTCAGCTCCCAGGCCGTGAGGCGCCCGCCCTGGAGCAGGGGCCGCGTCTCGTCGGCGTAGATGTGGATGCGCTTGCCCTGCTCGAAGGCCCGCCGGATGACGCCCAGGGCCGTGCCGATGCCCGCCGTGGCCAGGCCGCCGGTGTTGCAGTGGGTGAGGATCCCCTCGCCATCCTGGATGAGGGCGGCGCCGTGCTGGGCCATGCCCTCGCAGAGGCGCACGTCCTCCGCGAAGATGGCCTCCGCCTCGGCCACCGGGCCGGCGGCTCGCTTCATGCGGTCCATGGCCCACATGAGGTTCACGGCCGTGGGGCGGGCCGCCCGCAGGGCCGCACAGGCGGTGGCGTACTCAGCCGCGGAGGCGCCCCGCTCCGCGAAGGTGGCCAGGGAGGCCGCCGCCGCCACGCCGATGAGCGGCGCGCCCCGCACAGCCAGGCGCCGGATGAGGCCGACCATGGCCTCCGGATCGCTGCCGTCCAGCCACACCTCCGCATCCGGAAGCTGCGTCTGGTCCAGCACCCACAGGGTGCGTCCGTCGTGTCTCAGGCCGAGGGATTCGAAGGGGTTCATGGGGCGTGTCCAGGCATGGCGTGAGCAACAGAGGGCGGATTCACCACAGAGAACGCGGAGAACGCAGAGGAAAAGCTGAAGGACTTTCCCTGTGCTCTCTGCGGCAGTCGGTGCTTTCTTTCATGCCTGTCCTCAGATCAGCCTGGGGCCGAGCTTTTCCCGAAGGGCCCGGAGCTCGTCCAGCTCGGAGGCCGCCAGGGGCTTGGCGCCGCCGAGGGCCTCGGCCTTCCAGAGGATCTCGGCCACCTGCTCCAGGCGCTCCATCCCCCCGGCGGCCTCCTGCACGGACTCGCCCCAGGCGAGGCCGCCGTGGCGGGAGAGGATCATCAGGCGGTGGGCAGGCAGGAAAGGCACAAGAGCCGCGCCCATGGCCTCGGTGCCGGGGATGGCCATGGGCACGATGGGGATGCGGCCAGCGGCCAGGATCACCTCGGGCAGGCTGTCCGAAGGCAGCTCCCCGAGCTCGGGTCGGGCCAGGGACCAGGCGATGGCCGTGGGCGGATGAGCGTGGACCACGGCCCGGGCCCCGGGCACGGCGCGGTACACGGCCAGGTGCATGGCCCGCTCGCTGCTGGGGTTTCCCGAGAGGACCGTCCCATCCAGGGCGAGGAAGGCCAGGTCCCCCAGTTGCACCTGGGCCTTGGGCACACCGCGCGGCGTCATGGCGATGCGGCCGTCGTCGAGCCGCACGGAGAGGTTGCCGTCCCCGGCCGCCAGCAGGCCCCGGGCGTGGAGGGCGCGGGCGGCGTCGAGGAGGGCCTGGAGCGGGGCGTCGGACATGGGGCCAGTGTAACCCTGGGTGCGGCCCGTCCCGGGTATGCTGGGCCGTTCCCCGGAGTCCCCCATGCGTGGCCGTGCCCTCAGCTTCGCCCTGCTCCTGCCCGGACTGCTGGCCGCAGGCCAGAACCCGAAGGTAGCTGCCCTGGCCACGGAGGGCCATTGGCTGGAGAGCGGCTGGTCCGCCCACGCGCCCATGCTCGGCCGGCCCGCCCCGGCCCTGAACCTGTCCGGTTGGCTGAACGGCGAAGTGAAGCCGGAGGCCATGAAGGGGAGGATCGTGGTGGTGGATTTCTGGGCCACCTGGTGCGGGCCTTGCCGGGCCTCCATCCCCCACAACAACGAGCTGGCCCGGAAGTACGCGGGGCAGGGGGTGCTGGTGATCGGCGCCTGCGGGAGCGGCCGGGGCGAGGAGCGGATGGCGGACGTGGCCCAGGCCACGGGGCTGGCCTACCCCACGGCCCGGGCCTCCGCCGCCACCACCTCGGCCTGGAACGTCCAGTGGTGGCCCACCTATGCCGTCATCGACCGGAACGGCCTCGTGCGTGCCCTCGGCATTCGGCCGGACTACGTGGAGAGGGTGGTGGACGCCCTGCTGGAAGAGCAGCCCGCGAAGTAGCCCGCGGGCCGCCCTCCAGGGCCGGCCTACTTCCCGAGGTCCCTCCGCAGCGCAGCCTTCAGGGCCTCGGCCTCGGGGTTGGGCGTCGCCGTGGCCACGCCGGCGAGCTGGCCGGCCTTCTCGCTGAGGAGGAGGCCCAGGAGGCTCTCGATGAGGCTGCCGCCCCCCTGGCCCCCGGCCATCTGGATCTTCGGCACCACGTCCACCTGGGACTTCTCGATGGCCTCGGCGAAGCGGCTCATGACCTGCTGGACGAGCTGAAACTGGGGACCGCCATAGGCCTTCACCTGCTCCTCGATGGCCATGGCCTGGGCGATGCCCACCCGGGCAGCCTGCTCGGCCTGGGCCTCGGCCATCACCTTGATGCGCTTGGCCTCGCCCTCGCCCATGAGGCGCACCTTCTCTGCCTCGGCGCCCGCCAGGGTCTGGATCTGGGCGGCCTGCTGCTGGGCCTTGGCGTATTCGGCCTTGCCCTGGTTGCTCTGCACCTCGATGCCGATGGCGGATTCGGTGAGCAGGGTCTGCTGCTTGGCCCGGGCCTCGGCTTCGCGCAGCTCCCGCTCCTTGACGGCCGCGCTCTGCTGGCGGCCGTAGGTCTCCACCTGCTCGTCGGCGATCTGGCGGCTGCGGAGCTGCACGAGGATCTGCTCGATCTGCCCGCCGGGCGCGCCGCTGGTGGGCGTGCCGATGAGCACCTCCTGGAGCTCCAGGTTGTACTGGGCGAACTTCTCCTTCATCTGGACGCCGCTCTGCTCCTGGATGGCGCTGCGGTCCTGGATGAGCTGGATGAGCGTGCGGGTCTGGCCGATGTTCTTGAAGTAGGCGCTGACCATGGGATCGAGGGTCTGCTCCACCAGCTTCTTGATGTCACCGAAGCGCTGGATGACCAGGGGGGCCTTGCGGTAGTCGATGTGGACCACCACGGAGAGTGGCAGGCTGGGCTCGAAGGCGTCCTTGGTGATGAGGCTCACCTCGGTGAGGTTTTCGTCGAACTTGTGGGCGCCGACGTCCCCCCGGGACCACTTCAGGATGAAGTTGGTGGTGGGGACCATCAGCACCTTGCCGGCGTAAGTGTTGAAGGCGTACTTGCCGGGCAGCAGGGGATCGGACCACACACCACGCTGGCCGCTGGCCACCAGCTCGCCGTGGCGGTACTCCTGGCCGCTGATGTCGGCGCCCTTGGCCCCGGTGTAGCTCACCACCACGCCGACGGTGCCCACCTCCACGATGGTCTTGGGGATCAGCTCCACCGTGGCGAAGAGGCGGTTGATGTAGTAGGTGCCTTCCACGAGCACCTGGTGCTGGCGCCCGCGCTGCCCGCCAGCGGCGAGGAACTTGTCGGCGTCCTGGAAGTTGTTGTGGTAGGTGGCGGCCTGGTGCGGGTCCTCGCCCACCGTGGGCGCGATGATCTCGCCGCTGGCCAGGCTGGGACCGTCCTGGACGGTCACGATGCCCACGGCGTCATCGGCGCCGCGGATGATGACGGGGCGCCAGCCCGCGCGCTCGGCGATGATGGCGCTCATCTTCTGGAAGGTCTCCAGCTCGCTCCGGTCCAGGGGCAGGTAGTAGATCTGGTCCTCGGTGAGCACCACGAACTGGGCGAGATTGATGGCGTAGATGCCTTCGCGCAGGATCTGGCGCTGGGGGCCCTTCTGGCCGCCGTTCTGGAGGAAGGCCACCACGTCCTGGAAGTCGGCGCCGCGGGCGTTGCTCGCCAGGGCCTGGGTGGGAGGCAGGTCCTTGCCGTCGCGGGCGAAGACGTAGCCGATCTTCCCCTGGGGGATGGTCACCAGCGGCATCTTGTGGATGCGGTACTGGAAGGGCGTGAGCAGGTGCCAGCCGCCGCGCAGCAGGCTGGGCTGGAAGCCCGCCTCGCCGTTCAGCGCAATGAGGCCGGTCTTCACGGACCCCTTCCCGCTGATCAGCTTCTCGACGATGCCCACCCGGTTGTTGGGGATGTAGCGGATCCACTTCGAGAGGAGGACCGCGGCGAAGACGGCCAGGAAGAGGATGAGGAGGGTCAGGCCGGGGTTGCCGGCGAACCAGGCGAGGTCCATGGGGACTCCAGGGGACGGGATCCGGGAAGGATACCGGAGTCGGGCGCCGTCCCGCCGCTCCGGCCGATCCAGAGGGGGCCGCCAGGCGCCGGGGCCCCGGCCGGTTCCGGTGGGAACGGGCGGGCGGATCGGCGGGCGGCAAGGATCATCGAAGGCTGCGAACATAGGCTGCCGCCATGAGCACGCCGTGACCGGCATCACCATTTCGTTCCCGGGAGGGAGGGGGCGGCCCCATCCTGGAGGCATGGGCATGTGGGCGGACTGGATCAGGGAACGGACGGGCACGGTGCTTCTCGTCCTGCCGGGTTTGGCGGCGGGCATGTGGTGGTGGAACGGCCGGCCCGTGGCCCATCCCCCCGGGGTGCTCGCACCGGCCGATCCGGTGCAGGCGTCCCCGGATCGGACCGAACCCTGGCAGTTCCGGGAGCATATGCTGACCCCGCTGGCCCGCTTCGAGATCCGCGCCCGGGTTCTGGGCGCCGAGCGCTACCGCTTCGACCGGGCGGCCCAGCTCTCCCCCGTGGACCTGGCCCTGGGCTGGGGGCCCATGTCGGATTCCCGGGTGCTGGACGCGGTCTCCATCCGGCAGAGCGACCGCTGGTACTACTGGCATTCGGCCCAGCTGCCCATCCCGGCCGGCGAGATCTCCAGCCACAGCGCCAACATGCACATGATCCCGGCCACGGAGTGGGTGGCCCATCGTCTCACCCGTGCCAAGCCCGGCCAGATCGTCCACCTGGAGGGCCAGCTGGTGCGGGCGGACGGCCCCGACGACTGGCACTGGGTGAGCAGCCTGAGCCGGACCGATACCGGCGATGGCAGCTGCGAGGTGGTGTGGGTGGAGCGGGCCGAGCTCTCCGACCGGTAGTCATTCGCAGTTCGCCAGCTCGCACCAGGCCTGCGCCAGCATCTCCCGGTCGTCCGGGTGGGCGATCTCGATGAGGGAACGGGCCCGCTCGTGGAGGGTCTTGCCGTAGAGATCGGCGATGCCGTACTCGGTGATGACGTAGTGGACATGCTGCCGGGTGGTGACCACGCCCGCGCCGGGCTTCAGGGTGGGCACGATGCGGGTCTCCCCCTTCTTCGTGCGGCTGGGCAGGGCGATGATCGGCTTGCCTCCGACGGAGAGGGAGGCCCCGCGGATGAAGTCCATCTGGCCGCCCACGCCCGAGATGATCCGGTGGCCCACCGAATCGGCGCAGACCTGGCCCGTGAGGTCGATCTCCACGGCGCTGTTGATGGCGGTCACCTTCGGATTGCGGGCGATGATCGTGGGGTTGTTGATGTAGGCGATGTCGAGCATCGCCACCTGCGGGTTGTCGTCGATGAAATCGTAGATCCGCCGGGTTCCGGTGACGAAGCCGACCACGATCTTGCCGGGGTGGATCTTCTTCTGCGTGTTGTCGATGGCCCCGCTCTGGAGGAGCCCCAGCACGCCGTCCGACATGAGCTCGGTGTGGATGCCCAGGTGCCGGTGGTTCGACAGGGCCGATAGGACTGCGTCCGGCACCGCCCCGATGCCCATCTGGAGGGTGGCGCCGTCCTCGATGATCTGGGCGGCGTACCGTCCGATGGCGGCCTCCTCCGGCCCGGTGGGGGGCTGGGGGAACTCCGGGATCGGGGCATCCACCTCCACCCAGTGGTGGATGCGGCTGATGTGGATGAACCCGTCGCCGTGCACGCGGGGCATGCGGGGGTTCACCTGGGCCACCAGGATGGGGGCTGTGTCCGCCGCGGCCTTCGCCACATCCACACTCGTGCCCAGGGTGCAGAATCCGTGCTCGTCCGGGGGGGAAACGTGGAGCAGCGCCACGTCAAGGGGGCGGCGCCCGGAGCGGAAGAGGTTCGGAATCTCGGAGAGGAAACAAGGCAGGTAGTCCACGCGGGGGGAGCCGACGAAAGGGCGCATGTTGTGCCCGACGAAGAGGTTGGCCACGCGAAAACTGCGGGCATACTCGGGCCGGGCATAGACCGCGCCCCCCGTCACGTGGATGTGGATGAGTTCCACGTCCCGGAGGCGGTCAGCCTGGGCCACCAGGGCATCCACCAGCACGCTCGGGGTGGCGGCGGCGCCGTGGATGAACACCCGCTGGCCGGACTGGACGCAGGCGACGGCTTCGGCGGGGGAGGCACACCTTGGCATAGGATACCTCCTGGTTGTGATATTTGAAATGTAATGCCGACGGGCTTCCCGCGCGACCCTTTGTGATGGCCATCATGGGGCGTGGTGCCTTGGAGCCCTGGTAAACTTCCGCCCTGGCAGGCCCGCAGCTCCGCTCCCGCCCGGAGCCCTCGCCCCCGGAGTCCCATGTTTGACATCGAAGCCTCTCTCGACAGCCGTCTGCTGGCCGCGCCCCGGAACCGCCCCACGGTGGTGTTCCCGGAGGCGCTGGACCCCCGGACCCTGGAGGCCGTGTGCCATCTGGGCCGGTTCATCCGGCCCGTCTTCCTGGCCCCGGAGGCGGAGGTCCGCGCCCTGGCGGAGGGAGAAGCCGCCCGCCTGGGCCGGGACCGGGTGGAGTACACGCTGTCCGAGAGCGCCTTCGTGGATCCGGCCTCCCGTCCCGACCTGCTGGAGGAGTTCGCCTCGGCCTGCCTGGCCTTCGCCCAGGCGAAGGGCCGCCCCATGGACCTCGACCAGGCCCGCTGCCTCGTGGCCGAGCCCGGCCGCTTCGGCATCTGGGCGGTGAAGCAGGGCCACGCCGACATGGTGGTGGGGGGCGCCACCCACGAGCCCAGGGCCTTCTTCCGGCCCATGGTCGAGCTGCTGACCCAGCGCAGCGTCGCCTGCGAGGCCGGCGTCTTCGTGCTTCCCGACAGCCATCCCGATGACGTCTATCCCCACAACATCGTGGTGTTCGGCGATGTGGGCGTGAATGCGACCATGACGCCCCGCACCCTGGCCGAGGTGGCCGTGGGCACCTGCGCCGTGGCCCGCGACCTCATCCCCGAGGACGTGCTGCCGGAGATCCGGTGCGCCATGGTGTCCTACTCCAACCGCGGCAGCGACGAGGGACCCTCGCCGGAGGTGGTGCGCCAGGCCGCCGAACTGGTGCCGGAGATCCTCGAGGAGCGGATCCGCCATGCGGAGCGCTACCGCAGCATCCACATCCGCGGCGAGGTGAAGGTGAGCGTGGCCCTCTCGCGGCGCTCCGCCGACCTCTATCACGCGGACGGCCTGCCCTGGGAGGGCGGCCCCAACGTGATCGTGTGCCCCAACCTGGACATGGGGAACCTGCTCTACCACCTCTATGCCACCCGCTTCCCGGAGGCCCGCAAGTTCCCCGTGATGTTCGGCCTCTGGTTCCAGGGCGTGGACTTGCCCATGGACTGCACGCCCGAGGACATCCGCCTGGCCGTGAAGGCCTCGGTCATGCGGCTGCACGCCTACGGCGAGTGGAAGCGCACCCCCAGGGACACCTTCTTCCGCCGCCACCGCGTGCTGGTGCTGAACCCCGGCTCCACCTCGACGAAGACCTCGGTGTTCGAAGGCGACGAGGAGCGCTTCACCGAGGAGCTCCAGCATCCGGCGGAGGACCTGAAGGCCTTCGAAGGCAAGCCCATCACCGCCCAGTTCGCCTTCCGGAAGGAGGCGGTGCTGCGGTTCCTGGCGGAGAAGGGGCTTTCCCTGGATGACCTCGACGCCGTCTCCGGCCGGGGCGGCCTGCTGCGGCCCATCCCGCACGGAACCTGGAACGTGGGACCAGCCATGCTGGCCGACCTGAAGGCCGGGGCCCGGGGCGAGCACGCCTCCAACCTGGGCGCCCTCATCGCGGCCGAGCTGGTGGCGGGAACAGCCAAACCTGCCTACATCGTGGATCCCGTGGTGGTGGACGAGGCCGATCCCAAGGTGAAGATCTCCGGCCTGAAGGAGCTGCCGCGCCGGGTGATCAGCCATGCCCTGAACCAGATCGCCACGGCCCGCCGCTACGCCGAGGAGCACGAAACCTTCTACGAGCGGGTCAACGTCGTGGTGGCCCACATGGGCGGCGGCATCACCGTGGGCGCCCACTGCCGGGGCCGCTACATCGACGTGAACAACGGCCTGGACGGGGAGGGCCCGTTCTCGCCCCAGCGCACGGGCACCCTGCCGGCGGGCCAGCTCATCGACCTCTGCTTCTCGGGCAAGTACACCAAGGCGGAACTGAAGTCCCTCAACAAGGGCCGGGGCGGACTCATCGACCTGCTGGGCACCTCGGACATGCGCGAGGTGGAGCGGCGCGTGTCGGCCGGGGACGCCGAGGCGGAGCTGGTCTTCGACGCCATGGCCTACCAGATCGCCAAGGCCATCTCGGCCCTGGTGCCCGCCTTCGGGGGCGAGCCCGTGGACGCCATCCTCCTGACGGGCGGCCTGGCCCGCTCACAGAAGCTGGTGGGCGAGCTGCGCCGGCTCACCTCGGCCCTGGGCTGCCCCGTGCAGGTGTATCCCGGCGAGAACGAGATGGGCGCCCTCGCCAAGGGTGCCCTCCGCGTCCTCTCCGGCCGCGAGACCGCCAGGGACTACCCGCCGCAGTAGGGGGCCCGGAGAGGACCGAACAGCGGAACACAGAGGACACAGAGATCCCGCAGAGGACACAGAGAAGAACCCGCTTGGCTTTTCTCTGAGTCCTCTGCGTCCCCTGTGCTCCGCTATTTTCAGTCCTGGTGAAACCGCGCGAACTCAGACACCGGGGCCCGCTCGGTGGCGAGCTGGTTCTCGGGGGCCGCGGGGTCGGCGTAGCC
>DASVZU010000072.1:0-4137 GCA_036391515.1 Holophagaceae bacterium
CGCCCACACCCGCGACGTGGCGGTGGCCGGGAGCCTCGGCACCCGCGCCTTCGCCGACCGCATCATCGGCAACCTGGGCCGCGAGGCCGCGGGCTGGAAGGTGCGCCATCACGAGCGCCTCCAGATCCCCAACGTCTCGCCCCGCCTCGACTTCGTGCGCCCCGAGACCCGCGAGCTCGCCGGCGTGGACGTCTTCCTGGAGTCCGCCGAAAGCCCCTCCGAGATCGGCCGGGCCCTGGAGCAGGTGGCCGAGGCGACGCCCTTCCGCCTGAAGATGATCAGCAACCGCGGCACCCGGGTGCATCCCGATCCCGGCACCCTGCCCGACTGCGTGGACCACTGGCGCTGCCGCTTCGTGGTGCGCGAGGGCCAGCAGGTCGACGACCGCGCCATCTTCGCCCTGGCGGCGGCCGCCTCCGAGGGCCGTCGCTGGATGCACCTGGAGAAGCTGGAGCGCCTGGACGGGGCGCCCGGCTGGACCAAGGCCCAGGGAGAGGACTGATCCGGGGACGGCGGGTGGCCGGCTCCCGCGGCAGTCACCGCGGTCCCGGTCACCCACCCTCGGGATTCAGGGGCCGGGCAGGGGAAGCGCCAGGTCCATGGCCAGCCGCCAGGCCTCACCCTCGCGGCGCCAGACCTGCAGGACCTCGGTCCCGGCGCCGGCGCGGGTCCGGCGGCCCCAGCGGAAGGCCAGGTCCCGGCTGGCCGCCACCTCCCGCCCCTGCGATACCCAGACTGCGGCACCGCCTTCCTCCGAGGTCCGTTCCGGGAGGTTGCCCGGCGCCACTGCCCGCCCCTTCCGGTAGAGGCGGAGGTCCGTCGCAGCGGCGGCTGCCAGCGCCCCGGCCAGGTCCCGGCCGGCCGCCGCGTCGAAGGCCGCCCAGGCCGACTCCGGTCCCTCCGGGGGCAAGGCGGCGGGCGCGGGGTCCCGCAGCCGCAGAGGCGATCCCGCCTGGGGGGGATGGGGGACGCCGATGTCCAGGCGCACCTGCCAGCGCCCCTCCCGGCGCACCCACAGGGACAGGAAGTGGCCGGAGGCCGCGGGCGCCGCCACGCCCCGGGGCCGCCAGGACCAGGGGCCCGTGCTCACGGCGAAGTCGCCGCTGGCGGAGATCTCCACGTACCCCGGCTCCCAGCTCAGGAGACTCCCATCCTCCGGTTTCGCGCCGTAGAAGCTCCGCGCGTTCGCGGGCTCGGGCAGGAACACCAGGCCGTCCTCCGTGAAGGCCGCCACGAAGGCCGCCGGCGTGCCCCGCCGGGCGGCATCGGCGGCGAAGGCGCGCTCCGCGGCGGCCACGGCGTCGGCAGTCGTCGCCGGAGGCGCGGGCGGAACCTGGAGGGACGGGGGAACCGGCACGGGAAGCATGAAGCCAGGATGGCCTCCCGCGTCGCGCCGGCAAGGCCCGGAACGGAAAACGCGGGCCGGAAGGCCCGCGTTCCGGTGCGCAGGTGGCAGGTCAGCCCTTCGTCCACCGCAGCACGGGCTTGCGGGCGGCGGTGGTCTCGTCCATGCGGCGCATGGGGGCCAGGGTCGGTGCCTGGTGGAGGGCATCGGGGTCCGCTTCCACCTCCTTCGCGATGGCGAGCAGCGTGTCGCAGAAGGCGTCTAGCTCGCCCTTGTCCTCGCTCTCCGTGGGCTCGATCATCAGGGCGCCGGGCACGATGAGCGGGAAGTAGATCGTGGGCGGGTGGTAGCCGTGGTCGATGAGGCGCTTGGCGATGTCCAGGGTATGGACATCGTGCTTCGCCTGGTTCGTGTCGCTGAAGACCACCTCGTGCAGGCTGGGGGAGTCGATGTGCAGGGCGTAGGCCCCCTTCAGCCGGGCCCGGATGTAGTTGGCGTTCACGATGGCGCGGAGCGTCGCCTCGCGCAGGCCGTCGCTGCCGTGGCTGAGGCAGTAGGTCATGGCCCGCACGAGGATGCCGAAGTTGCCGAAGAAGGTGTGCACCTTGCCGATGCTCTGGGGGCGCTCCCAGTCCCAGCGGTAGGTGTGCTTCGGCACCTCGCCCTCGCCCACCTTCACCGTGTCCCGGACGACGACGGGCACGGGCAGGAAGGGCAGGAGCTTCTCGCCGCAGCAGACGGGGCCAGCGCCGGGGCCGCCGCCGCCGTGGGGCGTGGACATGGTCTTGTGCAGGTTCAGGTGCATGACGTCCACGCCGAAGTCGCCGGGCCGGGCCACGCCCACGAGGGCGTTCATGTTGGCGCCGTCCATGTAGACCAGGGCGTCCACGCTGTGCAGCAGGTCGGAGATCTCCTTGAAGCGGTACTCGAAGACGCCCACCGTGTTCGGGTTGGTGATCATGGCGCCGGCGATCTCGGTGCCGAGCTCGGCCACGAGCGTCTGCAGGCCCTTGCGCACCTTGCCGGTGACGGGATCGGTGACGTCCTCGAAGCTGATGGTGCCGTCGGGGCGGGAGGGCAGCTCCACCACCTCGTAGCCCGCCATGGCGGCGGTGGCGGGGTTGGTGCCGTGGCCGCTGTCGGGGATGAGGATGACGCGGCGCTTGGCGCCCTTCGACACGTGGTAGGCGCGGATGAGCATGACGCCCGTGAGCTCGCCGGCAGCCCCGGCGCTGGGCTGCAGGGTGACGCCGGGCAGGCCCGTGATCTCCTTCAGCCACTCCTGGAGGGTGAAGACCAGCTCCAGGTTGCCCTGGACGAGGGCGTCGGGGGCCATGGGATGGGTGTCGGTGAACCCGGGCTGGCCCGCCACCTTCTCGTTGAGGCGGGGGTTGTGCTTCATGGTGCAGGAGCCGAGCGGGTAGATGCCGTCGTCCACGCCGTAGTTCCACTTCGAGAGGCGCGTGAAGTGGCGGATGACCTCCACCTCGCTCAGCTCGGGCAGGGCGTCGAAGCCGCTGCGCTTGAGGTGGGCGGGCCGGGTGTCCTTGGCCTCGGGGACGTCGAGCCGCGGCAGGTCCATGCCCCGCTTGCCGGGGACGGAACGCTCGAAGGAGAGGGATTCGCGCTGGCGGAGGAACATGTCGGACTCCCTAGGCGACGACGCTGGGCACGTGGGCGAGGACCTCGACGAGGCTCTCGATCATCTGGCGGGTGTGGAGCTCGGTGGCGCACCAGAGGATGCAGCCCCGGTACTCGGGGTAGAAGCGGCCGAGGTCGAGGCCGGGCAGCAGGCTCTCCTTGAGGCAGGCCTCCTGGAGCGCGGCCATGTCGCCCGAGTAGCGCAGGACGAACTCGTTGAAGAAGGGCACGTCGCCCACGGGCGCCATGTCCGGCAGCTCCAGCAGGCGGCTGCGGAGGTACTGGGCCTTGGCGGCGTTCTGGGCGGCCAGGCCCTTCAGGCCCTCGGGGCCGGCCAGCTGGAGGAAGAGGTTCGCCCGCAGGGCCACGAGGCCCTGGTTCGAGCAGATGTTGCTGGTCGCCTTGTCGCGGCGGATGTGCTGCTCGCGGGCGGTCAGCGTCAGCACGTAGCCCGTCTTGCCGTCCAGGTCCTTCGTCTGGCCCACCACGCGGCCGGGGATCTCGCGCTTGTGGGCGTCCTTCACGGCCAGGAAACCGAGGAAGGGGCCGCCGAAGTTGGGCTTGTTGCCGAAGGACATGGCCTCGCCGCAGGCCATGTCGGCGCCCACCTTGCCAGGCGCCTCCAGCCAGCCGAAGGCCAGGGCCTCCTGGGTGACGCTCACCAGCAGGGCGCCGGCGGCGTGGACGGGGCCGGCCAGGGCCGCGAGGTCCTCCACGGCGCCCAGGAAGTTGGGGTAGCCCACCAGCACGGCGGCCACGTCGGGGCCGAGCTTGGCCTGCAGGTCCGCCGTGTCGGTGACGCCGTCCTTGAGGGCCACCTCCACGAGCTTCAGGTCGTCGTGGGGGGCGAAGTTGGTCTCCAGCACGCGCCGGTAGAAGGGGTGGATCCCGTGGCTCACCAACACGGTGTGCCGCTTCTTCTGAACCCGGACGGCCATGAGCGCGGCCTCGACGCAGGCGGTGCCGCCGTCGTAGAGGCTGGCGTTGGTGACCTCGAGGCCCGTCAGGTCGCAGATGAGGGTCTGGTACTCGAAGATGTGTTGCAGGGTGCCCTGGCTGATCTCGGGCTGGTAGGGCGTGTAGGCCGTGAACCACTCCTGGCGGCTCACCATGGCGTCGATGGCGGCGGGCACGAAGTGGTCGTAGGCCCC
>DASVZU010000073.1:0-4074 GCA_036391515.1 Holophagaceae bacterium
TCTGGCCGCCCAGTTCCAGGGGATGCTGGAGAGCGAAGTGGCCGTCCACTCCCGGCGCTACCTGCCCAAGGGCACCGACCCCAACCACCCCATCGTGCGCGCGGCCCTGGCCGCCGCCGGGAAGGCCGGCCCCGTGGGCTCGGGCACCACGTCCGACTGGGCCTTCCTGGGCGACGTGCC
Source organism: Holophagaceae bacterium (assembly GCA_036391515.1). Lineage (GTDB taxonomy): Bacteria > Acidobacteriota > Holophagae > Holophagales > Holophagaceae > Geothrix. Next base: position 181 of record DASVZU010000073.1, read on the forward strand.
CGCCGTGAAGGCCGGCCCCGGCGATACCTTCCGCAGCCACCGGCCCGACGAATTCCTCACCCTCCCCGAGCTGGAGGCCGGCATCGCCTTCTACGCGAAGCTCGCCCCCGCCTTCTTCAAGGCCCTTGCCGTGAAGGAGGCGCTCCATGGGTAGCACCCTCTGGGCGAAGGACCTGCCCCTGGACGCCGCCATCCACCGCTTCACCGTGGGCGAGGACCCGGACACGGACCAGGCACTCCTGGCCTGGGACGCCCGGGGCAGCGCGGCCCACGCCCGGATGCTAGCCGCCACGGGCCTCATCCCCGCCGCCGATGCGGAGGCCCTCGTCCGGGCCCTGCGGCGCATCGCGAACCTCGCCGAGCAGGGCGCCTTCCCCATCAGCCCCGAGCAGGAGGATGGCCACACGGCCATCGAGGCGGACCTCACCCGCTGGCTGGGGCCCGCCGGACAGCGCATCCACCTGGCCCGGTCGCGGAACGACCAGGTGATCCTGGCCCTGCGGCTCTACCTGCGGGACGCCCTCCTGCGCCTGGGGCTGCGGGCCGCGGACCTGGCGGAGGCCTTCCTGGCCTTCGCCCGGACGCACCAGGACACGCCGCTGCCGGGCTACACCCACCTGCGCCGGGCCATGCCCAGCACCTTCGGCCTCTGGGCCGCGGCCTTCGCCGAGGGCCTGCTGGAGGAGCTGGAGGCCCTCCAAGGCGTCCACGGCCGCCTGGACCGCTGCCCTCTGGGCTCGGCCGCCGGCTTCGGCGTGCCCCTGCCCATCGATCGGGAGCTCACGGCGAAGCTGCTGGGCTTCTCGAAGGTCCAGCGCAGCCCCATCGACGTGCAGAACAGCCGCGGCCGCCACGAGGCCGCCGTGCTGCAGTGGGCCGCCTCCGTGGGCGGCGTGCTGGAGAAGTTCCTCTGGGACGTCTCCCTCTACAGCACCGAGGAGTTCGGCTTCCTGGGCCTGCCCGACGCCTTCACCACGGGCTCGAGCATCATGCCCCAGAAGAAGAACCCCGACGTGGTGGAGCTGGCCCGGGGCCGCTGCCGGGAGCTGCGGGGCTGGGCCGGGCTGGTGCAGGAGGTGGCCTCGGGCCTGCCCTCCAGCTACCACCGGGACCTGCAGCTGCTGAAGCGCCCCCTTGTCACGGGCCTGCGGGCCGCCGACGAGCTGCTGGCCGTCCTCGCCCGGCTGGTGCCCGCCCTCCAGGTGAAGGCCGAGGCCGCCGGCGCCGCCTGCTCCGACGAACTCTACGCCGCCCACCAGGCCTACGTCCTCGTGGGCCAGGGCCTGCCCTTCCGCGAGGCCTACCGCAAGGTGGCCCAGCAGCTCCAGGACGGCACCTTCGCCCCCGACCGGAGCGCCCTCACCGCCACCCACCTGGGCGGCGCCGGCCACCTGGCCCTGGACGACCTCGACGCCGACCTCCAGGCCGCCCGCGCCTGGATCGAGGCCCGCCACCGGGCCCACCACGAAGCCGAGGAGGCCCTGTGGGCGAACTGAACATGCCAAAGACGGTTCACCACAGAGGACACAGAGCGCGCAGAGACAAAGCCCCTTTTCTCTGCGATCTCTGTGCCCTCTGTGGTTCCAGGCTTTTTCGTCTTGCGTCAAATCTGAAAGGCCTCTCATGAACAAGCTCGCGGTGCTCGCCTTTTCCGGCGGTCTCGACACCTCCTTCTGCGTGCTCTACCTGAAGGAGCAGGGCTACGACGTGGCCACGGTCACGGTGAACACGGGCGGCTTCTCGCCGGAGGAGCTGGCCCGCATCGAGGCCCAGTCCCCGAAGCTGGGCGCCGTGAAGCACGTCACCGTGGACGCCCGGGCCGACCTCTTCCAGGGCTACCTGCGCTACCTGGTCTACGGCAACGTGCTGAGGGGGCAGATGTACCCGCTGTCCGTCTCCGCCGAGCGTGTCTGCCAGGCCCGGGCCGTGGCCGAGCTGGCGAAGGAGCTGGGCGCGGCGGCCATCGCCCACGGCTCCACCGGCGCCGGCAACGACCAGGTGCGTTTCGATGTGGCCTTCCGGGCCCTGGCGCCGGAACTGGAGCTCCTCACCCCCATCCGCGACCTGGGCCTCTCCCGGGCCGAGGAGATGGCCTATTGCGCCGAGCGCGGCGTCCTCTTCCCGGAGAAGACGAAGGACTACTCCATCAACGAGGGCATGTGGGGCACCAGCGTGGGCGGCCGGGAGACGCTCGACCCCTGGACCACCCTGCCCGAGGCCGCCTTCCCCGGGGGCGAGATCGGCGCCCTCCCGCCCAAGGCCCTCGTCATCGGCTTCGAGCGAGGCGTGCCCGTGAGCCTCGACGGCAACGCGATGGACCCCGTCACCCTGGTGGCCCAGCTCAACGCCCTGGGCCGGCCCTATGGCCTCGGCCGGGGCGTGCACCTGGGCGACACCATCCTGGGCATCAAGGGACGGGTGGGCTTCGAGGCCCCCGCGGCGCACCTCCTCATCGGCGCCCACCGGGAGCTGGAGAAGCTGGTGCTCAGCGGCAAGCAGCTCTTCTGGAAGGAGAGCCTGGGCAACCTCTACGGCAGCCTGCTCCACGAGGGCCACTTCTTCGATCCCCTGGCCCGGGACCTGGAGGCCTTCCTCGCCTCCAGCCAGGACCGCGTGTCGGGCGAGGTGCGCCTCACCCTGCACCCCCGGACCTTCGTGGTGGAGGGCGTCCAGTCGCCCTTCTCCCTGATGGACCCCCGCATCGCCACCTATGGTGAAGCCAACCGCCTCTGGACCGGCGCCGAAGCCGCGGGCTACGCCAAGATCTTCGGCGTCCAGCAGACCCTCACCCTCAAAGCCAAGCCGAACTGATTCCGAGGTCCCCATGATGCGCATCCACGTCGACAAGCTCGCCTCGGTCACCCGGAACCTCCGGCTGGGCCGCACGCTCACCCTCTCGCCGGACATCCTCCTGGAGGAGGGCTCGGTCATCGCCTGCCGCGTGCGGGGCGAGAAGACCACGTACAACCAGCTGGAGGATCCCCATGGCCGCATGAGCACCCTCCACGACGGGGACATCCTCGTGGGCGCCCTGGGCCACCGGAATGCCCTGCAGGGCTACGAGGGGGTCATGCCCACGAGCCTCAAGCCCGGCGACACGGTGAACCTGCTGAACATGGGCGGCGTCCTCGGCCAGTGTCTCTCCCACAATCCGGACGTGGGCAAGCCCTTCGAGCTGGAGGTGCTGGGCCAGGTGCTCGTCTTCCCCGAGTTCCAGTCCCGGGCCGGCCAGCCCGCCCACATCCGCATGGGCGCCCTCCAGGGCACCCGCCTCGCGCCCCACTGCCCGGTGGTGTACGTGGCCGGCACCTGCATGAACGCGGGCAAGACCGCCGCCGCCTGCGCGAGCATCCGGGTGCTCAGCAGGGCGGGCTACCGCGTGGGCGCCTGCAAGCTCACGGGCGTCTCGCTCATGCGGGACGCCCTGGCCATGCGGGACTACGGGGCCGAGGTGGCCCTGGACTTCACCGATGCCGGCATCGTGTGCACGGACGCCGGCAGTGCCGCGGCGGTCTCCCGCGTCATCTTCTCCGAGCTGGCGGCCCACGGCGTGGACGTCATCGTGGCGGAGACGGGCGACGGCATCATGGGCGAGTACGGCGTGCAGGCCATCCTCTCGGATCCCGAGCTCAAGGCCCTGGGCGGGGCCTTCCTCCTCTGCGCCAACGACCCCGTGGGCGCCGCAGGGGCCGTGGCCGACCTCAAGCAGACCTACGGCATCCAGACCGACCTCGTGGCCGGCCCTGCCACGGACAACCGCGTGGGCGAGCGCTTCGTGGCCACCCTGGGCCTCCCCGCCCGCAACGCCCGCGCCGACGCCGAAGCCCTCGGCAAGTACGTGCTCGGCCTCGTCGAGCCCAAGATCGCGGCCAAGGCATAAATGCGATCAACCAC
>DASVZU010000074.1:0-20184 GCA_036391515.1 Holophagaceae bacterium
AAAGGCGGCAGACGCCCTGTTCCTTCAGCTGGCGCAGGAGCTGGTGCAGCACGGACATCATGCGGCCCTTGTGGTCCTCCCGCGGCCCGAAGACATTGAAGTAGCGCAGGCCCACCACGGGGCTCTGCACCGCGGGGAGCAGGCTCCGCACATGCTGGTCGAAGGCCAGCTTAGAGTAGCCGTAGACGTTGAGGGGGCGCTCGTTGCGGGGCACGGGCTCGAAGTCCCGGCTGGCCCCGTAGGTGGCGGCGCTGGAGGCGTAGACCAGGGGCGTGCGCCGGGCCAGGCACCAGTGGAGGAGAGCCTTCGAATCCCCGAAGTTGTTCTCCATCATGTAGCGGCCGTCGGCCTCCATCGTGTCGGAGCAGGCCCCGTTGTGGAACACGGCCTCCGGGCGCAAGTCCAGGGTGCCGGCATCGAGCCGGGCGCGGAACTCGCGCTTGTCCAGGTAGTCGGAGATGACCAGGTCGGCCAGGTTGCGGGCCTTCTCCCCGCGCGCGAGGTTGTCCACCACCAGGATGTCGGTGTGGCCCGAGCGGTTCAGCGCCTTCACCAGGTTGCTGCCCACGAATCCGGCCCCGCCGGTGACGATGAACATCGGAACTCCTCTGCGTCCTTCCAGGATAGCTACTAGCCGATCGCGTCCTCGGCCTCGGCCGCCTGGAGGCGCCGCAGCAGCCGCGGCCCCAGCTCCGCCACGAGGGTGGCCGCCAGGATGAGCAGGCCCCCGGCGAGCTGCAGGGGACCCAGGTGCTCCCGGATGCCCGGGATCCACCCGCTGATGGCGAGCAGGGCGGTCCAGAGGGGCTCCGTGGAGAAGAGGATGGCGCTCTCCGTGGCGCCCAGCCGGGCCTGCATGGTGCTCTGGACGTAGAAGGCCAGGGTGGTGGCCAGGATCCCCATGAAGGCCAGGGCGATCCAGGTGCCCGGCAGCGCCAGGGCCCGCGATGTCCCCTCGAAGCCCCAGGGGGCGGGCAGGGCCAGGGTGATGAAGAGGGAGGCGAGTCCTGTCACTGCCACCTGCATGAAGGCCAGGATCCAGCCCGAGGAGCGGCGCGAGAAGTGCGCCGTCATCACGATGTGGAAGCCGCAGAGCACCGCCGCGAGCAGGGTCTCGGAGTCGCCGCGGTTCCAGCCGCCCCAGGCCGCTCCGGGCTCCCGCACCAGCAGCAGGAGGCCCAGGAGCGCCACGCCCGCGCCGAGGCCGTGGGAGGGGCGCAGGCGGTCCCCCGCCAGGAGCGCCACCAGGGGCGTGAAGATCACGTAGAGCCCCGTGATGAATCCCGACTTGGAGGTGGTGGTGAAGCGGAGGCCGTCCGTCTGCAGCCAGAAGAGGGTGGCCAGCACCAGGCCCAGCCAGAGGCCATCCTTCACGGCCTGCCGCCGGATGGGGATGCGCAGGAGCGCCACCATGAGGCCCAGCCCCGCCGTGCCGATGGCGAAGCGGAGCGTGAGCAGGGCGCCCACGGAGAGGCCGGCCTGGAGGCCGTACTTGGTCGCGGGGAAGCCCCCACCCCAGATGGCGGCCGTGAGGGCCAGGCTGATGACGGCGACGAGATGGGAACCGCGGGATGCCTGCATCCCTTCAGACTAGAGAAACGCCATCGATCCGCAAGGCCGCGGGCGGTTCCCTTGACGGATGGGGCCTATTTCAGGATGGCGCTGATGCGGATCGTCAATTCCGGCTGGTCGGGATCGTCGGTGCTGAGGGCCAGCGTCTCGCTGTAGCGGCCGGCCTTCATGGAGGCGGGCATCACGATGGTCAGCTCCTGCTGGGGCGCGGCCTTCTGCATCAGCCCCTCCACCCGCACCTGGGGCAGGGAGCAGGACATGCCCGTGACCCGGAAGGCGCGGCCGTCGGCCTGCTTCAGCACGAGCTTGTCCCGCAGATCGGTTCCGGCGTTGCCTTCGAAGACCAGACCGATGGGATTGGCCACCACCGAAGGCTTCAGCTCCCACTGCACGTCCAGGGGCAGCTGGGGGACGTGGGCGCTGGTGAAGCGGACCGTGGCCGTCTCCACCCCGCGGAACTGGCCCTTGGGCACCCCGCGTCCGGTGAAGGTCACGTCCAGGAGGGCGTCCTTGCCATCCTGCCGCCAGGTGAAGGCCAGGAAGGGGGCGCCCGGCGCCCGGGCCTCGGTGATCTTCACGGGGTCCCCGTTGCCGGAGGCATAGCGGACCGTGGCATGGGCCGAGGCGGTCCGCGCGGTGTTGAAGTAGACGGCGTCCTGGGAGGGCATCACCTCCTGCACCACCTCGGTCTCGAAGGTCAGGGTGACCGCGGGGGTCTTGGGATCGTTGCAGAGCACCTCGATGGACTTGCGCACCTGGCCCCGGTAGCCGCGGGGGTCGAAGGTGGCCTCCAGCTCGGTGCTCTCGCCCGGGTTGATGGACCACTTGCCCAGCACGGTGGCGGTGCAGCCGCAGGAGGGCCGGACCTGGGAGATGCTTAGCACGGCGTTGCCCGTGTTGGTCACCCGGTACTTCGCGGAGACCTTCCGGTCGGGCGTGATGCGCCCGAAGTCGTGGTTGAAGCTGTCGAAGTGGATGGCGGGGGCCTGGGCCATGAGGGTGACGGCGGCGCAGGCGAACAGGAGACGGCGGATCATGCGGGCACCTCGGGGTGGGAAGACAGCATGCTACGCGGAGATCAGCTCCATCAAGGCCTTCCAGGCCTCGTCCGGGCCGATGCGGGTGAGGCAGGGGTGCCCCTCCACGGCGCAGACGGGCAGGAAGCAGGGCGCGCAGGGCACATCGTTCCGGCGGAGCCCGCGGCTCCTGGGGCCCCAGGGCGTGGAACCCCGGGGGTCCGTGGCGCCGTAGATGGCGACGGTGGGGGCTCCGCAGGCCGCGGCCAGGTGGCTCAGGCCGGAGTCGTTGCCCAGGGCGCCGCGCGCGCCCCGCAGCCAGGCGGCGGCCTCCTTGAGGGTGGTGCGCCCGCAGAGGTCGATGCCCTCCGTCCCCGCCACTGCGGCGCACGTGGCCGCCTCGTCCGGGGATCCCAGCACCGCCACGGCGAAGCCCTCCACCCGGGCCCGGAGCAGGATCGTCCGGTAGGACTCGGCCGACCAGGCCTTGGAGGCCCAGGTGGAGCCGGGCATGAGGCAGAGGTAGGGCTGGGCGGGCCGGTCGATGGGGACGCCTGGATCGAAGTCGGCATAGGGCATGGGGGGCAGGTCCGCCCAGCGCCGTTTCAGGACCGCGTGGTAGCGGAGGAGGAAGGGGCCCTCGGCCTTCCAGAAGGGGCCGCTGTGGGTGTTGAAGATCCCCGCGAGGCTCTCGTCCACGCCGATGCGCTCCGGCACCCGGGCCAGCCAGGCCGCCAGGGCCGGGCGGAGCGACTTCGGGAAGTGGATGCTCCGGGCGGCCTTGTGGCTCCGGAGGGTGCGGGCCATGGCCCAGGGACCGGGCTTGCCCTCATCGGCGAGCACCGCGTCGCAGAGTTCCGTGTCGGCCACCAGGCTCACGGCCGCCTTCGGTCCCCAGACCACGAGGGGGCCCTCTCCGATCTGCCGGAGCAGGCGCAGCACCGGCAGCTGCATGGCCGCATCCCCCACGAACCGCGGGAAGCGCACCCAGGTGGCGTGGTCGGGGATCAGAGCCATGTCGTCACCGCTTCGCGGAAGGCCGCTGCGGCATCATAGCCCCGGGTGAGGGCGGTGCCGAAGGTGTGGGCCAGGTCCCGCTGGACCTGCCAGGCCGCGGGGTCGGCCATCAGGGGGGCCAGGCGGGCGGCGACGGCCCCAAGCGCGGTCGCCTCGGGGCTCCGGCGGTCGTCGGGCTTGCGGATGAGGAAGCCGCCCTCGCCGTCCCTCAGCACCGTGCCGATGCCGCCCACCGTGGGCGCCAGCACGGGGACACCCCGCTCCAGGGCCTCGATGAGGGCGATGGGGAAGAAACCCTCGTTGCGGCTGGTCATCACGTAGAGGTCGAGGGCCGTGAAGGCATCCGAGAGATCCTGGAGCGGCCCCAGCCGCCGCACCCGGCCCCTCAGGGTCGAGCCGGCCACGGCGGCATCGAGGGACTGGGCCGTGGCCGCCTCCTCACGGCCGGCGAACAGCAGGCCGGTGCCTCCCGGAAGGGCCGCGTCCAGCGCCTCCGCGAAGCGGAGCACCGAGACGGGGTCCTTCCGGCCATCGATCTGGCCCACGTAGCCCACGAGCGTTCCCGCCTCCGGCAACCCGAGGGCACGGCGGGCGGCGCGCCGGGCCTCCGGCGAGGCGGCGGTGGCCTCGGGCCGGGGGTAGAGCGGGTGGATGATCGAGCAGGGGGCCGGTCCCAGGCAGGCCCGGACAGCGGCCGTGAAGTCGTAGGTGCAGATCCACCGGTCCGTGACCTCCCGGATGCCGCGGTATTTCCGAAGGTGGCGCTCGTAGTGTTCATGCAGGGTCACCACGGTGGGGATCCGGCTCCCGAGACGGGCCAGCCAGGGCAGGGCGCGCTGCACGCCCTTGTGGTTGCAGAGCACCAGCAGGTCCGGGCGGGCCTGCCGCAGCCACCGGAAGGCGCCCAGGGCGCCGGGGAGGTGGCGCACCTCCGCCACGTTCGGGTTCCGCCGCCGCAGTTCCGGCTCGATGTCCCGCTTCCCGGGCTCCTTCCGGAACAGCACCGTGACCTTCACCGGCAGCCCCGCCAGGGCGGCCACCTGCTCCAGGAGCACGCGTTCCCCGCCGCCGAAGGACAGCTTGCGGTGGGCGAACACAACGTGCTTCACGGGACTCCGGAATCGGGTTCAAGATAGGGTAGCTGACCCAATGCGTCACTTTCAGGGTGCCATGTCCCTCGCCACGACCCAACGGATCCTCCTGGTGGAGGACGAGCCCAGCCTCAGGGAGGTCCTGACCCTGGCCCTGGAAGGGGCGGGCTTCAAGTGCGAGGCGGTCTCGGGCATCGAGGAGGGGCAGCGGGCCCTGGGCGAGACCACCTTCGACGGGGTGCTGTCGGACCTCAAGCTCAAGGACGGCTCCGGCATCGAGCTGCTCACCTGGATGAAGGAGCAGGGCCTGGAGACGCCGGTGGTGATCATGACCGCCTACGCCACCACGGAAACCACGGTGCAGGCGCTGAACCAGGGGGCCGTGGACTTCATCACCAAGCCCTTCAAGCACGAGGATCTCATCGCCACCCTGAAGGGGCTGCTGGCCGCCGCCGGGCCGGAGGAGGCTCCGCCCCAGGATCTGGGGGAGCTGGTGGGCGTGGGGCCCACCATGCGCAAGATCAACGCCCTCATCGGCAAGGTATCGCGGGCGGACACCACCGTGCTCCTGACGGGCGAGAGCGGCACCGGCAAGGAGGTGGTGGCCCGCCTCATCCACCGCTACTCCGACCGGGCCAAGGGGCCGTTCGTGGCCGTGAACTGCGGCGCGCTGCCGGAGGCCCTGCTGGAGTCCGAGCTCTTCGGCTTCGAGAAGGGGGCCTTCACCGGCGCCAGCGCCATGAAGCGCGGGCTCTTCGAGGAGGCCGGCGGAGGCATCCTGTTCCTGGACGAGATCGGGGAGATGCCCCTGGCCCTTCAGGTGAAGCTGCTGCGGGTGCTGCAGGAGCGCCGGGTCCGCCGCCTGGGGGCCACCGAGGAGCGGCCCGTCGATGTCCGCGTCATCGCCGCCACGAACCGGGACCTGCGGGCCCGGGCGGAGAGCGGCGCCTTCCGCGACGACCTCTTCTACCGCCTGAACATCCTGCAGATCGAGCTGCCCCCGCTGCGGGAGCGGCCCGAGGACCTGCCGGTGCTGGCGGAGCACTTCATCCGCCGGTTCTGCCAGAAGCTGGCCAAGCCCCCCATGCAGCTCCACCCCGAGGCCATGGACCTGCTGCTGGGCTACCGGTTCCCGGGCAACGTGCGGGAGCTGGAGAACCTGATGGAGCGCTGCGTGGCGCTCAATCCCGGCGGCCCCATCACCCGGGATCTCTTCCCCGAGGGCCTGGCCGCCGGTGGGCCCGGCGCCCTGATGGACCGTCCCGTCCCCCTCGCCATCCCGCCCGAGGGCTTCGATCTCGAGGCCTGGCTCACGGCTCTCAAGGGGCATTTCCTGCGCCGCGCCCTCGACGAAGTGGGCGGCGTGAAGACCAAGGCCGGGAAGCGCCTGGGCATGAGCTTCCGCGCCTACCGTTACTGGCTGGCGGAGCTGGGCGGGGTGGAAGCCCTGCCGGTGGCCTTCCCCTGGCCGGAGGACTTTCCGGCCCCCGCGGTGGAGGAGGGCGGAACCGAAGGGCCGAAGGAGGCATGATGCCCATGGATCCTTGCAATTCCGGCCATTCCTGGCACACTGGAACGCTCGCGGGGGATCCTCCCGAGCCCCTATCACGGACCCGCCCCATGACGACCCCCTCCCGACGCAAGGCCCGCGGCTTCTCGCTGCTCGAGCTGCTGGTGGCCATGATGATCATCGCGGTCATCGCCACCCTCGGCTTCAAGCAGTACCAGAAGTACAGCGCCAACGCCCGCTACCTCAAGGCCCAGGACGATCTCAAGATCGTGGCCGACGGCCTGGACCAGTACTACCTGAAGCACGCCCGGTACCCGGATTTCAGCAGCTACGAGGCCATGGTGGACGGCAACTCTCCGCTGGTGAAGGAGAGCCTCATCAAGGTGGGCATGAGCCCCCTGGACCCTTTCAGCCAGCCCTACGAAGGGAAGGCCTCCCACGGCAACTACGAGCTGAAGTGCCAGGGGGATCCCGATCATCCGGATGAGTTCAAGCCCTTCACCCGCACCCCGGGCCAGGGCCAGGTCACCGGGGGGAGCGCCCCGGCCGAGGTCGGGGCCCCGGCCCAGCCGGCGCCCGGGAGCGGGAAGTGATCGATCTCCACAAGCTGCCCCCGGAGGGGCTCCGCCTGAACGGCGCCGTGGACCGCCTCCCCCTGGAGGGCGACGCGGCCCTGCGGGAGCTCGAGTGGGCCCTGTTCGCGCTGCCTTCCGGCCAGGACATCTTCCTGGAGGTGAAGGGCAAGGCTGTCTGGGAAGGCACCTGCAGCCGCTGCCTGTCGCCCCTGGACCGCCCCCTGGTGGTGTCCAGCCAGTTCCTGGGCAGCAAGGATCCCGACCTGGTGGGCCGGGGCTCGCACACATTGGGCTCCCAGGACCTGGATGTGGTGTTCCTCCCCGAGGACGCCCTGGAGGAATCGGAAGTGGTCCGCGAGCAGTTCGAGCTCCAGACCCCCATGCATCCCCTCTGCGCAGAGGACTGCAAGGGGCTCTGCCCGGCCTGCGGCAAGAACTGGAACAAGGGACCCTGCCAGTGCCGTCCGGAGGCGGATCGGGCCCCCTCCGCCCTCAGCCGGGCCCTCTCCAAGGCCCTCGCAGGAATCAAGCTGGACCCCGAATCCTGATGCATTTATCCTGGAACATTCGTGTTTCAAGCTAGGAGCAAGCCATGCCGAATCCCAAGCGCCGCCACTCCCGGGCCCGCCGCGACCGCCGGCGCACCCACGATGCCCTCGAAGTCATGAGCGCCAGCACCTGCCCGAACTGCCAGACCCCCAAGCTGCCCCACCGCGTGTGCCCCAGCTGCGGCTTCTACCGCGGCAAGCTGGCGGTGCGGACCGCCGAGACCGCCTGAGGCCTGACAGCGTGGACGGCCACCGCATCGCGCTGGATGCCATGGGGGGTGACCATGCCCCCCACGTGACTCTGCAGGGTGCCCGGGAGGCCCTCGAGGCCTGGCCCGGCCTCTTCCTCTACCTGGTGGGGGACGAGGCGGTGTTGCGCCCGGCCCTGGCGAAGCACGGGTTCTCGGCCGCCCTCCTGGCGCGGGCCGAGGTGGTGCACGCCTCCCAGACCGTCACGATGGAGGACAAGGCCACCTCCATCCTGAAGGAGAAGAAGGACAGCTCCATCCGCGTGGCCGCCCAGCTCGTCCGCGAGGGGAAGGCCCACGGCATGGTGTCCATGGGCCACACCGGCGCGGCCATGGTGGCCTCCAGCCTCGTCATCGGCAAGCTCGAGGGGGTGGACAGGCCGGCCCTGGCCAGCGTCATGCCCAACACCAAGGGAGGCCCCACCGTGCTGCTGGACGTGGGCGCCAACGTGGACTGCCGGGCCGACCACATCGCCCAGTTCGCGGTGATGGGCTCGGTCTACGCGGAGGAGGTGCTCGGCCTCGAGCATCCCCGCGTGGGCATCCTCAGCGTGGGCGAGGAGGACGGCAAGGGCACGGACGTGACCAAGGACGCCTCCGCCATGCTCCGCGAGCTGGAGATCCGCTTCGAGGGCAACGCCGAAGGCCGCGACATCTGGAACGGCAACTTTGATGTCATCGCCTGCGACGGTTTCGTGGGGAACGTGGTGCTGAAGTCCAGCGAGGCCCTGGCCGAGGGCATCATCGGCGGCCTCCGGGACAGCTTCATGGAGAGTGCCGTCACCAAGCTGGCCGGCCTGATGGCGCGGCCTGCCCTGCGGCGATTCAAGCAGCGCCTCGATTACACCGAGTACGGCGGCGCGCCCCTGCTGGGCGTGAAGGGCGTGAGCATCATCGGCCACGGCCGCAGCGACCACAAGGCCGTGCGCAACGCCATCCGCGCCGCCCTGCGCGCAGTCGAGCACCGCCTCCACGAGCGCATCCAGGAGCGCGTGGCCCAGCTGCTCCCGCAGGACTGAAGCGCTTCGGCCCCGAGAACGATTCTTTGAGGTTCCCATGAGCAAGGTGGCGTGGCTGTTCCCCGGTCAGGGTTCCCAGGCGGTGGGCATGGGCATGGCGCTGGCCGCCTCCGAGCCTGCGGCGAAGGCCGTGCTGGAGGATGCCGATGCGGCCCTGGGCTTCCCCCTGTCGAAGCTGATGGCGGAAGGTCCGGAGGAGACCCTCAAGCTCACGGAGCACACCCAGCCCGCCATCCTCACCCACAGCACCATGACGGTCCGGGCCTTCGCCCACCGGCTGCCCCGGCCCGACTTCGCCGCCGGCCACTCCCTGGGCGAGTACAGCGCCCTGGTGGCCATCGGGGCCCTCAGCTTCCATGACGCGGTGACCACGGTGCGGGAGCGCGGCCGGGCCATGCAGGAGGCCGTGCCCGTGGGCGTGGGCGCCATGGCCGCCCTGCTGGGCATGAGCCTCTCCGACGTGGAGGCCAGCTGCGCGGAGGCCGCGGCGGCCACGGGCAGGATCGTGGTGCCCGCCAACTTCAACGGCCCCGGCCAGATCGTCATCGCCGGTCACGCCGAGGCCGTGGATGCGGCCCTGGAAGCCGCCAAGGCCCGGGGCGGGCGCAAGGCCATGAAGCTCCCGGTGAGCGCGCCCTTCCATTCGCCCCTCATGGAGCCCGCCAAGGCCCGCATGGAGCCGATCCTCCGGAGCCTGGCCTTCAAGGCCCCGCGCTGCCCGCTGGTGAACAACGTGGATGCCGCTGCCGTGAGCGATCCCGAGACCCTGCGCGACGGCCTCATCCGCCAGATCCCCGGTGCCGTGCGCTGGGAGGCGACGCTCTCGCTCCTGCTGGACCAAGGGGTCACCACCTTCCTGGAACTGGGCCCCGGCAAGGTGCTGTCCGGTCTCGTGAAGCGCCAGGCCAAGGAGCGGAACCTGGAGGTTGTCGCCGTCAACCTCGGCGCTCCGGAGGACCTGGTCCAGCTGGATTGACGGGGCCCGGCGGCGGAGAGACTCTCCACCGCGATGCATCCGAGATGTGACGAAGAGCAAGGCCCGCATGCCCATTCCTGGATGCTGATACCGGTATCATTTTCGGGAACGGGAGGGAGAGGGCGCTGCGCCGGAGGGCGGACGCCGCTCCTTTCCGCATCGCGAGGGGCCCATGCGCAAGGATCTCGTCTTCGGAATGGCCGGATCGGGAGGCGATGGCATCGTCTCCGCCGGCGAGTCGCTGCTCCAGGCCGCCGCGGCCGAGGGCTACCACGGCGTGATGACCAAGAGCTTCGGGTCCCAGATCCGCGGCGGCGAGTCCTCCTGCCGGGTGCGGATCAGCACGGACCCGATCCTGAATCCCGGCGGGAACCTGGACGTGGCCGTGGCCCTGAACTGGGAGGACTTCCTGAAGTTCGGCGCGGAGCTGCCGGTCAGCGGCACCACCGTGGTGATCTACGAGGCCGCCACGGGCATCCCCGAGAACCAGATCCCCCTCGTGGGCGTGACACCCCTGCAGGTATTCGCCGTGCCCATCGCCGAGATGGCCAAGGCCACCGCCGGCACGGAGCGGGCCAAGAACACCGTGGTGCTGGGCCTCATCGCCGGCTGGTTCGGCATTGGCGGCGAGGCGGTGATGGCCGGCATCTCCAAGAAGCTGGCCAAGAAGAGCCAGGAACTGGTGGACGCCAACCAGAAGGCCTTCGACGCGGGCGTGGCCTTCGCGAAGGAGCACCCCCTCAAGGCCGACATGACCGTGGTCCCGTCCGGGAACAAGGGCGCCGTGAAGCTCCTCACCGACGGCAACGACATGTGCGCCGCCGCGGCGATCTTCGCCGGCTGCCAGTTCTTCGGCGGCTACCCCATCACGCCCTCTACCGAGATCATGCAGTTCTTCACCAACCACGTCTGGAAGTACGGCGGCGCCGTGCTGCAGGCCGAGGACGAGATCGCCGGCATCGGCGCGGCCGTGGGCGCCTCCTTCGCCGGCAAGAAGTCCATGACCGCCACCAGCGGCCCCGGCCTCTCCCTCAAGTCCGAGATGATGGGCCTGGCCAGCATCGCCGAGCTGCCCCTGGTGATCGTGGACGTCCAGCGCGGCGGGCCCTCCACCGGCCTACCCACCAAGACGGAGCAGTCCGACCTCTTCGCCGCGGCCTTCTCGGCGCACGGCGACGTGATCCGGCCGGTGCTGGCTCCCACCTCCGTGGCCGACACCTTCCGCATCACCGTCGAGGCCTTCAACATCGCCGAACGCTTCCAGACGCCGGTGATCATCCTCTCTGACCAGGAGATCTCCCAACGCAAGGAGACCCTGGATCCCATCGACACCACGAAGTTCAAGATCGAGGAGCGTCTCCGGCCCACGGCCGCCGACCTCCAGGACTACAAGCGGTTCAAGCAGACCGAGAACCACATCAGCCCCATCAGCCACCCCGGCATGCCCGGCGGGGCCTACCTGGCGGCGGGCATCGAGCACAGCGAGTCCGGCGCGCCCACGAACAGCGGGAGCGTCCACCAGCGCATGAACGAGAAGCGCATCAACAAGCTGAACCCCTTGAAGGACCGGAAGGACCTCTTCGAGATCACCGGCAATCCCGACGCGCCCCTGGCCCTCATCGCCTGGGGCAGCGTGGCCGGCGTCTGTCGCGAGGCGCTGCAGATGGCGCGGGCCGAGGGTCTCGACGTGAAGCTGATGGTGCCCTACCTCCTGTACCCCGTGGCCGAGGAGACCTACCGCAGCTTCTTCGCCTCCGTCCAGAAGGGCCTCGTGGTGGAGCAGTCCCACCTGGCGCAGACCTTCAAGGTGCTCCGGATGCACCTCGACCTGCCGAAGGGCCTGCAGTCGCTGGCCCGCAGCGGCGCCAACCCCTTCCTGCCCGGCGAGATCGTCGCGGCCCTCCACCACCTCCTCGCGGATCTGCAGCGCAGCCACGAGGGCAAGCTTCAGCCCCAGGAGTGAGGTCGACCATGAGCGCCAACGCCACCTGCGAATTCCAGGCCAAGGACTACAAGAGCGACCTGAAGCCCATCTGGTGCCCCGGATGCGGCGACTACTCCGTGGTGCAGGGCATCTACCGCGCCCTGGCTGCCATCGGCCGGCCGCCCCACGAGATCGCCTTCATCTCGGGCATCGGTTGCTCCAGCCGCATCCCCGGCTACACCACGGCCTACGGCTTCAACACCGTGCACGGCCGGGCCCTGCCCATCGCCCAGGGCATCAAGCTGGCCAACCCGGACCTGCTGGTGCTGGCGGCCGGCGGGGACGGCGACGGCTTCTCCATCGGCGGCGGCCACATCGCCCACCTGATCCGTCGCAACATCGACATCACCTACATCGTGATGGACAACCAGATCTACGGCCTCACCAAGGGCCAGCTCTCGCCCACCTCCCAGAAGGGCCGCATCACCTGCACCTCCCGCTACGGCAGCCTGGAGGAGCCGGTGAACCCGCTGCTCTACACCCTGGCCTACGGCGCGGGCTTCGTGGCCCAGGCCTCGCCCACGGACCTGGCGGGGATGGCCGCCATCATCGAGGAGGCCATCCGCTACCCCGGCTTCGCCTTCGTGAACATCCAGTCCCCCTGCGTCACCTACGGCGAGGAGGCCCAGCAGATCAAGGGGCTCAAGGCCATCAGCGAGAGCCTCTCGGCCCTCGGCCACGATCCCTCGAACCGCCTGGCGGCCATGGACCTGGCCCAGCACTACGGCGAGAAGCTCCACCTCGGCGTGTTCTACCGGAACCCGGAGCCTCCGCCCACCTACGATGCGCTCATCCGCGAGCGGCAGGCCACCCTCTCGAAGGATGCCGGCCCCCGCGAGCAGATCCTCGACCTCTTCATCAAGAAGTGAGGCAGCCATGGCGACGCGCGGCATCGATTTCAAGGCCCTCAGCCTGAAGGACGCGCTGGACCTGGCCGTCCTGGTGGAGCAGGAGGCGAAGGAGCGCTACGACGAGTTCGCGGCGCAGATGGACCAGCACCGGACCCCCGAGGCGGCCAAGTTCTTCCGGTACATGGCTCTCAACGAGGCCAAGCATGGCGAGTCCCTGGCCGCCCGCCGGGCCGAGCTGTTCGGCACGGCTCCGAGCGCGGTCACCCGGGCGATGATTTTCGACATCGAGGCCCCGGACTACGACGAGGCCCGGGCCTTCATGAGTCCGCGCCAGGCCATGGAGGCGGCCCTGGCCTCCGAGGTGAAGGCCCACGCCTTCTTCGTGGCGGCGCTGCCTGCCTTGACGGATGCGGCGGTGAAGGCCCTCTTCGAGGAACTCCGCGACGAAGAGGTCGAGCACCAGGGCCTGGTGAAGGCGGAACTGGCCAAGCTGCCACCCGACTCCGGCCTCTCGGATGAGGATTTCGTGGACGAGCCGACCGCCCAGTAGGCGGTGGGCCGCGCGGCGAAGGCCACGAGGGGCGGCCCTCGTGGCCTTCGTCGTCACCGGGCGGTCAGCCCTTCCGGGGCCGCCAGAACTCTGCCAGCACCACCCCTGCCTGGGCGAGCATGGCCATGCCCAGGCCCGCCAGCGCCGTCCAGGCGGCCCAGCGCGCCGTCGGGGCGCCCTGGCGGAGCATCCACTGGGTGAGGTCGAACACCACGGCCGCCGCCGTGGCGGCCATCAGGGCTTTCCGTCCGGACCAGGCCGTCCGCCGGAGGTAGAGCAGGCTGCTCAGCAGCAGGAGCGCCGGGAAACCGAAGAGGTGCAGCGGGCGGGAGCTCAGGAGTCCCATGAGACCCTCCGGGGTCTCCTCAAGGGCGATGGGGCGGACATCCCCGTAGGAGGCCAGCCGCGGGAACTGCCCCCCGGCCTCGTGGCAGCGGGAGCAGTTGTTGGCCACGATCGCCTCGACCGGCGGGTAGCCCTCCCGGGTGGCCCCGCCCTGCACCCAGGCGCGGAAGACCTCCACCTGCCCCGGGGTGGTGTTCACGGCCATGACGCCATCCAGCACCGAGAGCAGCCGCGAGTGCCGGGGGGGACCCGCCAGAGGCGCGGGGGCCGGGGCCAGCTCGCGGGTCGCCACGAAGACGAGGCCCACCCCCATGGCGAAGGCCAGGGCCAGCACCACCAGGGAGGCGAAGATCCGCTCGGAAGCCGGCTGCTCGCGGAGACTCACGGGACACCTCTCCGGGATGGTACCCGTAGAATGGTCGCATGAGCGAATTCGACGCGAAGGCCAGGGAGTGGGATGCGGACGCCGCCAAGGTGGCGAGGGCGGAGCGGGTGGCAGCGGCCATCCGGGCCCAGGCGGGCGATCTGTCGGGGCGGAGCGCCCTGGAGGTGGGTTGCGGCACAGGCCTGCTGGGCTTTGCCCTGAGGCCCCACGTGGCCCGCATGACCCTGGCGGACACCTCCGCCGGGATGCTCGAGGTGCTGCGCGAGAAGATCGCCGCGTCCGGCCTCTCCGGCATGGAGGCCCTCCAGCACGACTTCACCCAGGGGGCGCTGCCGCCGGCGCGCTACGGCCTCCTGTGCAACCTGATGACCCTCCACCACATCCCGGACACCGAGGATGCGCTCCGGCGCTTCCACGACCTGCTGCAGCCGGGCGGGCTGGTGGCCATCGCCGACCTGGACACGGAGGACGGCTCCTTCCACGGAGAGGGTGTGGACGTCCACCACGGCTTCGACCGGACGGCGCTCCAGGCTGGACTGGAGCGGGCCGGATTCCGGAAGGTCCGTTTCGACACGCCCTTCGTCATCGAGCGGGCGGGGAAGCGGTTCCCCGTGTTCCTCGTGGTCGCAGAGCGGGGCTGAGGATCAGTCGATCATCACCGGCCCCGTGGCCCGGGACTTGCGGATCAGCAGGAGCAGGGGCAACAGCAGGAAGCAGATCACGCCCATGAAGAGGAAGGTGTCGGCGAAGGCCATCATGGTGGACTGCCGGATGACCAGGCCGTAGGCCGAGCCCTGGGCCATGTGGGCGGCGTCGGCAGTCGAGAGCCCGCCACGCAGCACGCCCAGCTGCGTGGCCCGGTCGAGGAAGCCGTGGTAGGCGGGGTTGCCGGGCGAGAGGTTTCCGATGAGGTTGGCCTGGTGGAACTGGGCCCGCCGGGCCAGCATCGTCGTCGCGATGGCGATGCCGGAACTGCCGCCGATGTTGCGCAGCAGGTTCATCAGGCCCGTGGCGTAGCTGGTCTTCTCGTGGGGGATGTGCTGGAAAGCCATCACGTTGATGGGCACGAAGAGGAAGGCGAAGCCCATGCTCTGGACGATCCGGGACATCATGGCCGTGCGGAAATCCACCTGGAGGTTGAAGCCCGACATCTGGATCAGCCCCAGCCCGCAGAAGACAAAGCCGATGCCGATGAGCCAGCGGGTGTCGACCCGCTTCAGCAGGACCGCGACCACGGGCATCATGGCCATCACCGCCATGCCGCCGGGGCTGAGCACCCATCCGCTCAGCACGGCCGTGTAGCCCAGCAGGGTCTGGAGGAAGATCGGGAGCAGGGCCAGACTGCCGTAGAGCACGAAGCCGAGGACGAACAGCATGAGCGCCGCCACGGCGAAGGTGCGGTCCTTCAGCAGCCGCAGGTCCACGATCGGGCGCTTCTTCCTCAGCTCGTAGAGCACGGCGAAGACCAGGGCGGCCACCGCCAGGATGGCGAAGAAGACGATGAAGCCCGAGGTGAACCAGTCCTTCCGCTGGCCCTCGTCCAGCACGATCTCCAGGGAGGCCAGGCCCAGGGTGATGATGCCGATGCCGAAGTAGTCGAACTTGTTGTCCTTGAGGGAGATGCGGTGGAAGGTCGGCGGATCGAACACCAGCGAGGTGGTGAGGGCGATGGAGAGGAAGCCCACCGGGATGTTGATGAGGAAGATCCAATGCCAGCTGAAGTTGTCCGTGATCCAGCCGCCCAGCACGGGGCCGATGATGGGGGCCAGCACCACGCCCATGCCGTAGAAGGCCATGGCCGCGCCGCGCTTCTCGTGGGGGAAGGTCTCCACCAGGATCGCCTGCGAGATGGGCTGGAGGCCGCCGCCGCCTAGCCCCTGGAGGATGCGGAAGAAGATGAGCCAGCCCAGGGAGGGGGCGATGCCGCAAAGCAGCGAGGCCGCGGTGAAGAGGCTCACGCAGAGGATGTAGAAGCGCTTCCGTCCCATGAGGCTGGAGAAGTAGCCACCCAGGGGCAGCACCACCGCGTTGGCTACCAGGTACGACGTCAGCACCCAGGTGGTCTCCTCCACAGTTGCGGAGAGGTTTCCCGCGATGTGGGGCAGGGCCACGTTCGCCACGCTGGTGTCGAGCACCTCCATGAACGTGGCGATCATCACCGTGATGGCGATGATCCACGGGTTGATGCGGCGGGGGGCGTGGTCGCTCAAGGATGGTTCCCGGAGGTCACTTGGTGATCACGGTGACATCGACGTTCATGCCGGGCCGAAGGGTGACCTTGGCGGCGTCGGCGTCGTCGATGCGGATCTTCACGGGGATGCGCTGGACCACCTTCACGAAGTTGCCCACGGCGTTCTCGGGCGGCAGGAGGCTCATGCGGGAGCCGGTGGAGCCGGCGATGGAGTCCACGCGGCCCTTGAGCACCACGTCGTTCATGTCCACCTTGATCTCCGCCTCCTGGCCGGGACGCACATTCGCGAGCTGCGTCTCCTTGAAGTTGGCGGTGACCCAGGTCTGGTGCAGGGGGATCAGGGTGAGCAGCCCCTGGCCCGGCTGGATGGTCTGGCCGGTCTCCACGTACTTCCGGGTGACCACGCCCTCGACGGGAGCGGCCACCTGCGTGTAGCCGAGCTGGAGCCGGAGGGCCTCCAGAGCCGCCTTGGCCTGCTCGACCTGGGCCTGGGCGGAGGCCAGGCGGGCCTCGCCCGCGCCCACCGACACCTTGCGGATGTCGGCTTCGTGCTGGAGGGAGGCCAGGCGCTCGCGGGCCGCCTTGAAGTCGCTCTCGGCCACCTCGGCCTGGGTGCGGAAGCTGTCGAATTGCAGGGCGGAGATCTCCTCCCGCTCGGCCAGGGGCTTCATGCGCTGGAGGTCCGTTCGCGCCTTGTCGTAGCTGGCCTTCTTGGCGTCGGCGTTGGCCCTGGCCCCCTCCAGGTCCGAGCCCCTGGCCTGCTGGTAGGCCACGCGGGCCCGCTCCAGGTCCGCCTTCGCGCCTTCCACCTGCGCCTGGGCCTGGAGCAGTCCGGCCTTGGCCTGGTCCACCTTCGCCTGGATATCGCGGGGGTCGATGGCCACGAGGAGGTCGCCGGCCTTCACGGCCTGGTTGTCCTCCACCGCCACCTTCTCCACGCTCCCGTAGACCCGCGAGGAGACGGGCACGAGGTGTCCGTCCACCTGGGCGTCGTCCGTGCTGACGCGGTTGCGGGAGTAGAACCACATGCCGAGCCCGATGAGCAGGGCGATGGGGGTTCCGATCATCAGGGCCCGCATGGCCCTGGTCCCGCCGGGCCCGGTCTCCGCGGCCGGGGCGTCCTGGGGCGTGGCAGCATCGTGGTTCATGTCGGTCTCCATGTCGTCGTCGGAATCGGGGGAAGAGCGGGGTGGGCCCGGGCCTCAGGGCCGGTCGCCCGTCGCCAGGTAGAGCTGCTCGATCTGGCCCGTGGCCCGGGCCAGGTCCGCGCGGGCCTGGTTCAGGCGGTAGAGGGCGCTGATCTGGTTGTCATTGGCGCGGGCCAGCTCGTCCTGGGCGTTGATCACTTCGATGTTGTTGCTGACGCCGGCCTCGAACCGGTGGCGGGCCTGGGTGAGGGCCTCTCCGGAGAGGTTCACGGCGAGGTCGGCGACCTCCACCTCGTGGCGGGCGGCGTCCAGCTCGGCCTGGGCCACCTGGACCTCCAGCCCCACCTGGGACCGCACATCGCGGCGGGCCTCCTGGACCCGGGCCTGCTCGGACTTCGCCTTGGCCACCTGGGCCGAGACGAGGCCGCCCGTGAAGAGGGGTACCCGCACGCCCACGGCCACCTGGTACGTGGTGGCCCGGGATTCGGTCTGGAGGGCCGTGGAGGCGTAGCTGCCCGTGGCGACGACGGTGGGCAGGCGGAGGCCCTGGGCCGCCTGGCGCAGGCTCTCCGCGGCCTTCTCCCGGGCATCCAGGGCGGCGAGCTCGGGGCGCTGGCTCAGGCCCGCCTGGTAGGCGGCCTGGAAGTCCAGCGCGGGCAGGGCCGGGGCGGCCAGGGTGTCCTGCAGGTCGATGGGGGTGCCGGGCCTCAGGTCCAGCAGCTTCCCGAGGCCCGCCAGGGCCGTGAGGCGCTGGGTCTGGGCCTGGATGAGGCGCTGGCGCTCCGTCTGGAGCTGCACCTTGGCGCGGAGGGTGTCCAGCTTGGTGCCCACGCCCTGTTTCTGCTGGTTCTCCGCCAGGGTGGCGAGGGCCGCGGCCAGATCCACGCGGGACTGGGAGGCGTTCACCGAGGCGGCGGCCCGCAGGGCCCGGAGGTACTGGCCCACCACCAGGGCGGCGATCTCCTCGCGGACGGCCCGGCCCTGGGCACGGGCCGAGTCCTCGGCATAGCCGGCGGCCTTCCACCGCTTCCACAGGCTCAGGTCGAAGAGGGGGGCCCGGGCTTCCAGGCCCACCTGGCTCCAGTTGAAGGGGCCCACCACCTGGGGCCCGTTCGGCTGGGGCATGCCCATCAGGGCGTCCAGGTTGTATTTGTTGCGCTGGCCATAGGCCTCGGCGGAGACCGAGGGCAGGAGGGCGGCCGCGGCGGAGCGCCGGTCCTCCTGGCTCTCCGCCACCGCCAGCACGGACTGCTGAACGCGGGGATTCTGCGCCAGGGCCGTGCGGAGGGCCTGGGCCAGGGTGAGCTGGACCGCGGCTGCCGGGCTCGATGCCGGCGCCGGGTTCGCGACGGGCGGCATGGCCGTCGCCTGGGCAAAGACGGGGGCGGAACCCCCCGCCAGGGCGAGGAGGAGCGCCGGGCCCCGACCGAGGGCACTGGGGATCCGGAGGACCCGGGTGCTGGGGCAGGACATGGAAGCCTCCGTCTCGTTTCTGGAAATGGACTTGCGGTTCATGCGGAGGCCTCGCCGTTGGCGCGGATCCGGTTCAGGAATCCCTTGAGCTGGTCCAGCTCGGCCCGGGTGAACCCCTTCAGGTGCGCATTGAGCACCTTGATGGCCACCGGGGGGAGCTGGGGCAGCAGGTCTCGGCCCGCCTCCGTAAGCTCCAGGAGGGTGATTCGGCGATCCTTGCTGCTCCGGACCCGGAGGATCAGGCCCTTCTCCTCCAGCCGGTCGATCATGCGGGTCATGGAGCCCGTGTCGTACCGGCTGTAGCGGCAGAGCTCGGCCGCCGTGGACGCGCAGCCCCGGGAGACCCGCATGAGGATGGCCCACTGGGCCCCGGTGATGCCTGTGCCACGGTGGAGCAGCTCCTCGTCGAGGGCCGCCAGGATCTGCCTGGAGGCCTCCGCGATGAGCCGGCCGATGCTGTCCTCCGGGTTGTAGTTCTCCGGGGTGTACAGCGGATCGGGGGTGCCTGTCGCCTCGTTCATGACTCGGATTCCATGTGAATGCCTAAGCAATTACTGCCGGAGCAGTAATCTATCGGGTCCCCACCTGCCATGTCAATGGGGCCAGGCGGCTGGGGCGGCTCATGGCGGATATTTCCTTGTGGACACCTGGAGGAAAATGGAAGACGCCTGCGGGAGGCTGTCATGGTCCGTGCCCTTGTCCTCCGTCCCGTCCTGTTCTGCGCCCTGCTGGGCGGGGGGGCACCGCTCGCCTGGGCCCCGCCGGTGGACCCGCCGGGGATCTCCACGGCGCTGCCGGCTCCCGCGGCCGGTCCAGCCACCCTGGATGGCGCCCTGAAGGCGCGGCGGACCACCCGCGAACTCGGCGGACCGGCCCTTTCCCGGAGCGAAGCCGCCCAGCTCCTCTGGAGCGCCCAGGGGGAGAACCGCCCCGGGCGGCGCACGGTGCCCAGCGCCCACGCCAGCTATCCCCTGGGGCTCTACCTCGTCACCGAGGGGAGCCCCACCCTCGCGGCGGGAACCTACCGCTACCGTCCGGCGGGGCATGTCCTCCGGGCCACCGGGACCGGGGGCGTCGCGTCCCTGCTGGGCCCCATCCGGGGCATGCAGCCCTGGATCGCCAAGGCGCCCTCGGTCTTCGTGATCACCGGGAAGCCGCTGAAGATCTTCTCCCGGGAACCCGCCCCATCCATGGACTACACCTTCTGGGAATGCGGCGCCGCCTCCCAGGCCCTGCTGCTCCAGGCGGCGGCCCTGGACCTGGGGGCCGGCACCGCCTCCGGCGTGGATCTGGCGGCCGTGGGCAGGGCCCTGGGCCTGCCTCCGGAGGAGAAGGCCCTCGTCCTGCTGCCGGTGGGACGGATGCCGCCCGGCCGGTGACCCCCCGCGAACCTCCCTCCGGTTCGGCCCACTGAACGGATGGCGCCGGGCCCTTCGTCTACCCTGGACAGAGGGGCCCCGTGCCCCGGAGGCTCCATGCACCTTGCCAGGCTCTGCCTTCCCGTCGTGGGTCTCGCGGCGCTCGCCCAGTCCGCGCCCGCTCCCGCGGACCGGCAGATTACCTTCCCCGGCTTCAACGGCTTCCCGCTCCACGCCAGCGTCCGGGCCGGGGGGGCGCACCCCTACTTCGCGGTGATGGTGGCGGGCTCGGGGCCCACGGACCGGGACTGGTCGAACCCGATGATT
>DASVZU010000075.1:0-3013 GCA_036391515.1 Holophagaceae bacterium
CCTTCAGGAGGGCGCTGTCGCTGAACTCCCCGACGATGCGCGGGCGGATGCCATGGGTGCCCATCCACTGGTCCAGGGCCCGCCGCAGGGCGGTCCCCTGCAGCGGCAGCAGCCACCGCTGCCCGTCGAGGGACGAGGGGAACCCACCGAGGAGGCCGCGGGCCAGGCCGGGCGCGGCGAAGATGGACACCCCGCACTCGCCCAGGAGGTGGTTGAAGGCCCGGAGCCGGCTCTGGGGCTCCAGGGGCCGGTCGGTGAGCACCACGTCGAGGTCCTGGGTGGCCAGGGCGGCCAACAGGCGCTCGGTGGCGTCCTCCCGGGCCAGCAGCCGGGGCGGATCCTCCAGCTTCAGGGCCGGGTCCAGCAGCTTCTGGACCATGAGCTTGGGCAGGGCGTCGGAGATCCCAACCGCCAGGTGCGGCTGCCGCACGGTCCGCCCGCCGCCCAGGGTCTCCCGCAGCTCCTGGCCCAGGCCGAAGATCTCGTCGGCATAGCGGAAGACGAGGCGTCCCGCCTCCGTGAGGGCCACACCCCGCCCCGCCTTCTCGAAGAGCCGTTCGCCCAGGTCCAGCTCCAGGGCGCGGATCTGCGCGCTGAGGGTGGGCTGGGAGAGGCGGAGCGCCACCGCGCCCTTTCCGATGCCTCCCTCCCGGGCCGCGGTCCAGAAGTAGAACAGGTGGTGGTAGTTCAGCCACTCCATGGATAAATCATAGTTAATATCTATGTATTTATGGATGTTTATTTATTATTTGTGATGATTTGCCAAGGCTAGCCTGACTCCCGCCCGGGGCGTGCCCCGGCCTGGAGGGCCTGGTGGAACGTCTCCGCGAAGCAGACCGGCGGACCGAAGGGCGGCCGTTTCCGCGGCTGCCGCCTCCCGCCGTGCCCCGGCTTCCCGAGGGTCCGGGCCTTCGCCGGGCCCTGGAGGTCCTGGCGGCCGGCGGCCTGGTGGCCTTCCCCACGGAGACCGTCTACGGCCTGGGCGCCGACGGGCTGGACGCCGCGGCCGTGGCCCGCATCTACGCGGCCAAGGGCCGGCCCTCCACCAATCCCCTCATCCTGCACGTCTCGGGGCTGGCCATGGCCCGGGCCGTGGTGCGGCGCTTCCCGTCGGAGGCCCTAGCCCTGGCCGAGGCCTTCTGGCCCGGCCCCCTCACCCTGGTGCTGCCGAAGGACGCCTGCGTGCCCGACGCGGTGACCGCCGGCGGCGACACGGTGGCCCTCCGCATGCCCGCCCATCCGGTGGCCCTCGCGCTGATCCGGGCCTTCGGCCGTCCCCTCGCCGCGCCCAGCGCCAACCGCTCCGAGCACGTAAGCCCCACCACCGCCGCCCACGTGGCCGACGACCTGGGGAACGCCGTGGACCTCATCCTCGATGGCGGCCCCTGCGAGCGGGGCCTGGAGAGCACGGTGCTGGACCTTTCGGGGGCAGAACCCCGCGTGCTCCGCCCCGGCCCGCTGCCGCCCCCCCTGCTGGCCCGGGTGCTGGGCCGGGCGCCCCTCCTGGGACCGGATCCCGCGCATCGCGCCGCCCCGTCGCCAGGCCTCTCCCCCCGCCACTATGCCCCGCGCGTCCCGCTGGTGCTGGCCGCCGACGCAGAGGCGGAGCTCGCCCGGGAGGCCGGTCCCCAGGGCTGGCTGCGGCTGGGGGAAGCGCCGGCATCGCTGCCCAGAGGCGTGACCTGCCGGGCCCTCGGGGCCAGGCCGGACCTGGCCGCCCGCGGCCTCTACGCGGCCCTCCGCGAACTGGAGGCCCTGCCCCTGGCCCGCATCGTCGCGGACCTTCCCCCCGATTCCGGTCCCTGGCTCGCCCTGCGGGACCGGCTCACCCGGGCGGCGGTTCCCGCCGCCGCCCCTTTCGCAGAGGAGTGCCTATGAGCTCCCGCTACACCCTGACCCCCGACGGACGCACCCGCGTCACCGTCATCCCCGGCGACGGCATCGGCCCCGAAGTGGTGGACGCCACCCGCCGCATCATCGACGCCGCCGGCGTCCGCATCGCCTGGGAGGAGCACCAGGCCGGCGCCTCCGTGTTCCGGCAGGGCCAGGCCACCGGGGTCCCCGAGGCCACCATCCGCTCCATCCGGGAGACCCGGGTCGCCCTGAAGGGTCCCCTGGAGACGCCCGTCGGCTACGGGGAGAAGAGCGCCAACGTGACCCTGCGGAAGCTCTTCGAGACCTTCGGCAACGTCCGCCCCGTGCGCCGGCTGCCGGGCGTGCCCACCCCCTTCTCCGACCGCTCCATCGACCTCGTGGTGGTCCGGGAGAACGTGGAAGACCTCTACGCCGGCATCGAGCACATGCAGACGCCCGGCGTGGCCCAGTGCCTCAAGCTCATGAGCCGCAAGGGCTGCGAGAAGATCGTGCGCCTCGCCTTCGAGGTGGCCCGGGCCGAGGGCCGGAAGAAGGTCCACTGCGCCACCAAGGCCAACATCATGAAGCTCACCGAGGGCCTCATGAAGCGCACCTTCGAGGAGGTGGCGAAGGAGTACCCCGACCTCGAGGCCCACCACATCATCATCGACAACTGCTGCCACCAGCTGGTGCGAAACCCCGAGCAGTTCGACGTGATCGTCACCAGCAACATGAACGGCGACATCATGTCGGACCTCACCTCCGGTCTCATCGGCGGCCTGGGCTTCGCCCCCGGGGCGAACCTGGGCAGCGACGTGGCCATCTTCGAGGCGGTGCACGGCAGCGCCCCGAAGTACGCGGGCCGGGACGTCATCAACCCCACGGCCATGCTCCTCTCGGGCCTGATGATGCTGCGCCACCTCGACGAGTTCGAGGCGGCCGAGCGCATCGAGAACGCCCTCTACGTGACCCTGGCGGAGGGCGCCCACACCCGCGACGTGGCGGTGGCCGGGAGCCTCGGCACCCGCGCCTTCACCGACCGCATCATCGGCAACCTGGGCCGGGAGGCCGCGGGCTGGAAAGTGCGCCACCACGAGCGCCTCCAGATCCCCAATGTCTCGCCCCGCCTCGACTTCGTGCGCCCCGAGACCCGCGAGCT
>DASVZU010000076.1:0-6449 GCA_036391515.1 Holophagaceae bacterium
GCGCCGGCGGTGGTCACGGACCGCACCGATCCCAAGCTGGTGCACCTGGATGGCCTGAACCTGAGCCGGGCGCGGGCGCTCTACGAGATCGCCCGCGCCCTGGGCCCGAAAGATCCGCGCGGTGTGGCGCTGGTGGCCACGGGCGACCGCCACGCCCGGGCCAGCCTGCCCTTCCTTGCTTCCGGCAGCTACGAAGGGGAGCACTGGCTGGCGACTTTCGCGGTGCAGATGCTGGCGGCCCGGCCAGTTCAGGGGCGCTGACCCCATTCAAATCCTGGAAGCAGGCCTGTTCGAAATAGGCCAAAAGAGCTATTGACTCTCAGTATCGACTGGTTGAATATCGGCATGCCCCAATCGATGCCTCGACAATCCCTGCGCACGAACCTGCCCAGCCCTGTCCCTGGGCAGAGGGGCCATCCAAGGAGGTTCCCGTGAAGATGCGCCGCTATGCCTTCGCCACCGTGGCTCTGGTGAGTCTCTTCCCCCTCGCGAGCCCGCTCCGCGCCTGCTGCGACGACTTCTGGAGCTGTGCGGCGGCCGTGGCCACCGGCGGCCTCTCCTGCGCGGTGGAGGATCTCATCAACTCCATCAAGACGCTCATCCAGAACGTCTCGAAGCTGGCCTCCACCCTGGGCCAGCAGGCCATGGATGTGGTGAACCTGGCCAAGAACGAGCTGAGCGGGGCCGCCAACGACCTGCGCAACCTGGCCAGCCAGGCCGAGTCGGACTTCAACAGTGCCGCCCAGGCCGCCCAGACCATCGTGAACGAGGCCGGCCGCCCGCAGATGCTGGCGCCCCAGGCCGTCGGGGCGCTGGCGACCACGGGCGGAGCCGCGCAGCGGGCCGGGGGCGGGATGGTCGCCCCGGTGGGAGGTGCGCGCCCGGCCGTCCCGACGCCGGCCCGCACGACGCCGCCAGCCGGCGCAACCGGGGTGATGCATTTCGATCCGCCCGTCAGCCCCCAGGACCTGCTGGACGCCCTGCGGCGGGCCCAGCAGGCGGTGGACGGCCTCCGCCCCGACGTGACCCAGCCCATCAACCAGGTGCGCCAGTTCGCCACCCAGGCGGAGCAGCAGGCGGTGGCCGCCGCCTCCTCCGCCGCGAACATCGCCCAGACGGCCCTCCTGGCGCCTCTCCAGACGCTCGGGAACATGCTCCAGGACCTGGTGAACCACCCCGAGCACATCTTCGATCCCAGCAAGATCGTGGACGATGCCATCACCCAGATCACGAACCAGGCCATCACCACCATGACCCAGGTCCACGACGCGGTGATGCAGCAGGCCAAGGGCACGCTCGACCTGGCCCAGAAACCCCTGCAGGACGCCCTGGACCGGGCCTCCGTGGCGAAGAAGATCGTGGATGCGATGCAGCGGCTCCAGCACGCGAGGACCCAGAGCGCCCTGGACGCCCTCAACGCCGTGGTCCCCCGGCAGCGGCTGGATGCCCGCATGCTCGTCTCCCAGGTGGCCGCGGCCACGCACCCCTCGGGCATCGCGGCCCTGAACCTGAGCCAGCACCACACCATGGTGCTGGCGCCCTTCAACCGGATCACGGCCTCCCGCCTCACCGCCCGGGCCGCCGGGGCCCAGATGGCGGCCCAGCTCAAGGGCCCCTGGCAGCAGTTCAAGCGGATCCAGGCGGCGCCGCCCAAGGCCGATCCTGCGGCCAAGGGCCGGGTGGACGCCGATCTCGCTCGGCGCTTCGCAGGCATGACCCCGGCCCAGGCCCAGGCCGAGAAGCAGAGGCTGGACAACGAGGCCAGGGCCCGGTTCGCGAAGGATCCCCAGACCCTCGCGAAGGTGCTGGCCTACCTCGACGGGCACCCCGCCGTGCGCCTCCGCGTGGGCGGGATGGACCACAACCAGGGCTCCGGCATCATGCCGATCGACAAGCAGGGGTCGGCCGCCCGCGGCGGGCTGCGGCCGTGACCGCTCCCGGGGTCCGGGGCCGGCTCCTGCTCATCGGCTGGCTCGGCCTCGTCCCGGTGCTCCGCGCCGGGACGGGCGTCGAGCTGACGCCGCCGGCTGCGCCCGGCGGGCCCCTCGCAGGGAAGGCCACGCCCCCGGCCGGGACCCAATGGGTGGTGGTCTTCTACCGCATCCAGGGGGCCCAGGACTTCGACAGCTTCAACCTGGACCCCCAGCCGGATGGGACCTTTGCCGGCACCCAGGACCTGCCCGGAGGCGAAGGGGCCAAGGTGGAGTACTACGCCGCCATCCGGGCCCCGGGCGGGATCAGCTACCTTCCGGCCGGGGCCCCGGAGAGCTTCGGCACCCTCCAGATGCCGGGCACGCCGGCGAAGGGCGCCGCCAAAGCCGGTGAGGCGGTTCAGGAGCCGGCGGGCTCCGCGCCTCCGGTGCCGGCGGCCCCCCCCGTGGCGTCCGGTCCGCCGGCCCACGGCCCCCTGTACCTGGATGGCAGCTTCGAGCGCATCGCCCACCACCAGGATGCCCTTCCGGACGAGCGGAGGAACCTGGGCTCGGGCCAGGTCCGCCTCACCCTCCAGAAAGACGAGGACGGCCGCCAGGTGCTGCTGAACACGCGGCTGGTCTACACGAACCAGCCCATGGGCACCCAGACCCGCTGGAGCCTGGGCGAACTGCAGGCGGCCTTCGCCCAGGGCGGCCATCGGGTGCAGCTCGGCGACCAGCTGGTGCAGGAATCCGAGTTCACCCTGGCGGGGGCGGGCCGCCGCGGGTTCGACTACGCGTACACCGGCACCTCGCTCGGCGCCCATCTCTTCGCCCTGAACACGGAGGCGCAGGCCGGCGCCCGGGGCCTGGTGTGGCCGGTGGCGGGGAGCGAGGCCTACGGCGGCGCCCTGGGCTACGGCTGGCTCAACGGCAATCTGAAGGCGAAGCTCGTGTTCCTTTCGGGAAAGGATGACCCGGCGACCGCCATCAACGTGGTGACCACCTACGCCGCGCCGGTGCGGGATGGCTCCACGGGCGCCCTCCTCCTGGACGGCCGCTTCCTGGACAGTCGGCTGGCCCTGTCGGGCGAGTATGCGCGGAGCCTCTTCACGAAGGACCTCCTGAATGCTTCCCCCCGGATCGTGGACCAGGCCTGGCGCCTCTCCGGGATGTGGTCCCAGGGGCCCTTCAGCGCCCAGGTGGGCTACCGGGACGTGGGGCGGGACTTCGGCACCGTGGGCGTCGTGTTCTTCGTGGGGGACCGCCGCGCCTTCAACGGGAGCCTGGGCCTCAACTACGCCCGGTGGAGCCTGAGCGCCACGGCGACGGACGAGCGGGTGAACCCGTCGGGGCAGCCGGACCAGAACCAGGCCTGGAACCAGTCCCAGCGCCTGGATGCGCGGGTGGGCCTCACCCAGACGCTCTTCTGGCGGGTGGGGCTCCAGCAGTCCCGCCAGGACGCGGGCATGGTGGCCAATCCCCTGGTGCCCTTCAGCGACAGCTCGCGGTCCGGCGTGAGCACGGGGTTCGACCTGGCCCTGCCGCCCGCCACGAGCCTGACCTTCAACGCCCAGTTCGACCGCATCCGCAGCACGGGGATGAGCGACACCACGGGCAGCAGCACGACCCTGTCCCTGGGAGGCAGCCTGGGGCTCGGCGCGCGGGTGCGCCTGTCGCCCAGCCTGAGCTGGTCGCGCACCCTCAACGACCCGGGCGCCCAGAAGACCACCGTGGAGAACGCCTTCCTCAATGCGGACGTGGCCCTCGTGCCGAACATCCTGGGCTTCCTCCTGAACGGCGGCAGCTCCAGGACGACCCTCGTCACCGGCGAGACGATGGAGAACGCCGTGGCGGAGGGAACCCTCCGCTGGTTCCTGGACGGGTACCTCCACGGCCATGCCCGGGCCAGCCTCGGCCTGAAGGGGCGCTACACCCACGCCCCGTCCATGACGGCCTACCTCCCGACCGCCGCGTCGGGCACGACGGGGGCCACGGCTGCGGCCATGGCCAACGACAACCAGGTCTCCCTCCTCCTGAACGTCTCGTACTGAGGAGCAGCCCCATGCGGAACATCCTCCTCGCCCTCGCCTGCCTCCTCGGCCCGGTCCTGCGCGCCCAGGGCGCCATCTCCGTCATCCCTGGGGTCCCGGTCAACGGGGTGGCCACGACCTTCGTGCTCTCCCCGACCTACCCGCCCACCGGCGCCGTGGTCTGGGACTTCGGGGACCAGACCCAGCCCCTCAGCGGCGGGACGGTGGCCACCCATGTGTACCCCCGCACCGGGTCGTACCTGGTGCGGGCGGTGTATCCCTACGCCTCGGCCATCGGCCTGCCGGCCACCGTCCAGCTCCCCATCCGGGTGGCGGACCGCCTGGGGCCAGCCGCCCCCTTCACGGTGTCCATGCTCCGGGTGCGCTGGGAGGACGGTCGCACGGATGTCTCGGTGGACCAGGGCTTCGCGCCCCTGGTGGCCTACGCGGACCTGAAATACGAGGGGACGGGCCTGCTCCAGGCCCAGTGGCTGGTGGACGGCATCCCCATCGGCACGTTCACCGAGCAGCTCTCTTTCGCGGACGCGGTGACGCTGGATTCGCGCCGGGCCATCCCGCTCCCGACCACCGGCCTAGGCGAGCACTGGGTCACCCTCCGCATCCTGTCCCCCCAGGTGGCCTTCCAACCGCCCCTCATCCGCTATTTCGTGCGGGCGGCCAGCGGCCAGGAGGCTCCGCGGATCGATGCGGTGAGCCCCGAGGCCGTCCGCCCGGGCGAGGAGGCCGACCTGCGGGTGCTCGGCCGCAACCTTGATGTCCGGACCACGGTCTCCTTCGGCAAGGACATCGCCCAGGTGGCGCCCCTCCGCCTCACGGGGCCTGGGGAGGCGGTGGTCCGGATCTTCATTGCGCCCACGGCCCGGGCGGGATCGCGGGAGGCCCAGGCTTCCAGCCGCTCGGGCTGGAGCCGGGGCCCCGCCCGCCTGCGGGTGATCCCGCGGCCGCCCGGCGCCCGGGCTGGCGTCGGGGAGGGCCAGACCCTCCCCTGGCATCCGGTGGTTTCCCCCCAGCCGGTCCTGCTGCGGACCCTGACCGCCTTCTTCCTGCTGCCCCACGGCGACGAGGGAGGCAGCCTCTTCGCGCCACCTGTCCCCTGACGCTTGTTCAGCCCCGCCGCCGCCGGAAGAAGGCCTGGAGCTGCTCCCGGCACTCGGCCTCAAGCAGGCCGCCCTGGAATTCGACGCGGTGGTTGAGGGCCAGGCCTTCGAGGTTCGCGGCCCACTGGCTGACGCCCACCTTGGGATCCGGCGCGCCGAAGACCACGCGGCCCACCCGGGCGTGCACCAGGGCGCCGAAGCACATGAGGCAGGGTTCCAGGGTCACGTAGAGGGTGGCGTCCGTCAGGCGGTAGTTCCGCGCCCAGGCCCCCGCGGCCCGCAGCGCCTGCACCTCGGCGTGGGCGGTGGGGTCGTGGGCGCTGATGGGGCAGTTGTGCCCGCGGCCCAGCAGGGCGCCCTCCGACACGACGACAGCCCCGATGGGGACCTCGTCCTTCCGGTCCGCGCGCTCCGCCTCCTCGAGGGCCAGGCGCATGAAGTAGATGTCGTCGCCGCTCCACATGCCTTCCAGTGTGGCCCAATTCAGGGCCGGGCCCGCGACTCGCCTGATTCCCTCCGCGCCGGGGCCCGACTCCGAACGCGCCCCCGGCCCGTCCTCCGTCACCCGGCGGTCGGGATGTCGTCGCCGCTCCACATGCTTCCCAGTGTGGCCGAATCAGCGATGCGTAGCTCGGGAACAAAGGAGCAGTATGGCGGATATTCCCTTGAAATAAAAGGCTGATTCGCCGGTTTGTGCGCCGCTACACTCATCCAGGTCCCCCAAGGACCGACGCTTTTCCAAGGCCCCGCGACGGCAGCGCCCTCGCGGGGTTTTTGCAGGACACCACCCCGGGGGAGGCACATGAAGGCGCACCTGATCCTGAAGGACGGCACGATCTTCCGGGGGAGAGCGCCGTTGGGCTTCGGCGGGAGCGGCGAGGCGGTCTTCACGACAGCCATGGCGGGCTACCAGGAGATCCTCACGGATCCCAGCTTCGCGGGGCAGATGGTCTGCATGACCTTCCCCGAGCAGGGCATCTACGGCATCCACGGCGACCTCAACGAGGCCACTCACCCCTGGGCCACGGGCCTGCTCTGCCGCCGCCTCACCTTCGCCCCCGACCACGCCCGCGCCGAGGGCGATCTGGCGGGCTGGCTCAAGCGCCACCGCATCCCCGTGATGACCGACCTGGACACTCGGGCCCTCACCCAGCACCTTCGGGACCAGGGTTCCCAGCCCGCCCTCGTCTGGACGGAGGCAGATGGGAGCCTGGAGGCGGGGGTGGCGAAGGCGAAGGCCCTGTCGGACATGGCGGGCCAGGCCCTCTGCGGCGAGGTGAGCTGCCGGGACCGCTACGAACTCAACCCCGGCGGGGCCTTCCGCGTGGCGGTCCTCGACGGCGGCATCAAGCGGAGCATCCTCGACCAGCTGGTGGGTGCGGGGC
>DASVZU010000077.1:0-37352 GCA_036391515.1 Holophagaceae bacterium
CCGCACGGCACCGGCGATGGCGGTGTCCCGCGCGAGGCAGCCCCACTGGCCGAAGAGGGTGGCCCAGTCGTGCTCGCCGCCGCCCACGAGGGGCAGGAGCTGGCTCCGGGCATCCGCCATGTAGCGGGCGATGTTGAGGCCGTTCTCGCCGGCCCAGAAGACGGCCACGGCGGCGCCGAGGGTCTGGCGCTTCCGCCAGAAGGCCCCGCCCACGATCACCGGCACCAGCACCTGCATCAGGGTCCCGCCCAGGAAGCCCAGGGTCTCCGACCCGAAGAGGCCGAAGATCGGATGGCCGGCCTCGTGGAAGACCAGGTTCACGCCGTCGAGCAGGGGGATCCAGCCGTCCCGGGCGGTGAGCGCCACGACCATGAGCCCGGCGAATCCGAGGGATGTGAAGGCGAAGCCCCCGGAGCCGACGGGCTCCCAGGGTTCGGAACCGGCCTCCCGGAGGGGCTGAAGCCAGTCCATCAGGGATGCGCCCGGTGGCGGGCCACGATCCAGTCCACCACCTGCTCCAGGGTCATGTCGCTGGAATCCAGTTCCACGGCGTCCGCCGCCCGGCGCAGGGGCGCCACGGTCCGGGTGGTGTCCGCCGCATCCCTCCGCTGCAGATCGGCCAGCACGTCCGCCAGGGGCGGGGCGGCGCCCTTCGCGGCCAGTTCCAGGTGGCGGCGCCGGGCCCGTGCCTCGGGACTCGCGGTGAGGAAGATCTTGCAGCAGGCGGCAGGGAAGACCACCGTGCCGATGTCGCGCCCGTCCACCACCCAGCGCCCACGCCGCCCGATGGCGCGCTGCTGGTCCACGAGGACCTCGCGCACCCGGGCGTCTGCGCTCACGGGCGTGACGCTGCGGGTGACCTCGGCGCTCCGGATGGCCTCGCTCACATCCTCGCCATCGAGGAAGATCCGGGTGCCTTCCTGGGCGAGCCGGAGGCCCGCGAGCACCCGCTCAAGCCCCACCCGATCCGCGAGAGCCACTCCCTGCCGGGCCAAGGCAAGGGTGGCGGCGCGGTACATGGCGCCGGTGTCCAGGTAGTCCCAGCCCAGGGCCAGGGCCACCTGGCGGGCCGTGGTGGATTTCCCGACGCCGCTGGGGCCGTCGAGGGCGATCAGGGATAGGCGCGGTTCCATGCTTCCGATTCTGAGGGCAGGGGACGGAAGGGTCCACCGCCCCCTCCCGGCCGAGGGTCGCTCCCACACCTCTTGTTGTGCTGTGCAAAGATTGCGTCTCGAAATTGACGGTTGACACAGGTATCCCGGCGCATAATGCTCGCCCAACCCCATCCGCCCGCAGGGGTGGATCCCATCCGCCCCCCGCCCGGGGGCCGGCTCTTCCAGGAGGCTTCATGCGCCGTTCCACCCTGTTCCTCGCCGCCGCGGCCCTGCTGCTGGCGCTGCCCGCCAGCGCCAAGCCCGCCTTCCTGAAGAAGGCCAAGGAGGCCGGCATCACCCAGGTGACCAGCTGCAAGTCCTGCCACGCCGAGAAGATGTCCAAGGACTCCCTCAACGACGCCGGGAAGTGGCTCGTGGCCGAGATGAAGGCCAAGAAGGCCAAGGAAGTGGATCCCACCTGGCTGAAGGAGTACTACGCCAAGAAGAAGTAGCCCACCGGAGCCAGCCGGAAGAGAGAAGGGGCGCCTCGCGGCGCCCCTTCTTCATGTCCGATGCGTCCGGGCTATTTCGCCAGGCCGAGGTCCTTGAGGACCTTCGGATCCTTCTCGTCCTGGGCGAGGAGGACGTGGCAGGTGTCGCAGTCCGCGGGAATGGTCTGGCCGTCGGCGGAGGTGTGGCTGCCGTCGTGGCACCGGTTGCAGCCGGGGAAGTCCTCGTGCCCGATGTTGTTCGGGTGGGCGCCCCAGGTGAGCTTCATCTCGGGGAACACGTTCCGCAGGTAGATGGCCAGGATCGCCTGGCCCGCCTGGTCCACGAGGTCCTTGTGCTGCTGGAAGACGGCCGGGTAGGAGGCCTGGTAGTAGGCGGCGATGGCGGCGGGGATCTGGGCGCGGGCCACCTCGCGGCTCGCGTAGTCCACCTTCAGCACCTCCACGGCCTTCTTCTTGATGAAGGGAAGGTCGGTGCTGATGGCGCGGCTCGACATGGCCTCGTCCACGGCCCGCTCGGGGAGCTCGAAGGCGTGGGTGGGCCGGTTGTGGCAGTCGATGCAGTCCATGGTGCGGGTCTCGGCCTTGGCCAGCTTGTCCGCGGGAATGGACTTGTAGTCGTCGCTCTCGAAGACGATCGTCTTGCCCGTCTTGTCGGTGTAGGTGACCTTGGGGATCACCTGGCGGTGGCCGTCCGTGCTCACGTAGGTGATGGTGGTCCCGTCGGCCATGTGGCGTCCGTGGATGCCCACCTGGCCCATGGCCGTGTTCCCGCCGATCTTCACCATCAGGACCGAGGTCGAGGGTGTGTTGGCCTCGTCATCAGCGTACTTCGTGTGGATGAAGAGCTTGTCATTGGAAAACTTCTGGGGCCAATGGCACTGCTCGCAGGTCTCCCGGGCGGGGCGCAGGTTCCGGACGGGATCCTCGATCGGCCGGCTGTAGGTCTTGAAGAGCACTGCGAAGAGCTGGCGGGTGCCGGAGAGCTTGGCCTTCACGAACCAGTCCGCGCCGGGGCCGATGTGGCACTGGGCGCAGCCCACGCGGGAATGCGGAGAGTTGAGGAAGGCCGTGTATTCGGGCTGCATGACCGTGTGGCAGGTGAGGCCGCAGAATCGCGTCGAGTCCATGTACTCCACGCCCTTGAAGCTGGCGGTCCCCACGATGATCACGTTGGCCACCGTGGCCATCGCCACGCCGGCCATGAGCTTGCGGACGGAGGGCAGGGACATGTCCACCCGCGGGAACTCCGTCGGCAGCTCGCCGGCGATCCGCAGCTTCCGGCGGCGGAGGAAGATCCCCACGGGCATGAGCAGCAGCCCGGCCACGAACATGGCCGGGAGGATGAGGAAGAGCACGATGCCGGCGTAGGGATGGATGGGATGGGAGCTGACGAGCTCCTGGCCCCAGAAGATCACCAGGCTGACGCCGGTGCCGGTGGTGAGGAGGAACCCGAGGATCGTGATCCAGTTCTTCCCGGTGTAGAAGAGCGATCGGCCCAGCTCGCGGGACCGTTCTCCAAGACTCATGCCGTCACCTCATCATCCAAGGGTGTCCGGACAGAGGACGTCCGGGTGTGAAATACATTCCATCACACTAATGTCCGGGCTCCGGCCATACAAGTGAGGGGAGGGACCCCATTCCGCAAATGCAGGAGCAGACTCGATTTCGTTTTGGAAATGTGACCGAAATCGCGCCGCCGCCTCACGCCTGGCGGTCCCGGAGCAGGTCGAGGAAGGCCTCGCCGTACTGGAGCAGCTTCTTGGGTCCCACCCCGCTGAGGGCCAGGAACTCCGCGTCCGTGGCGGGCCTGAAGCGGGCCATCTGCTGGAGGGTGGCATCGCTGAAGACCACGTAGGCGGGCACGCCACGGGCATCCGCCAGCCGCTTGCGCAGGGCCTTCAGGTCCGCATAGAGCGCGGCCTCTCCGTCCACCGGACCCGGCGGCACCGGGGGACGGTCGCCCCGGGGGGATCCCCGCCGCCCGCGGGGCGCCGGCGCGGCGGAGGCCAGGGGATCCAGGCCGGTGCAGACATCGCAGGAAGCGCTGCAGGGCGCCATGCGCTCGCCGAGGTGGGCCAGCAGCGCCTGGTGGCGACAGCGCCCGGATTCCGCCAGGCGGAAGAGGTCGCGGGTCTGCCGCTGCTGGGCCTGGGCCAGGGCGGAGTCGAGGCCGTCGGTGAACCGGTCGTAGCTGAGCACGTCGCCCCAGCCGTAGAAGAGGATGCAGTCGGCGTCCGCACCGTCGCGCCCCGCCCGGCCGATCTCCTGGTACCAGCCCTCGACGCTCTTGGGCAGGTCGCGGTGGATGACGTAGCGGATGTTGCTCTTGTCGATGCCCATCCCGAAGGCCACCGTGGCCACGATGACGTCCACGTCGTCCCGCTGGAAGGCCTCCTGGGCGCGCGAGCGGGCCTCCGGGTCCATGCCCGCGTGGTAGGCCGCGGTCCGCAGGCCGTGTTCCGCGAGGTGAGCGGCCGTGG
Source organism: Holophagaceae bacterium (assembly GCA_036391515.1). Classification (GTDB taxonomy): domain Bacteria; phylum Acidobacteriota; class Holophagae; order Holophagales; family Holophagaceae; genus Geothrix. The sequence goes on from DASVZU010000077.1 coordinate 4,087, forward strand.
CCTCCACCGATTTCCGCGACAGGCAGTAGATGATGCCGCTCTCGCCCCGCCGCGCCATCACCAGCCGGAGGAGGGCCTCCCGCACCGGCGGCAGGTCTTCCGCGCCCTTGCGGTAGGCGCTGATGCGCAGGTTCGGGCGGAAGAAGGAACCCTGCACCTCCAGCGGCGCGCGCATCTCGAGCTGCGCCGCGATGTCCCGGCGCACCTCCGGGGTGGCGGTGGCGGTGAGGGCCAGCACGGGAACACCGGGGAACCGTCGTTTCAGCCCGGCCAGGGTGCGGTAGGCGGGCCGGAAGTCGTGGCCCCAGTGGCTGATGCAGTGGGCCTCATCCACGGCGATGAGGCGCAGGTCGACTGTCTGGAGGAGGTCCGCCAGGTACAGCTCCAGCCCCTCGGGCGCGGCGTAGACCAGCTCCATCTCACCGGCCTTCACGGCGCGGATGCGTTCCCGCCGGGCTTCCGGATCCAGGCTGGAATTGAGGAAGGTGGCCCGGAGACCCGCCTCCGTGAGGGAGTCCACCTGGTCCTTCATGAGGGCGATGAGAGGGGAGACCACCAGCGTCACGCCGCCCAGGAGGCGGGCCGGAAGCTGGTAGGTGAGGGACTTCCCGGCGCCGGTGGGCATGATCCCCACCACGTCCCGGCCCGCCAGCACGGCCTCGATGATCTCCCGCTGGCCAGGTCGGAAGTCGCCGTAGCCGAAGGTGGCCTTGAGCGCGGCCCGCAAGTCGGGGGGCGCGTCCAGGTCGGCCGCCAGCGCCTTCAGGGCCGCGATGGTCTCAACATCGAAGGCCCGGGGGTCGGTCCGGTACTGGGCGCGGAGGGTCTGGAGTCCCTCCTGGCATTCCCTTCGCGCACCCTGCGCCAGCAGGGCGCGGAGCCGCTCGATCTCGGCGGGAACCGGCGCCAATCAGCAGCCGCCGTCGAGCAGAGGCCCGGCCGCCTTCCAGAAGGCCGCCATCTCCTCGGGCTTCCCGAAAGTGACGCGGATGTGGTTCGGCAGGCCATAGCCCTGCATGGGGCGGACGATGACGCCGCGCTTCAGCAGCTCCTGGAAGAGCTCCGCGGCGGGGTAGGCGCTCTCCAGCAGGATGAAGTTGCCGGAGGTGCCCGAGAGACGGCAGCGGTGCCGGGTGGCCTCCGCCACGAAGGCCTCGCGGGCCTCGCGATTCTTCTGGCGGGAGAAGGCCTCGAAGGAAAGATCCTGGATGGCCACCTCGGCGGCCACCTGGGCCAGGTGGTTGGTGTTGAAGGGGCTGCGCACCCGCTCGAGGTACTGCATGAGCTCCCTGGAGCCCAGGCCGTAGCCGATGCGCATGGCGGCGAGGGCGTGGATCTTGGAGAAGGTGTGGAGCACCAGCAGGTTGGGCCGCTCGTCGAGGTACCCGGCAGCATCCGGGTACTCGGCGGGATCCTCGTACTCAGCGTAGGCCTGGTCGACCACCAGGACGATGTCCTCGCGCAGGCCGCGGACCAGCCGCTCCAGGGCGGCGCGCTCCAGGCGGATGCCGGTGGGGTTGTTGGGATGGCCGAGGTACACCAGCCGCGTATCGGGGGCGACCTTCCGAAGGAGGTCGTCCACGTCCAGCTCGACGGCATCGGCCCGGGACTCGATGACCCGGCCGCCGGCGGTCTGGGTGGCGATGCCGTAGATGGCGAAGCTGTGCTTCGGCACCACGGCGCTGCCGCCGTCGAGGAAGGCGGCCTTCGCCACCATCTCGAGGATCTCGCTGCTGCCGTTGCCCAGGATCACCCGGTCCGGCGTGAGGCCCTTGCGCTGGGCGATGCGCTGCCGCAGGTACCAGCCGTCGCTGACGGGGTAGAGGCCGAGGCCCTCGAATTCCGCGCCCGCCACCGCAGCCATCACCCGGGTCTTCACGGCCTCGGTGGGCCCCCAGGGGTTCTCGTTGGAGGCCAGCTTGACGATGCGGGTGAGGCCCAGCTCACGCTGGACCTCCTGGATGGGCTTGCCCGGCACGTAGAGCGGAATGCTCGCCAGATGCTCGAAGGCCGGAAGGCTGGACAGCGCGGAATTCATCACAGGGGCCGTTCGGAGAGCACCTTGTCGACGATGCCGTATTCCAGCGCCTCCTCGGCGCCCATGAAGTAGTCGCGGTCCATGTCCTTCATGACCTTCTTCAGGGGCTGGCCCGTGTGCTTGGCGAAGGTGGCCGCGAGGTTGTCCTTCAGGCGCTGGATCTCCTTGAAGGTGATCTCGATCTCGGTGGCCTGGCCCTGAGCGCCGCCGGAGGGCTGGTGGATCATGATCCGGGCGTTGGGCAGGGCGAAGCGCTTGCCCTTGGTGCCGGCCGCGAGGAGATGCGCGCCCATGGAGGCGCACTGGCCGATGCAGTAGGTGACGATGTCGTTCTTCACGAACTGCATGGTGTCGTAGATGGCCAGGCCCGCCGTGACGCTGCCGCCGGGGCTGTTGATGTAGATCTGGATGTCCTTGTCCGGGTCCTCGCTCTCGAGGAAGAGCATCTGGGCCACGACGGCGTTGGCCACGTTGTCGTCGATGGCGGTGCCGAGGAAGATGATGTTGTCCTTCAGCAGGCGAGAATAGATGTCGTAGCTGCGCTCGCCGCGGGGGGTCTGCTCGATGACGATGGGGGGATAGTAGCTGCTGGGCATGGGCCCTCCGGCTGGATCATCAGGATAGCAAAGGGGCGCCAGCGGCGCCCCTTCGGCACACGGTCCCGCAGACTACTTCTTGGCCGCGGGCTTCTTGGCCTTGGGCTTTTCCTCGGCCGTCTCTTCCTTCTTCACAGCCTTCCTGGGCTTCTCCTCGGGCTCGGCGGACTTCTTCGCCTTCTCGGCAGGCGCCTCATCCTTCTTCGCGGTCTTCTTCTGCTTCTCCTCGGCGGGGGCCTCGGCCTTGGCGGCCTTCTTCGCCGGCTTCGCCTCCGCATGGCCGTGGTCGTGATCGTGGTCACAGTCAGGGCCGTGGACATGCTCCGCGGGGCTCACCGCCGCGGGTTCGCCGCCCTCCTGATCTTCCAGGTCGCCACCCTCCAGGCCACCCGCATCGAAGCGGCCCACGGGGATGCCGGCCTCGCGCTTGCGCTCGAGCTCCACCAGGGCCGCGAAGGCCTCCTTGTCCAGGAGTTCCTCGGTCACCGTGGCGGCGGCGGCCAGCTTGTCGAAGATCTTGTCCGTGCGGATGCGGCCCTTGATCTCCGTCGTGTTCCCGCGGCGCTCCAGCTCGGCCTTGAAGGCCGCGAAGGGCTGCTGGACCTTGTTCTCCTCCATGTAGGAGCGGATGTCGGCGTCGATCTCCTCCTCCGCGACCTGGATGTCCTCGGCGTTGCCGATGGCCTGCAGGAGGTAGCCGCTGCGGACGGCGCGCTCGGCATCGTTGAGGCGGTAGCGGCGGTACGCCTCCCAGTTCACCTTCTTGGGATCGAGCCCTTGCCGGGCCACGGACTGGGCGAACTCCTGGCAGTAGTCGTCGAGCTGGAGGATGACCATGGAACGGGGCACCTCGAAGGGGGCGGCGTCGAGCAGGGTGTCCAGCAGGCTGGCGTGGAGGCGGGCCACGGCGTCGCGCTCGGCGGCCTCCTCCAGGTCCTTGCGGATGGCGGCCTTCAGGCCGGCCAGGTTCTCGAAGGCGCCCATGTCCTTGGCGAAGTCATCGTTCAGTTCAGGCGTCTCCTTGCGGCGGACGTCCTTGACGGTGACCTCATAGGCGAGAGTCTTGCCCGCGAGGACGCGGTTCTCGTCGTCGGCGGGATGGGTGAGGGTGAAGGCCTTCTTCTCCTCGGCCTTCATGCCCAGGAGCTGCTGATCGAAGGGGCGGCCAGCCTCGATCTGGAGGACCTGGTCGGCATAGGTCTGGGCCTTGAGGCCCTGGGGCTTCACGCGGATGTCGCAGGAGACCACCAGGCCTTCGGCGACCGATTCGTCCACCGGCAGGAGCTTGGTGGCCCGCTGGCGCAGTCCCTCCAGGTGCTCCTCGATGGCGGCCTCGTCGATGGCGCGCTTCTTCTTGGTGAGCTGAAGGGTCTTGTAGTCCGGCAGTTCCACCACGGGCGCCACGTCGAACTGGGCCTTGAAGACCGCGTCGGCGCCCTCCTTCAGGTCCAGCTTCTCCAGGGCGGGGCGGGAGATGGGCTGGGCCCCCGCCTCCTGGGCGGCCTTCCAGAAGTGGCGGTCCACGAGCTGCTCGGCGACGTCGGTCTGGATCTCCCGGGCGTAGCGCTGCATGAGCACGGCCCGGGGAGCCTTGCCGGGACGGAAGCCCGGGATGCGCACCTTCGGGGTGATCTTCGCCACCACCTCGTTGAAGGCGGCGCCCACCTCGGCGGCGGGGACCGTCACCTCGACGGACTTGCGGGTGGGGGAGTGGTGGTGGAGGGTCGAGGCCATGGGTGCTCCTGGTGGTGCGTGGGTTCGTGCGGGTGGATGGGCTTGCGGGTTGAGGATTCGGGCGGCTCCCCTCGTGACTCGGGCACGTCCTGTGCCCTCGCCCTCCGGGCGGCTTCGGTTCAGGGTGTTGGCGGCTCGATCATTCGGGTGGTGCTCCGGTCAAACGAAGTCGGGCGGCTCCCGTCGTGACTCGGGCACATCCTGTGCCCTCGCCCTTCGGGCGGCAATCGCCTGCGGCGATTCCGTCCTATTCGCCAATCCTGGCGAATGGTGCGAACGGTCGGACTCGAACCGACATGGTGTGAACCGCTGGAACCTAAATCCAGTGCGTCTACCAGTTCCGCCACGCTCGCAGGGTGCCAAATTGTCATGCCGATGGTGCGCCCAGAGCGACTCGAACGCCCGACCCTCAGGTTCGAAGCCTGATGCTCTATCCAGCTGAGCTATGGGCGCGCACCGGAACCCCCTAGTCTAGCTGGAAGCATCCCGGGCTTCGACCCCCGGGTTGGCTGGATAGAGCACCGGATGCCGAAGGCTCTATCCAGCTTCGCCCGTGGTCTATCGGACGCACCTCCGGGCGCGTCCTCCCGCTCGCCTCGCTCGCGGAGGCCGGAGCCGGGCGCGCACCGGAACCCCCTAGTCTAGCTGGAAGCCCCTCAGGCTTCGACCCCCGGGTTGGCTGGAGAGGGTCCGGGAGGCCTTCAGGCCTGGAGGCACCAGGCATCCTCGGCTCCCTGGCGGTCCAGCCGGGCCAACTCGGCTTCATCCAGCCCCATGGACCGGGCGCTTTCGCGCTCGCTGGCGAGGTCGCAGGGGAGGACGCCGGGGTCATCGGTGCCCAGGGCGCAACGGACCCCGGCCCGCAGCATGCGGGGCAGGGGATGGGGCCGGACGTCGGCGGCGAGGCCGGCGTTGGACCGGGGGCAGACGTCCACGGGGATGTTCCGGTCCGCCAGGAGGGCGAGGGTCTCGTCGTCGGCCCGGATGCCATGGACGATGCGCTCGACCCCTGCCTCCAGGACGGCCTCCCGCACGTTCGCGCCGGGCCCATTCTCGCCGGCATGGGCGGCCAGTCGCAGGCCGGCGGCGCGGGCCCGATCGAAGACGGGAGCCCATTCGCGGAAGGGGCAGCCCTCGAGGCCGCCGGTGGAGAAACCCTTCACGAAGGGAGGCAGCTCGGGCAGCACCAGGTCCAGCACCGCGTGGCCGTGCTTCGGCCCGAAGTGGTTGACGGCGTCCACCACGACGCAGCTCCGGAGGCCCAGCGCCCGGGCCTCTGCGAGGCCCTCGTCCAGACCCCGCCAGAAGTCCCCGAGGGAGATCTGGGCCTTGTGGACCACCAGGAAGTGGGGGGAGACCCAGAGATCCACCCCGGTGGCTCCGGCCGCAAGGGTCCGGCGGGCCACGGCGAGGGCCGCCTGGCGCACGGCCTCGCGGCTGTCGAGGAGCGCGGCGCCGAAGAGGAAGGCGGCGATGAAGCCCTCGAAGGGCACCGCGCCACCCCCCCACAGGGCCTCCAGGGGCTCCGGCAGGGGCAATCCGCGACGTTCCGCCTCGTGCCGCACCCACGCCGGATCGAGGGCGCCCTCGAGGTGGGTGTGGCGATCGATGCGGGGTGGATCGGCAGGGCGGCTCACGGGGACATTATGCTCACCCACGCCGGCCCCTCACTCCGCAGGGTGCGCTTATTCGTCGTAGTCGTCCATGCGGAGGTCGCCGGGATCGAAGCCCTCGCCGCGGCCCCGCTCGATGGGCACGCCGCTCTCGCTGAAGGCCTCTTCGAGGTTCTCGGCCTCGGGTTCGGGGGTGAAGTCGTCCTCGATGACGTGGGCGACCTTCTCCTTCTTCACCACCTTGGGTTTCGCCGGGGCGTTCTTCTGGTTGGCCCCGCATTTGGGGCAAAGGGCCTCCGGCTTGCCGAAGTCGTAGAACTTCGTCGCGCACTGGAAACATGTGAACTTCTTGCCGAGATCCGCCATCGCCCTATCCTCGCCCAGACTCAAAGGAACAAGGTTCTACCAGACCCGGGGCGTCTTGTCACCAGGAAGGATCACGGGGTCAGGCCCAGGGAGCCCTGCCCAGCTTGGCGGGGTCCCCCTCGCAGAGTTGCTGGATGACGGTGCTGGTGAAAATACGATGCCTGAGCTCCACGTCCTCACCGAACCGCTCCACGAAGGTGGCCCGGCTGCGTTCCAATTCGTCCCTGAGCAGGCCGTAGAGGTTGCCCTGGGTGCGGGCCTGGGCCACCTTGGCGGGGAAGTAGAGCTCCACATCCCCTACCAGGACCCGGGCCAGCCGCTCGGCGCCGGCCCGGGTGCGGGGGTCCAGCTCGTGGGGCGGCGGGGGTTCGATGGGTTCGGGCACCACCTGGGTGGGGGCGCTGGGCATGGGCTCGGGCGGAAGCGGGTGGGGTTCCTCCTCCCGCCCCGCGGCCAGCGCGGCCAGGAGGGCGGAGGCGGCCAGGACCAGGGCGCGGACCTGCTCGGGATGGTCCAGCCTCTGTCGCGCCCCGCTGTCCACGAGGAGGAGGGCCACGGCCTTCCGCTTGTGCCGCAGGGGCAGGATGACCAGGTCGGGGGCTTCGAAGGAGCTGAGGGGCGCCAGGAGGGCCGAGTAGGCCGGGCCGGACCGCCGGATGGCGCGGGCGCCGCCGAGGATCAGGGACTCCAGGTCAGGCGGGGGGACCACGGCGCCCGCCTTCCGGGAGGCCTCTCCGTCGAAGCCCCGGTGGGCGTAGAGGCTGGCCAGCCCCTGCTTGAGGATGAAGAGGGCGCTCCGCTCCACGAAGGGGATGAGCCCGTCCAGGAGGCGCTTCAACAATTCGCTCTGGGAGGGGGCGCCCTCGATGAGATCGAGCGCCGCAGCCAGGTGGCCTTCCGAGGTCTCCGCGTCCCCCAGGACCAGGGTGGACGGGGCGGCCTGCGAGAGCCTGGCCAGGAGCTCCGGGTCCGGCCGGAAACGGGTCAGGCCCTCCTGCCAGGCGGCCATCACCTCCTCGAGGAGGGCCTGATGGCGCTGGTTGAGCCAGGCGTCCAGGGAGGCGCGGAGGGCGTCCTGGCTGGGTGGGGCCTCGGGGCGGGGGTCGCTCATCGGGGGTCCGGGGGGAGGTCGACCTCAAGGGTAGCCGACATCGCCAGGGAAATACCCTCTCCTGGCAATCCGGAGGTTGGGACGCTAGCATGGCCCAGGTTCCTTGGAGTTTGCGGATGGCGGATCTTTCCATCGAGGTGCAGGAAGTCGACGGCGTGGCGGTGCTCCTGCCGGCCGGCTTCATCAACGCGCACACCGTCCGGGAATTCGAAGAGGCCATGGAAGCCCTGGTCAAGGGCGGCCGCTACACGATCCTGCTGAACTGCCGGGAGCTGAGCTACATCAGCTCCGCAGGACTGGGCGCCATCATGGGCCTCATCGAGACCGTGCGGGAGCACGGCGGCGACATCCTCCTCTCCAACCTGCAGGAGAACGTCTTCGCCATCTTCGACACCCTGGGCTTCACCCAGCTCTACCGGGTCTTCGGCGACCAGGGCGAGGCGCTGGCGGCGGCCGTACCGGAGCGGAAGGGCTGAGGTGGGAGCCAAGATGGACCACGCCCAGTTCCGGCTCGTGATCCCGAGCCAGACCCGCTATCTGAACCTGGTGACGGGCCTGGCCAAGCGGGCCGCCCTCGTGGCCGGCATGGACGACGCGACGGCCGCCAAGGTGAGCATCGCCGTGGACGAGGCGGTGACCAACGTCATCCTCCACGCCTACCACGGGGAAGGCGAACACAGCGTCGAACTGGAGGTGCGCTTCACCGAGGCGGCCCTGGAGATCCACATCCTCCACACGGGCCAGGGCATCCGCCAGGACCAGGTGGTGCTGCCGGATCCCAAGGAGTACATCAAGCATCCCCGGAAGGGTGGCCTGGGCCTGCTGCTCATGAGCCGGTTCATGGATGAGGTGAGCTTCAAGGAGGACGGGGGTTCCGGCCGGAACGAGTGCTGCCTGATCAAGAAGATCGGCTAGGAGCCTGCCCCCGGCCCGCGCCATGCAGACCACCCCCTTCGACCGCCTGCGCGAACTGGCCCTCCGGATTCCCGAAGGCGCCCAGGAACTGCTGCCCCTCATCGATTTCCTGGAGACCTTCCCGGACCAGGGCAGCGAGGAGGACCTGGTCCATCTGGTCGGCATCACCGCCATGGGTATCGCCAAGGCCCGGCAGGGCGGGATCTGGGACGGCGGGAAGTGGCTGTTCCTGAGAGGCGCGGCGCCTGCCTTCCCCACCCACCCGGGAGAGGGCTGGCGGGTGCTGCCCTGGGCCTACGGGGACGAGACCTTCGGGCACCTGGTCCTCCGGGCCCCGGACCTCCCGGATGCGGTTCCCCTGCTGCTTTCCATTTCCGCACCCCTGCTCGCCTGGCGCCGCCTGGAGGCCCTGCGGAGCTCCCAGAACCAGGCCCTGGCCCTCCAGCTCTCCCGCCTGAACACCGTCTTCGAGCTCACCCGCAACCTGGGCGAGGTGGAGACCCGGCGCGACCTCGTGCGCCTCATGGCCAACACCCTCATGGGCGAGTTCCGCATCATGCGGCTCCTGGTGGTGGATGCCGAAGGCCAGGTGCTCCACGCCAAGGGCGTGGGGGAACTGCCGCCGGTCCTGGAGGGGGACGGCCTCCGCGAGGTGGTGCAGGGCCGGGGCCTCGTGCATGCCATCGAGCTGCTGGACCAGAACCACAGCCACGGCTTTGCCTATGCCGCGGAGCCCGCCGTGGGCCGGCTCGGCGAAGAGGACCTGGTCTTTCTTCGCACCCTGTTGAACCTCACCTCCACGCAGCTCTCCGCCCTAGAGCTGCGTGAATCCAGGCTCCAGGCCGAACGCCTGGAGAAGGACCTGGACCTGGCCCGCAACATCCAGCGCCAGGTGCTGCCCAAACGCCTGCCTGAGCCGCCCGGCTGGGACTGCGCCGCCGCCAACCTTCCCTACCAGGCCGTGGGCGGGGATCTCTACGATCTGTGGATGGCCCGGGACGAGCAGGTGGGCGAGCGCCTCCACGTGGCCGTGGGGGACATCTCGGGCAAGGGGCTCCCGGCGTCCATGATGATGGTCCAGCTCTCGGCCTTCCTCCGGGCCATGGCCGACCGGCGGGTGAAGCACTGGGGCCGCCTGGCGGAGCGCCTGAACCGGCGCATGAACGATGTGCGCGATCGGAATCGCTACACCACGCTCTTCGCAGCCAGCCTGAACCCGGAGACCGGAGACTGCCGCTACGTGAACGGCGGCCACAACCCGCCCCTGCTGGTGCGGGCCACCGGCGAGGTGGTGCGCCTTGCTCCCACCGGCCCGATGGTAGGCCTGCTTCCGGGCGTGACGTTCGAGGAGGGGCGGGCCCGCATGGAGCCCGGCGATGTCCTGGTGGCCTTCACGGACGGCCTCGTGGAGGCGGAGAACGCCGCAGGCGAGGAACTGGGGGACTGGCCCCTGGCCAAGGTCGTCCAGGACCGACCGGGAGCAGGGGCCGAGGCGCTCCTGGAGGCCCTGCTGGTGGAGGCCTTCCGTCACCTGGAGGACGGGAAATTCAGGGACGACGTGACCCTGGTGGTCGTGAGGCGGATCGCCTGAACGGCCCTTGATCGCATCCGTATCCTGGTACGGGGGGAATGCTCCATGAACCAAATGAAGACCTTCATCCTCATCGCGGCCCTGACGGGCCTCCTGGTGTGGATCGGCGGGTACTACGGGGGCCAGTCCGGCATGGTCCTGGCCCTGGTCATCGGCCTGGTGATGAACGGCGTCAGCTACTTCTTCTCCGACAAGATCGTCCTGGCCAGCTACGGGGCCAAGGTGGTGACCCAGGCCGAGGCCCCCGAGCTCTACGCCATCGTGGCCAACCTGGCCCAGCGGGCGGGTCTGCCCACGCCCCGCATCGCCATCATCCCCGACGAGACACCCAATGCCTTCGCCACGGGGCGGGATCCCGAGCATGCCGTGGTGGCCGTCACCGAGGGCATCATGCGCATCCTCAGCCGTCCGGAGCTGGAGGCTGTCATCGGCCACGAGCTGGGCCACGTGAAGCACCGGGACATCCTCATCGGAAGCCTGGCGGCCGTGCTGGCCCAGGCCATCATGTTCCTCTCGCGCATGGCCATGTGGGTGAGCCCCCGGGACGAGGAAGGCCGCTCCAATCCCATCGCCGGCATCGCGATCATGATCCTCGGGCCCCTGGCCGCCCTCCTCCTCCAGATGGCCCTGAGCCGCTCCCGGGAATACCTGGCGGACGACTACAGCGCCCACCTCACGGGCCGGCCCGACATGCTGGCCTCGGCCCTGGAGCGCCTGCACAGCTCCAACGAGCAGGTGCCCATGCAGGCGGCCCAGCCGGCCACCGCCCACATGATGATCGTGAACCCCCTGAGTGCAGGCGGCCTGATGTCCCTGTTCTCCACCCACCCCCCCATGGCGGCCCGGGTGGAACGGCTGCGCCGCATGCCCATCGAGGCCCGCTAGATTGAACCTGGCGGCAACGGCTGCCGATACGGGGTTCCATGCGGGAACGGCTGGGGAAATTCGAGATCGTGCGCCTCCTGGGCAAGGGGGCCATGGGCGAGGTCTACCTCGGCCGGGATGTCCGCCTGGGGCGCGAGGTGGCGCTCAAGGTGGTCCATTCGGGGTCGGCCTTCGGGGACGAGGCCCAGGCCCGCTTCGAGCGGGAGGCCCAGGCCGCTGCGGCCCTCAACCACCCGAACGTGGTCACCGTGTACGAGTTCGGGGAGGATGAGGGCGTCCACTACCTCGTCATGGAACTGGTCGAGGGGGAGGAGTTCGAGACCCTCATCCGGGACGGGAAGGCCCCCAAGGCGGAGCTGCTGGAGGCCCTGGCCCAGGTGTGCGAGGGGCTGGCCTACGCCCACTCCCGGGGCGTGATCCACCGGGACATCAAGCCGTCCAACGTGCTGGTGGCCCGTCACGGCGGCCGACCCCACGCCAAGCTCATGGACTTCGGCGTGGCCCAGATGGGCCTGTCCTCCCTCACCCAGACCGGCACCTGGATGGGGACGGTCAACTACATGGCCCCGGAGTACCTCGACACGGGCAAGGCCTCCGCCAGCTCCGACCTCTTCGCCGTGGGAGTGATCCTCTACGAGGTGCTGACCGGCGGGCGCAAGCCCTTCCAGGGCGACACCGCCACGGCCGTGCTCAACCGCATCCTCCTCCATGCCCCCGAACCCCTCCGGCCCCAGGACCTTTCCGAAGTGCCCGGGCGGATGGTGGCTGTGCTGGAGAAGGCCCTGGCCAAGAACCCCGCCAACCGGTTCGCCGACGGGAACGCCTTGGCGGCGGCCATCCGGGGGGCACTGGCGGCCTCCGCGCCGGAGCCCCCCGCGCCTGCGGCCACGGTCGTCCACCCCTCCGGGGGCACGCAGCCCATCAAGGTCGGCCGGGGCGGGCAGGCCCTCAGCCTCAAGGTGGCCCTCCGGAACGCGCGCCCCGGCGCACAGATCGTGCTCATGCCCGGGCATTACCGGGAATCGGTTGTCGTGGACAAGGATGTGAGCATCCAGGCCCAGGGCGATCCGGCCCAGGTGGTCCTGGAGGGGGTGGGTGGTCCGGCCCTGACGCTCCAGGCCAGCGGCGTGGCGCTGCACGGCTTCACCCTCCGGGCCCCGGCCGGGGAACCCGCCTTCCTGATCGATGGTGGATCCGCCCAGGTGGAGGCCTGTGTGCTCGAGGGGGCGGAGAGCTGCGCGGACCTGCGCAGCGGCGCCTCGGTGCAGTTCCGGGATTGCCGGATGGAGGGCGGTTGCGTGGGGGTCCGGGTGGGCGGAGACGCGCACCTGCGCATCCAGGGCGGGCGGCTTTCGGGATCCAGCCTTGCCGGCGTGCGGGTTCTCCCAGGGGGCCAGGCTGCTCTCCAGGACGTGGCGTTCGCCGCCGGGAACGGGGTGGGCCTCCATGTCGAAGCCCGCGGCCAGGCGGGTCTCGAGGGATGCACGATCCGCGGGGCGGCGGCCGGGTCGGTGGAGGTGGCCCCGGACGGACGGGCCCAGCTCACCCGCTGCTCCCTGGTGGAGAGCCGCTTTGCGGGTCTCCTGGCCCTGGAGCGGAGTCACGCCGTCCTGGAGGACTGTGAAGTGTCGGGGCACGCCTGTGCCGGGGTGCACCTGCTGGCGGGGGCCAATGTCGTCCTGCGGGCCTGCCGGGTGCGGGAGAACGCCGGGTTCGGCCTCGCGATCATGAACCGCGGCCTGGCCACCCTGGATGGCTGCACGGTCCAGGCGAACGGCGGTGCGGGCCTCCTCATCCACCACGGGGCCACCGTCCAGGCCCGGAACAGCGCCTTCTCCGAGGGGCGGGCCCTGGGCGTGGACTGTGCGGAAGGTGGCCAGGGCGTGCTGGATGGCTGCGACATCTCGGGGAATGCGGGTGTGGGGGTCCAGGTGGAGCCCGGCGGCAGCCTGCTCCTGGTCCGATGTACCCTGAAGGAGGGCCGGGACACGGGCCTGCTCCTGCTGGAGGACTCGCAGGTCACCCTGGAGGAGTGCGTGGTCCACCGCAATGCCCGCGGAGGCATCCTCCTGGCCAGGGAGGCCTCGGACCCCGTCCTGCGGGGCGCCAACCGCATCGAGGACGGCTTCCAGCGCCTGGACGCCGGGGGGAACCCCGTGAAGGTGGCGCCTCTGGGGTCGCGCTGAATCAGGAGGCCGACAGCCCGGCGATCTCATCCAGCGAGACCAGCCAGGCCTCGGCCGACTCGCCCGGCAGGGGCAGGGGGCGGACGAGCCCGTCGTCGAGGCCGGCCACGGTGTCCGCGCCCAGGAGGGCCACAGGCAGCTCACGCAGCTCACCCTGGTCTCGCTGCAGGGCGCGGATCTCCGCCAAGTCCGACTCGCGCACGGGGTCGAGCTGGGCGAGCAGCACGCGATTGGAGGCGCCCTTGTCCGCCCGGAGGAGCGCGAGGGCCTGGTGCAGGGCGTCGACGGTCTCCACCCGGAGATACCCCCCCTGGGCCAGGGCGGACAGAACTCCACTCCGGAGGGGGCCCTGGGGCATGGCGAGCACCAGGCTCGCCGTCCGCCGCCCCAGCAGCTTCAGGGCCTCGGGTGTTTCCAGTCCGGCGGGATGGGCCCGCGGAGAGGGGGCGGGGGATGGCTCGGATGGGGAGGAGGCGGGGCGGCCCTCCCGGGGAGGGGCCGAGGCCGGGCCCGGGGACGAGGAGGCCCGCTGAAGCTTCTCCCGGTAGTCGAGGACCTCCTGGAGCTGGGTGAGTTCGACGGTACCCAGCTCGCCGAACTGCACCCCGACGACGATCTCGCCCTCCCGTTCGCAGGCGTTGGCCACCATGCCTCGGGCCTCGAAGAGCGGAAGCCTGGGCAGGTCCCGGATCTTGAGCATGGGAAGGGCCTTCCCCTTCTCGAAGAAGCCGAGGCCTGGGGTGAGGCGCATGTGGTCGTCGAGGCGCACCACCCGGTCCACGCGGAAGGCGAGACCCCCGAGGGAGAGGTTCACCAGGGGACCGGCCAGACCGAAGCCGGGCAGGCCGGCGTCCTGGGCCAGGACATAGGCCTTCTCCCGGGGCCGGAACGGGTAGCGCTTGTGCTGCCGCTGGTCCGACGGCACCAGCCGGGTGGGGATCGTGAACCGGTAGAGCAGGTATCCCTGGCGGCCCTGGAAGGTCAGCAGCCCCTTGAACCGCTGCTCGGCCGTAGCGAAGAGCATCTCGAAGGGGGCACCCGGGATCAGCTCGTGGGGGAGGGGCCGGATGAGCTTCAGGAGCATCGAATCATGCTCGAGCTCGGCCAGCCGGGCGGTATAGGGCAGGGTGTGCGTGCCCTCCACCTTGATCGGGAATTCCGTCTCGGCTACCCGGAGCTCGTCCAGATGGCGGCGGATCCGCAGAGGATCCTCCACGGGAACGCCCTGCCCGCCGCCTCCGGATGTCCGCGCCTGGTTCATCGCACCTCGATGTTCCTATCCTCCCATCGGGCTGAGGCTGCCTGGGATTGAATTCAGGGCCCTTCAGACATTGAAGAGGAAATGCATCACGTCCCCGTCCTGAACCACATATTCCTTGCCCTCTGTCCGCATCTTCCCGGCGTCCTTGGCTCCCTGCTCGCCGCGGAACTGGATGAAGTCCCCGTAGGCGATGACCTGGGCTCGGATGAAGCCCTTCTCGAAGTCGGTATGGATCACGCCGGCGGCCTGGGGGGCGCTGTCGCCCTTGTGGATGGTCCAGGCCCGCACCTCCTTCACCCCGGCGGTGAAGTAGGTCTGGAGCCCCAGGAGGTCGAAGCTGGTGCGGATGAGGACGTTCAGCCCCGGCTCCGCCAGCCCGGCCTCTTCCAGGAAGAGCGGCCGGTCCTCCGCGGGCAGATCCTGGATCTCGGCTTCCAGCTTCGAGCAGATGGGGATGCATGGGGCGTGGCGGGCCGCGGCCAGGTCGAGGAGTTTCCGGTAGTGGGCGTTGGCCTGCGGGTCCCGGATATCCTCCTCCCCGATGTTGCCGACGAAAAGGGTGGGCTTCAGGGTGATCAGGCCGTAGGACTTGATGAGGAGGCGTTCGTCGGCCGAGAGCCCAGCGGCGCTGGCCCAGCGGCCCTGGTCCAGAAGGGCGTAGACCTTCTCGAGCACGGCCACGAGGGCCTGGGATTCCTTGTTTCCGGTCTTGGCGGCCTTCCGGTGGCGCTCCAGGCCCTTCTCCACGGCCTCGAGATCCTTGAGCACCAGCTCGGTCTCGATGATGCCCAGGTCGCGCTCGGGATCCACGCCCCCCTCCACGTGGGTGACGTTCCCGTCCTCGAAGCAGCGGACCACCTGGACGATGGCGTCGGTCTCGCGGATGTGGCCCAGGAAGGCGTTCCCCAGGCCCTCGCCCTTGCTGGCGCCCCGCACCAGGCCCGCGATGTCGACGAACTCCTGGGCGGCCGGCAGCACCCGCTGGGGCTTCACGATCTCCGCCAGCGCCTCCAGCCGGGCATCCGGCACATCCACCACACCCGTATTGGGCTCGATGGTGCAGAAGGGATAGTTGGCCGAAGCCGCGCCCGCACGGGTGAGGGCGTTGAAAAGGGTGGACTTCCCGACGTTGGGAAGCCCCACGATGCCACAGGCGACGGCCATGCGATCCTCCAAGCCCTCCAGTATCCCAGAGGGCAGATGTGACGGAAAGAAGGGCTTCCGGGACTTGCGCCGGCTCCCTCCCCGGCATACTCTCCCGGCCAGATCGCGGGTTCGCGTGGGGAGGATGCATGATCGTGCGGGCGGAATGGCCGGGCTACGTGGTGGACGTCCTCGTCCGCCCCGGCCAGGAGGTGGAGGAGGACGAGCCCCTCATGATCCTGGAGGGCACGGATGCCTCCCGCACGTCCTTCTACATCAACGCGCCAGAGGGCGGGAAGGTCCGCGAGATCCTCATCGAGGAGGGCGACTTCGCCTACGAGGACGACGACCTGGTGGTCATCGGCGATTCGGACAAGGACGAGTAGGCCCATCCCCCGATTCCCTGGATAGACTGGGGCCATCGCATTCGATGGGGTGGACGATGGCCGTGGTTCGAGCCGAGATGGCGGGGAAGGTGCTGGAGCTGTGCGTGGAGGAGGGCGACTCCGTCAGCGAGGACCAGGACCTGGTCATCATCGAGAGCATGAAGATGCAGATTCCCGTGGGCAGCCCCGAGGAGGGGACGGTCAAGAAGGTCTTCGTGACCGCCGACCAGTTCCTCAACGAAGGGGATCCCATCGTCGAGCTCGGCTGATCCGGACGGCCCAATATGGAAATCCGTCTTGAACGGCTGGCTGGAGAGGACGCGGGCATCGTCCTGCTGGGGCTGGACCGGCCGGAGGCGAAGAACGCCCTCGGGTGTCGGCTCATGGACGAGTTCCGGGAGGCCCTCGCGGAGCTGCGCTTCGACGCCGCCGTGCGCGTGGTGGTCCTGCACAGCCTGGTGCCCGGCGTCTTCTGCGCCGGGGCCGACCTGAAGGAGCGGGCCACGATGGCTCCCCCCGAGGTGGGCGCCTTCGTCCATGGCCTCCGGGCCGGCTTCACGGAACTCGAGGACCTGCCCGTGCCCGTGATCGCCGCGCTGGAGGGCGCGGCCTTCGGGGGAGGCCTGGAACTGGCCCTGGCGGCGGACCTCCGGGTAGCTGGAGCTGACGCGAAGATGGGCCTGGTGGAGACCTCGCTGGCCATCATCCCCGGCGCCGGAGGCACCCAGCGGCTGCCGCGCCTCATCGGGCGATCCAAGGCCAAGGAGCTCATTTTCACCGGCCGGCGCATCGACGCTGCGGAGGCTGGCCGCCTGGGCCTCGTGGACCGAGTGGTGCCCGCAGGCGGGGCCCTCGATGGGGCCCTCGCCCTGGCCCGGGAGATCCTTCCCAATGGTCCCGTGGCCCTGCGCATGGCGAAGCTGGCGGTGAACCGCGGCCTTGAGCTGGACCGGGATTCGGGCCTGGCCTTCGAGCAGGCCTGCTACGCCCAGGTGATCCCCACGAAGGACCGCCTGGAGGGGCTCGCCGCCTTCCGGGAGAAGCGCCGGCCCCGGTACAAGGGCGAGTGATGAGCCATTCCCACGGCCCCACCACCACTGGGCGGCTGGCCCTCAGCTCCCTGGTCTTCGGCGTGAACTTCCTGGTGCAGGGCCTCGGCGGACTCTGGACGGGCTCCCTCGGGCTCGTATCCGACAGCCTGGAGAACCTGAACGATACCGTGGTCAACCTCCTGGCCATGGGCAGCATCCGGGTGGCCAACCGGAAGGAACCCGACGACCGCTGGACCTACGGTTGGCATCGCCTCGAGATCTTCAACACCCTCATGGGGGTGATCCTGCTGGTGGTGCTGGCCGGGGCGGTGCTCTTCGAGGCCTGGGACCGCCTGGAGCATCCCCATCCCATCCGCCTGGGCTGGGCCATCGGATTCTCGGGAGCGGGGCTGGTCCTGAACCTGCTGGCGACCTGGATCCTGGTGCCCTCCACGGGAACCCGGCAGGAACGGGACCTGAACCTGCGAAGCGCCTACCTCCATGCCCTGGGCGACAGCCTCGCCAATGTGGCGGTGATGGGGTCGATGGTGGTCATCCGCTTCACGGGCTGGCGCTGGGTGGATCCCCTGCTAGCTGCCGCCATCGCGGCCCTGATCCTGTGGGGGGCAGTGAGGCTGCTGCGGGACGCCGTGGGCATCCTCATGCACCGGGCGGCCTTCGACCAGGAGCAGGCGCGGGTGGAGCTGCTGGGGCTCCCCGGCATCCTGGGCGTGGAGGATCTCCGGTCATGGCGCGTGTGCAGCCACCTCACCGTCTGCACGGCCCACGTCATCGTGGATGCGCAGCGGCTCGACGAGACGGAAGGCCACCTCCACGCCATCGAGCATCTGATGGCTGACCGGTTCGGCGTCCGGCACCTGACGCTGCACTTCGAGACCCGCGAGATGGCCGAGCGCCATCACCACCGGTTCATCCACCGGCACGATGCGGAACCGGACCATCATCACTAAGTGGTTTTCATATGCTGAAGAATCAAGAGCGGCCTCGGCCGCCCTTGATTCTTCAGGTAGGAAGAACGGAATCCTGGAAGTGCCTCAGGCCCCCATGCCGTGCTTCTTCATGATGGCGGCGCGCTGGGTGTCGTACTCGACCTGGGTGATGAGCTGGCCGTCGAAGAGCTCCTTCAGCTCCGTCAGCTCCTCCTTGAGCGACTTGGCAGGTGCGGAGGCGGGGGCAGCCGGCTGCTGCGGAAGCTGGGCCATGGCCTGGCCCATCTGCCCGCCCATCATGTTGCCCATGCCGAACCCGAGACCCACGCCCATGCCCATCCCGGCCACGCCGCCGGGATTCTGGGCTGCCAGGGGGATGCTGTCGGCCACCTGCATCTGGGTGTAGGTGCCCATGACCGGGGCCATCATGCCCACGCTGGTGCGCTTGTCCATCATGGCCTCGACCTCCTCGGGGAGGCTGATGTTCTCCACGAAGAACTTGGACAGCTCCAGGCCCATGGTCTTGAACTCCTCCTGGAGCTTCTGCTTCACCAGGTCGGAGAGCTCGTCGTACTTCGCGGCCAGGTCCAGGGCGGGAATCTTCGCCTCGCCCAGGGTGTCCGTGAAGCGGCTCATGATGGTCTTCCGGAGCTGCTCGGAGATGTCCTCCACCGTGTAGACGCCGTTGGTGCCCACCAGCTGCTTCAGGAAGGTGCCGCTGTCCGCGACCTTGATGGAGTAGATGCCGAAGGCCCGGATGCGGAGCATGCCGAAGTCGGCGTCGCGCATCATGATCGGGTTCGAGGTGCCCCACTTCAGGTCGTTGTAGAGCTTCGTGGAGGTGAAATAGGTCTCGGCCTTGAAGGGGCTCTCGAAGCCGTACTTCCAGCCCTTCAGGTCCGCCAGGATGGGCAGGTTCTGGGTAGTCAGCGTGTGGGTGCCAGGCTTGAAGACGTCCGCCAGCTGGCCCTCGTTGACGAAGACGGCCTCCTGGCTCTCGCGGACCACCAGCTTCGCGCCGTTCTTGATCTCCTGGTCCCGCACGGGGAAGCGCCAGGCCAGCGTGTCGTTCGAATCGTCCAGCCACTCGATGATTTCAATGAATTGGGCCTTGCCCCAGTCCATCAGACCCATGTGGGTATCTCCTCGCGGCACCAGCCGCACCCTAGATTCTAGGGAGGGCTGTCAAGGTTCGCCGGGGCCCGGGTGTGAAAAACCGGCGAACGGAGGCCCGGGACCGGTCAGCGGCCGCCTTTGATCATCCGAACCGAGGGCTCCTTCTCATTTCCTCTCCCGCCGGGGTTCTCAATGTGGGACTTGGTGTGGACGGTGCGCGTGTCACTGTCGATGACGCAGCGCCAGCCACGGTCCTCGTGGGGCATGCGGACCTCCACCTCCCATCCGCCCGAGGCCCCATTCAGGGGGATGCGCCGGGCGCTGACGGCCTTCCCCCCGGTCTCCTGCTCGGCGATGGCCTTGGCCTCCTTGGCCGTCCGCACCAGGCCGGAGGAGTGTTTCCTGGGTTTGGCCGTTCCGGCGGAAAGCGCGAGGACGGGCAGGAAGGCAAATGCCAGGGCCGAGGCCAGGGGCCGGATCTTCATGGGCTGCTCCAGGAGGTGATGTCGAAATTCTAGCCCCGGGCCCCGGGCGAAGGCCAACGTCCCCGGGGGGAAGGCGACGTGGATTCGGGCCGGGAAACCCTTGTCTTGCGAGGTTATGTCTGCTCAACCAAT
The DNA here is from genome assembly GCA_036391515.1 of Holophagaceae bacterium. Taxonomy (GTDB): domain Bacteria; phylum Acidobacteriota; class Holophagae; order Holophagales; family Holophagaceae; genus Geothrix. The sequence goes on from DASVZU010000077.1 coordinate 23,626, forward strand.
TGGAAATAGAACTAATTAAAAAAACTGTAGACACAGCAACTCAAAATCAATAGCTTCCTTCTCATCCGTTCAATTCTTTCGACAACGCGCCGCAGGGGAGAGGGCTGGACTCCAGACGGAGGCCCGCCTCCTCCCGTGCCGCGCCCATCGAGATTCCATGGCCGCATCTCCTCCCGGATGCGGCCATGGGCGGCCCGTTTCCCACCCACCCCACCAAGGAGGCTCCATGAACGTCCCTTCAGGGCTCCGGCTCGCCGCCGCCCTCGCCCTCGTGCTCGGAACCGCCCCCGCCCTCCGGGCCCAGGACCGCGGTCCGTCCGAGATCATCCACCACCGGGTGAACCCGAACCTCAGCGGTCCCCACGCCGCCTTCGGCGCGGCCCCCACGGCCGGTTCCACCAGCGCTCTGACCGCACCGCTGAAGTACCACGGCGGCCCGGTCTTCAGCACTCCGACTGCCTACATCATCTGGTACGGCAACTGGGCCCAGGGCAACGGCACCGATACGGCCTCCGGCCAGCAGATCGTCACGGACTTCTTCAACGCCATCGGCGGATCGCCCTACTTCCAGATCAACACCACCTACGTCGGCTCCTCCAACAGCATCTCCGGGAATGTCACCTACGGCGGCGCCACCACCGTGGCCTACCCCTACGGTGCGAGCCTGACGGATGCCAACATCCAGTCCATCGTGACGGATGCCATCAACAGCAAGGCTCTGCCCTCCGACACGAACGGGATCTACTTCGTGCTGACCTCCTCCGATGTGGCCGAGTCCTCCGGCTTCTGCAGCCAGTACTGCGGCTGGCACACCCACGGCACCATCAACGGGCTGGACATCAAGTACGCCTTCATCGGCAACGCCGCCCGCTGCCTGACCTCCTGCGCCGCCCAGAGCGTCGGTCCCAACGGCAACGCCGGCGTGGACGGCATGGTCTCCGTGCTGGCCCATGAACTCGAGGAGGCCACCACCGACGCCGACGCCAGCGCCTGGTACAACCGCCGCGGCTCCGAGAATGGCGATCTGTGCGCCTGGACCTTCGGCTCGACCTACCAGGTCAGCAACGGCGCCTATGCCAACATGAAGCTGGGCACCCGCGACTACCTCATCCAGCGGAACGTGACCATCCGCTCCAACGGCCAGTACTGCTCTCTGGTGAAGTAGCCTGCCGCGGGGCGAGCCCAGCGGTCCGAGGCCACCGTCGGGAATCCCACCCGACGGTGGCCCTCTCCATCCACCCGATTCCCCCGACCCTTCCACAGGACCCCCGATGCTGCTCCGCTTCCGTTCCGCCTGCTCTGCCCTGATCCTGGGCCTCGTCCTGGCGGCGACCGCCCGGGCCCAGCAGGCGCCGCCCTCGCTCCGGCAGGAGGTGCAGGCCCTGAAGGCCGACCAGCAGCGGATCCTTGCGGAGCTCGCAGAGATCAAGGCCCTCCTCCGGGAGCGCGCGGCCACGCCTCCGCCTGCCGCGGGGCCCGCACCCGTGGCCCTCCAGTCCATCAATGTCCACGGCGAGCCCTTTCGCGGCGCCGCGGGCGCCCGGGTGGCGATCCTGGAGTATTCGGATTTCGACTGTTCCTTCTGTGCCCGGTACGCCACCCAGGTCTACCCGAAGCTCGATGCGGACTATGTCCAGACGGGCAAGGTGAAGTACTTCTTCCGGGATCTGCCTCTTCCGGTCCATCCCGACGCGCCGTTCAAGGCCCGCATCGCGCGCTGCGCCGCCGAGCAGGGGAAGTTCTGGGAGGTCCACGACCGGCTTTTCGCCGATCAGCGCGGCCTGGACGCGGCCGGGATCGCGCAAATGTCGAAGGGGCTCGGCCTGGATGCGGGCGCCCTCCAGGCCTGTGTCGACTCGGGCAAGTACGCCGATGCCATCCGTCTCAGCGCCCGGAGCGCCGATCGCCTCGGCATCGTGGGGACCCCGGCGTTCGTGGTAGGGACCCTGAGCCCGGACGGCCAGGTGCTCACCGTGGCCAAGGTGCTGGTGGGGGCCCCGACCTACGAAGGCTTCAGGGAACTGCTGGACGGCCTCCTCGGTGCGTCACCCGCCCAGGCGAAGGCGACGCCCGCCGCCAAGGCGGGAACCGGGTCCACCTGCGACTGACGGGTGGTTCAGGCCCGGTAGAGGGCGGCGCCCCAGTGCAGGCCCGAGCCCAGGGCCGTGAACGCGACCAGCATGCCGGGCCTGAGCCGGCCGTCCTTCACGCATTCGTGGTACAGGATCGGCAGCGTGGCCGCGGTGGTGTTCCCGTAGCGCTCGATGTTGTGGGGCACCCTCTCCGGCGGGAGCCCGAGGGCCTTCTGCACGCCCTCGATGATGCGGAGGTTGGCCTGGTGGATCAGGACCAGGTCGAGGTCCTCGACGGCCACCTTACCCAGGGTGCAGACCTCCCGGACCGCCTGGGGCATGAGGCTCACAGCCGACCTGAAGACCTCTTTGCCCGACATGACCGGGAGGGTCTCGCCGGCCTGGATCTGCTCTGTCGTGACGAAGGGGCGGCGCTTGAAGCTGGCGCCGTGCATGGTGAGGACGCCGGCGCCGGTCCCGTCCGTGCAGAGGCGGGTCTGCAGGAGGCCGGCCTCGCCCTCCTTCCCCTCGAGCACCACGGCCCCTGCACCGTCTCCGAAGAGCACGGTGCGGTCGCGGCTGAGGGTGTTCTCGGCCTTCTCCGCCTCGGTGACCTCCCGGGTGGAGCGGCCGATGAGGGTGTCCCAGCCCAGGTGCCAGGGCATGAAGCCCGTGTGCAGTTCCGCGCCCACCAGGAGGACGCGCCGGTACCGGCCGCTCTGGATGAGCAGGTCGGCCAGCTCCAGGCCGTAGAGGAACCCGCTGCATTGCTGGCGGAGGTCGAAGGTGGGCAGGTCCGTGCGGAGGCCCAGGGCCGCCTGGAGCAGGGGGCCGTTGCCGGGCAGGACATGGTCCGGCGTCATGGTGGCGAAGACCACCGCCTCGATGTCCTGGGGCGCCAGTCCGGCATCTGCCAGGGCGGCGCGGGACGCAAGGACGCCGAGCTCCGCGGAACCCTGGCCGGGTTCGGCGTAGCGGCGCTCCTGGATCCCGCTGCGGGTGCGGATCCACTCGTCCGAGGTATCCATGATCCGGCCGAGGGCTTCGTTGGTGACGACATGCGGCGGCAGGCCGATGCCGGTTCCGGTGATCACGCTTCGCATGGAATCCTCTGGCTGGGGCGGCTCAGGATAACCGCTTCAGGCTTCCGGCACACCGAGGCTGCGCAGGATCCGGGCATGCTCGCTGGGACGCTCGACACGCTCCCCCGCCGCGCGCAAGGCCCGCAGGGACAGGGCCCCGTCGGCGAATCCCAGCAGCACCCCCTCGGGGGTGGACCGGAAGTGCCCCGGAGGGCAGGGCCCGGCGGCGGGAAGGGCCCAGGCGACCTTGGCGGTGCCCCGGTCCGTCTCCAGGAACGCGTTGGGCCAGGGATCGGCCACGGCGCGGATCTGGTTGAAGGCCTCGCGGACGGTCATGGCGAAGTCCAGCCGGGAGTCCGCGGGTTTCCGCCCGCCGAAATAGGTGGAGGGGCCCAGCGTCCTCTGGTTGATGCGGCGGGCGCTGCCGTCCACGAGCCCCGGGAGGGCCTCGCGGACCAGGGGCCGGCCAGCCTCGGCGGCCTTGCGGGTGAGGCTGAGCGCCGTCTCGTCCCAGTCGATGGGCAGCCGGGCCTGGGCCACGATGTCGCCATCGTCGGGCTTGGGCGTCATGGCGTGGAGGGTGATGCCCGTTTCCGTCTCGCCTTTCACCAGCACCCAGTTGAGGGGCGCCCGGCCCCGGTACTTCGGCAGCAGGCTGCCGTGGAGGTTGTAGGCGCCGAGCCGGGGCAGGTCCAGGAACCGGGCCTGGATCATCTCGCGGAAGTAGAAGCTGAACAGGAAATCCGGCGAAAGGGACCGGATGGCCTCGTACACGCCATCGTCATTGAAGGCGGGTGCGTGGAGGACGGGGATGCCCTGGGCGCGGGCGATGGTCTCGGGCGGCGTGAACCACTGCTCGTCGGGCCCCTGGGGGTAGGTGTAGAGGGCCTGGACCTTCACTCCCGCCCCGATCAGCCCCTCCAGGGCCGCGGTTCCCACGCTCGAATAGGCGCACACGACGGCGGTGGGAGATGGCATGCTGCCTCCTTCATGCCCAAGCATCTCATAACCGGTTGAAGTCCCTGTCCGTAGACCTATGTTGAGTGCGGAGTCCGCCGTGCGCCAAATGCTCCTGGCCTTCCTGATCGGCATGACCAGCCTCGCTGCAGGCGAGGATCCCTTCGCCCCGCCCCCGGACCTGCAGATCTTCGCGCGGAAGCACACCCTCAACCAGACCAGCACGCCGGCCAAGACCGCGGCCCTGCTGAAGGCCTTCTTCACGCCGGTGGAGGAAGGCGGCCTCGGCATGGTGTACGACGACGAGTACACCCGCACCGTGAAGGAGGCCTGGCGGGACCACAAGGCCAACTGCCTCTCCCTCACGGCCCTCTACATCGCCGCCTGCAAGACGATCAACCTGGAGGCCCGGTTCGGCGAGTCCCTTCGCATCAGCCGCTGGCGGCGGGTGGGCAGCACCATCCGCTACGAGCGGCATGTCGTCGCGGTGGTGCCCTCCGGCAACATCGGGCAGGAACTCATCGCGGACTTCCTGCCCGAGATGCGCCGCGGCTCCCAGATGGTGGCCATCCTTGACCAGAAGCGGGTACTGGCCCTCTTCCACAGCAACCGGGCGGTCGAGCTCCTGGAGGGCCTCCGGATGGACGACGCCATGGCCGAGGCCCGGCTTTCCATCGAGGTGGATCCAACCTCCGGCGTGGGCTGGAACATCCTCGGTGTCGTGCAGCGGGAGCAGGGCCTCAACGCCGAGGCGGAGGTTTCCTTCCTGAAGGCCCTGGCCGTGGATCCCCAGGACGGCAGCGCCTGCGGGAACATGGAGACGCTGCTCCGGGCCGAGGGCCGCATGGAGGAGGCCCAGGCCTACCGGGAGCGGGGACTGGAGGTCCGGAAGCACGATCCCTACTTCAATGCCTTCCTCGCCGAGGAGGCGCTGTCTAACAGCGATTGGGGCGAGGCGGCCAAGCGCATCAAGATGGCCATCCGGTTGCTGCCCCAGGAGCCGGACTTCCACCTGATCCAGGCCCGTGTCTTCCTCGCCGAGGGGAAGACCAAGAACGCCATCAAGGCGCTGGAGAACGCCAAACGCTGGGCCAGCCCGGAGGAGCAGACCCGCTACGACACCAAGATCTCGCTGCTGAAGGGCAGGCAGGACTAGGGTCTCAGTTGGCCTCGAGTTCGGCAAGGCGGGTCTGGGCCTCCTGACTTTCGGGGTGGTGGAGCAGGCACTCGCGCAGGTAGCGCCGGGATCCCTCGGGGTCCTGGAGTTCGCGCCGGGCTTCCGCCAGCTGGATGAGCGCCTCCTCGGACTGGCCATCCACCTGGAGGGCTTGGCGCCAGTGGTTCTCCGCCCGCTCCCACTCGCCCAGTTCGGCGCAGGCGTGGCCCGCATCCAGCAGGTACCGCACGTGGTGGGGATCCATCCGGGCGGCGCGTTCGAGGTCCACCCGGGCGGGTGCGGGATCCCCCAGGTTGGCCAGCGCGAGGCCGCGGAGGTGCCAGAAGGCAGGGCGGGAGCGGGCGGCTTCTCCCAGGCCGTCGAGGTAGGGCGGCAGGGCCTCCCAGGCCTCGAGGCCCGCCAGGCAGTCCGCCTGGAGCATGAGCAGGTCCAGGTCCCCGGGTCGCGAGGCGAGCCGCTCCGCGACTTCCCGGTAGGCCTCCTCGTATTCGCCCAGGGCCACACGGAGCTGCAGGGGCAGGGGGGGATGGTGGTCCCCCTGCCGCTCCGGGGGGACCTTGGCCAGCAGTTCCCAGGCGAACCCGGGATCGTCCTCCCACCAGAAGGCGAATTCCGACCGCCGCAGGTGCCACTCGTCGCGCATGGCCTGCCCGTCGCCATCCCCGGGGATCAGATCCCAGGCCCGCTCCAGGCTGCGCAGGGCATCCTCCACTTCCCGTCGCTCGAGGGCGATCTGGTACCGCTCCATCCACAGGCGGAACGCATCCGGAAGGCGGGTGACGGCGGCTTCCACGGTGCGCCAGGCCCCTTCCGGATCCCCCAGGCGTCGCCGGGACACGCTCTCCGCCAGCCAGTGGACGGGGTGGACCCGGAGCCCGGGCGGAAGGGATGCGACCAGGGCGAGGGCCTCGCTCCAGCGTTCGTTGCGCAGGAGGTGCAGGGCGGGGGCGGTGCGGTCCCAGCCGAGGCGGGGATCGCCGTGGCGGTCCAGGAGCTGGCGCAGGGCGCGGAGGGCGAGGTCCTCCTGGCCATGATGGAATCCGGCCAGCATGAGGTCCTCCAGGATCATCGGATCCTCCCCCGCCAGGGGGAGGGCTTCGGCGAACCGCTCCCAGGCTCGGGGAAGGAAGGCATCCGTGGCCCGACGCAGCAGAAGGATGCCCTGGAGGTGGCGCAGGCGGGCCATGGTGGGTGCCAGGCGAATGAGGCGATCCCCCCAGGCCAGGCGGCGGTCCGTAGGGCGGCTGGGGACCTGGTGGAAGTAGGGGGCCACCAGGAGCCGGCGCCAGAGGGGCAGCCGCCCCAGCTGGGCCTCAAGGTGGTCCGTCCAGGCCTGATCCCGTTCGCCCTTGGCGAGGTGGGCGGCCCCCCGGAGCAGTTCGATGCGATAGCCGAGCTCGCCATCCACCCGGATGCGGCGGGGCAGGGCGTGGAGCACGGTCTCGACGGGATTTCCGGACGCCCAGGCCACCTCGGCCCGGTGGAGGCAACGCCGGCCCCAGAGCCCCGACAGCCAGGCCCGGAGCCCCATGCCGAGGAGGAGTCCGCCCAGCAGACTGGCCAGGAGGCCGGTCCGCGAGGAGGGAGCCGGTCCAAGCAGCAGCGCCGCCGCCAGGAGGGCGGCCAGGCAGAGGGCGGCCAGGAGGCGGTAGGCCGTTCGGAATCGCGTCCACATGGCACCAGTATGCAGCGCCTGGACCCCGGTACATGGGACGGCCCCGGTGCGGACCGGGGCCGGGGGGAGAGCCGGGAGCTAGATCTTGTTGACGTTGGCCGCCTGGGGTCCCTTGGGTCCCTGCACGATGTCGAAGCTGACGCGCTGCTTCTCCTCGAGGGTACGGAAACCCTTCGTCTGGACGGCGGAGTAGTGGACGAAGATATCCGGCCCACCTTCATCAGGGGTGATGAAGCCGTACCCCTTCTCGGCGTTGAACCACTTCACGATGCCTTCGGACATGACTTTCTTCCCGGGGACTCGGCCCCTTTGCCTGGAGGTTGGTCGCGCGGCCGGCTCCAGGCGAGCAGGTCGCGGGGGCTTGCGCTCCGGAGTCAACGGACACCCCGATGGGTGTCCCTCTACCAGCTTTGCGGCCGGGGGGCCGGCAGTGGATGTATGGCAGGGATTCTAGAGGCGGGTCCTGGCCCCTTCAAGTCCCAAAACGCAGAAAAGGCCCCCGGGGGCCTTTTCCGCGGACGGGTCAGCCTAGTTGCCCTGCTGGATTTCCTTGGCGATGACGAGCCGCTGGATCTGGTTATGGACGAACACCGGGTCCCCGCTCGGGACAGCGCTGATGCGCTGTCCGCTCGCGACCCGGACGATCCAGCGGCTAGTTGCCCTGCTGGATTTCCTTGGCGATGACGAGCCGCTGGATCTGGTTCGTCCCCTCGTAGATCTGGAGGAGCTTGGCGTCGCGCATGCACTTCTCGACCAGGTAGTCGCGGCTGTAGCCGTTGCCGCCGAGGATCTGGACGGCGTCGGTGGTGACCTCCATGGCCGTGTCGGTGGCGAAGGTCTTGGCGATGGCGCTCTGCTTGGAGTTCTTGATGCCGTTGTCGGTCATCCAGGCGGCCTGCCAGGTGAGCAGCCGCGCGGCTTCGATCTTCTTGGCCATGTCCGCCAGCATGAAGCTGATGGCCTGGTTGGCGAAGATGGGCTGGCCGAACTGGATGCGGGTCTTGGCGTATTCCAGGGCGATCTCGAAGGCGGCCCGGGCCACGCCCACGCCGCCCGCGGCCACGGCGGCGCGGGTCTGGTCGAGGGTCTTCATGGCGATGACGAAGCCCATGCCCTCCTTGCCGAGGATGTTCTCGGCAGGCACCTCGGCGTCGTTGAAGTAGAGCTCCACCTGGTTGGAGGCCCGCTGGCCCATCTTGTCCAGGGCCTTGCCCACCACGAGGCCCGGCGTGTTGCGGGGCACGACGATACAGCTGGTTCCGCGGGCGCCCTTGGAGGGATCGGTGCTGCAGAAGAGGGTGTACCAATCGGCGTAGCCGCCGTTGGTGCAGTAGCACTTGGTGCCGTTGATCACGTACTTGTCGCCCTTCTTCTCGGCGCGGCAGCTCATGGAGCCGGCGTCGGAGCCAGCGTTGGGCTCGGAGAGGGAGAAGGCCGCGAACTTGGGTTCCTCGGCGATCATGCCCAGCCACTTCTTCTTCTGCTCGGGGCTGCCGGCGATGAGCACGGGGGTCATGGCCAGGCCGTTGGCCATGATGGAGGTGTAGAGGCCGCCGCAGCCCCAGGACAGCTCCTCGCAGACGATGGCCTCCTCCATCTGGGAGGCGCCAGGGCCGCCGCAGTCCTCGGGCACCAGGGCCTGGAGGTAGCCGTAGTCGAAGGCGGCCTTGTAGACGTCCACCGCCCATTCGCCGGTCTCGTCGTACTTGCGGGCCACGGGACGCATGATCTTCTCGGCGAACTGGTGGGCTCGCTCCTTGGTCTCTTTCAGCTCGGGGGTGAGGCCGAAATCGGGCATGGGTTCCTCGTGCGGTGAAGGGGGTGTTGGCGGGCAGGGACCGGAAAGGACCAGTCTAGCGTCCCCTCCCGCGTGACCGATGCCCCAGTTTCTCGGACAGGGCGTGGGAACCCACACCGCCGGGCGGTACAATGGCTGGTTCTGGGCAAGGAGACCGCATGACTGTGCATCTGAAGGATCTCGGCCGGGCCGTCCTGGAGACGGAATATGCCGTCCGGGGCCCCATCGTGGCCCGCGCCCAGGAGCTGGAGAAGCAGGGGCGGGAGATCATCTACTGCAACATCGGCAACCCCCAGTCCCTGGGGCAGAAGCCCCTCACCTGGAACCGGCAGATCCTGGCCCTCTGCGAGTACCCGGAGCTGATGGCCGCCGCCCCCGGGGCCTTCCCTGTGGACGTGGTCGAGACCGCCCGGGCCATCCTGGCGGGCACGCGGCACGGCCTGGGCGCCTACAGCGAGAGCCGGGGCGTGCGCTTCATCCGCGAGGCCGTGGCCGAGTTCATCCTTGAGCGCGACCACATGCGCGTGGATCCCGACGCCATCTTCCTCACGGACGGCGCCAGCAAGGGCGTGCAGACCATCCTGCGCCTCCTCATCGCCGGCCCGGAGGACGGGATCATGATCCCCATCCCCCAGTACCCGCTCTACTCCGCCACCATCACCCTCTACGAGGGCCGCATGGTGCCCTACTACCTCGACGAGGCCCAGGGCTGGAAGCTCAACCGGGCGATGCTGGAGCAGTCCCTGGCGGAGGCGGAGGCCCAGGGCATCCGCGTGAAGGCCATCTGCGTCATCAACCCGGGCAACCCGACCGGCGCAGTGCTGGATGAGGACAACATCGGGATGATCCTCGACTTCGCCCAGGCCCACGGCCTCTCCGTGCTGGCCGACGAGGTCTACCAGGAGAACATCTACCTGGCCGGCGACTCCTTCACCTCCTTTGCCAAGGTGCTCCACCAGAAGGATCTCCGCGACGTCTCCCTCTTCAGCTTCCACTCCTGCTCCAAGGGCTTCCTGGGCGAGTGCGGCGTGCGGGGCGGCTACTTCGAGTACCGGAACGTCCCCGAGGACGTGGCGGCCCAGATCCTAAAGCTGCAATCCGTGAGCCTCTGCGCCAATCTGGCGGGCCAGGTGGCCACCTACGCCATGGTGCGCCCGCCAAAGCCCGGCATGCCCTCGTACGCAACCTACGCGGCCGAGCGCGCGGGGATTCTCGATACCCTGAAGCACCGGGCCGTGCTCCTGGCGGAGGGCCTCAACCGCATCGAAGGCATCACCTGCAATGTCATCGCGGGGGCCATGTACGCCTTCCCCAGCATCACCCTGCCGCCGGGCCGCAGCGACTTCGACTACGCCATGGCCCTCCTGGAGCAGACCGGCATCTGCGTGGTGCCCGGCTCGGGCTTCGGCCAGGCGGAGGGCACCGCCCATTTCCGGACCACCATCCTGCCTCCCACGGAGAAGATCCAGCAGGTGGTCAGGGATCTCGCCGAGTTCCACCGGAACTACCGCTAGGAGACTGCATGCGCCCCGAGCACCCCGTCGTCCTCATCACCGGCGCCTCCAGCGGCTTCGGCGAAGCCACGGCCCGCCTGCTGGCCGCCCGGGGCTGCCACCTGGCCCTGGGCGCGCGCCGCGTCGAGCGCGTGCAGGCCCTGGCTGACGAACTGGCGAAGGCCCACGGCATCCGCACATTCGCGGGCGCGGTGGACACTCGGCACACTGCCAGCGTGGACACCTTCGTGGCCGAGGCCGCCGCCGCCCTGGGCGCCCTGCACGTACTCGTGGCCAATGCCGGCCTGGCCAGTGGTACCTACAAGCTGTGGGAGACTCCGGACGAGGACCTCGAAGCCATGATGCGCACCAACGTGGAGGGCGTGGTGAAGACCATCCGTGCCGGCCTGCCGCACCTGCGCAAGGCCGGCTGGGGCCACGTCTTCTTCATCGGCTCCGTGGCGGGCCACCAGGCCTACGAGGGGGGCGGAGTCTACTGCGCCTCCAAGCACGGCGTGAAGGCCATGGCCCAGAGCCTGCGCCTGGAGGTGTGCGGCGAGCCGATCCGCGTGACCTCCGTGGACCCGGGCCTGGCCGAGACCGAATTCTCCAACGTCCGCCTGAAGGACGACGCCAAGGCCAAGGCCGTCTATCAGGGCATGACGCCCCTCACGGGCGGGGACGTCGCCGAGTGCATCCGCTGGTGCCTGGAGCTGCCGGAGCACGTCAACATCGACGAGCTCATCGTGAAGCCGCGGGACCAGGGCAGCGCCTTCAAGGTCCACCGGCGGAGCTAGGGCTCAGGCCACCGCCGGCCTGCTAAGGCGCCGGGCTGTGGGCAGCGAGGCCAGGATGGCCAGGGCGCCCAGCGCCCAGCCGGCACGGTAGCCCCAAGCGCCGATGGCCCAGCCGAGGGCGAAGCTGCCGAGGCCGATGCCGGCGTCGAAGGAGAAGAGGAGCGCCCCGAAGGCGGCGCCGCGCCGCTTCGGGTCCACGGTCTCCAGCAGCCGGGCGTTCAGCAGGGTGTGCATCATGCTGTAGCCAGCGCCGTAGAGCAGGGCGGACAGCACGTGGCGCCAGGTTCCGCCGGGCAGCAGGGCCAGGAGCGCCATCCCGGCAAAGGCGCCCAGCAGCATGGCCGGCAGCATGCGGATGGGCCTGCGCCCGAAGCCTCGCCGCGCCATGGCCAGCCGCATGAGTACCATGCCCAGGGCCATGCAGGAGAGGAAGACTGAGGGCAGGCGCATCTTCAGGGCCAGCCCCTCCTGGGCCGTGTACGAGCCCAGGGCGCCGTAGCCCAGGGCCACGGAGAAGAAGACGAGGGCCGGGGCGAAGACCGAGGCCTCGGGCCAGCGGAATGGCTCCGGCGCCGCATGGGGGTGGTCCTTCGGCAGGCTCGTGCCCAGGAGACCCAGCAGCAGGAAGATCCCCGCCAGGTACCAGCCGATGGGCTGGAAGCCCCAGCGCTGCTGGATCCAGAGGCCCAGCACCGGCCCCACCACCACGCCGCCGGGGCTGGCCAGGCCGTAGAGGCTCATGCCGTCGGCCCGTCGCGTCTCCGGCAGCACTTCGCCCAGGCTGGCCATGGTGGCCGTCAGCAGCCCCGACCACACCACGCCGTGGGGATAGGCCAGGAGGTAGAAGCCCCAGCGGTTGCCGAGCACCGCGTAGGCGGCGAGGAAGCCGCCGTACAGGAGCGCGCAGGCCACCACCAGGCGCCGGTGCCCGAGCCGGTCGCCCAGCGGGCCCGTCAGCAGCGCCCCCGTGGCACTACCCGCGGTGAAGAGGCTCATGAACCGCCCGCTCTCGGCCAGCGAGGCCCCCAGTTCCCGCAGCCGCAGCGGCACCGTGGGGAAGAGCTGGAAGGCGGCGAAAAAAGTGAGGAACGTGATGGCCCAGACGAGCGCGAACCCGCGGGACCAGAGGCGGGGGGATGCGGCCGCCATGGTCAACGCCAAGGCCTGGCGGCGGCCGGTCGGATGTCCCGGTCCTCGGGTAAACGGAGCCTGGAGAAGCAGCGGGTCCTCATGACCTCAGGATGGCAGGAGGGCCGGTCGGGAAGAGGGCCGCGCCCCTGGGGCCCTCGGGGTCCACCTCGATCCGGAATCATGTAAAAAGCGTGCGGAGTTCATAAACGACGCTATAATCGCCTATATTTCGCCTTCCCCCAGAGGTTCCATGCGCACCGTAATCCTGGCCCTACTCTTGGTCCGGGGGCTGCTGGCCCAGCCCCTCGTGCTGCTTCCGAAGGTCGATCAGGTTCCCTGTGGACAGACCCTCCAGTTTCGGGTGCCGGGCTGGGATCCCAAGGTCCTCCACTGGCAGGCCGATCGCGGAAAGATCGATGCGCAGGGCCTGTTCACCGCCCCCGGGGACCACGGTCCGTGCCGCATCTCCGCGACGGACTGGCAGGACGTGAACCGCACCGTCTCCACAGAGGTGCGAGCCGTGGAGATCAGCCTCCGCGCCCAGAACCACCTGTCCCTTCATCCCCGGGAGGAGGGGCGCATCCTGGTCGAGCTGGCCTTCCGTGGCGGGGAATTCGACCGGAAGCTGGTCTGGCGCATGGGAGGCCCCGCCGGGCGGGATGGGGAGGTTCAGGATGGCGTGCCGGCCAAGGTGACCTCCCACGATGGGCAGGTCGATGCCACGGGGTGGCTCCGGGCCCCTTCGTCGGAAGGCACCTACCCCATCGACATCCTGCTGGCCGCGGACCCCCGGATCCGCACCACCGTCCAGCTGGAAGTGGCGAAGGCCCGGCCGGGGCGGGTCAATGAACGCGGAGAGGCCGTCCAGGTCCACGTCCAGCCGGCCCGGGCCGAGATCCGCTCCGGCGAGTACCAGTACTTCTCCTCCCACATCACCGGGACGGAGGTGGAGGAGATCCGTTGGAGCCTGGTGGGCGACTCCCGCGAGGCGGAGGTGGACCTTTCCGGGACCTTCCGGGCCTCGAAGCCGGGGACCTACCACCTGAGGGCCACGAGTTTCCAGTACCCCGAATGCTGGGGAGAGGCGGAGATCGTGGTGGCTGCTTCGGTGAGCGGGATCCTGAAACCTGAGGATGCCCCGAAGGAGGATCTGGTCGGGGCGACTCCGGTCCAGGCCGGTGCCGACACCTACTTGATCCTGGGGGGATGGGACGGAAAGGCGGCCTCGACGCAGGTGCTGCGTCTGGACCTGGCTGCCAAGGGGCTGGGCCCCCTGCTGCGCCTCCAGGTTCCCAGGGCGCGGTGCCTCTCCGCGCGCCTGACGGACGGGACCATCCTGGTGGCGGGAGGGATCGGGAGCGATGGCCGGAGTGCGGTCCGGACGGCCGAACGGCTGGACGTGGCGCGGAAGGTCGCCTGGAAGGTCGGAGAGGCCCACTGGGCTCACGTCGGAGGGTTGATGCAGGCGCTCCCCGAAGGTCGGGCACTGCTCCTGGGGGGGGTCGAACCGGACGGGTCGGCCAGCGGCCTGGAAGTGTTCGATGC
>DASVZU010000078.1:0-10089 GCA_036391515.1 Holophagaceae bacterium
TCGCCCTTCCTGCACGGCCTCTGGCGGGCGGGGGCGGGCGTGTTCCTGGCGGGCTGGGTCTTCCAGTTCGCCGGGCACGCCGCGGAGGGCAAGCCTCCGGAGTTCCTCAAGGACTGGCGCTTCCTCTTCGTGGGGCTGCGCTGGTGGGTGATGAAGCTCCAGGGGAAGGCCTAGCCGATGGCCTCCTCCTCCTTCGTCTCCGCCGTGGTGCTGCTGGTCCTGGTCACGGACCCCCTGGGGAACATCTCCCTCTTCATCGGCCTGCTGCGCCAGGTGGATCCGGCCCGGCGGCAGCGCATCATCCTCCGCGAGCTGCTCTTCGCCACCGGCATCCTGCTCTTCTTCATGCTCTTCGGGCGGAAGGTGCTGGCCCTCATGCACCTCACGGACACCTCCATGGGCATCGCCGGCGGGGTGATCCTCTTCCTCATCGCCCTGAAGATGATCTTTCCGCACCCGGATGGCGCCTCGGCCCACCGGGTCCACGGCGAGCCCTTCCTGGTGCCCCTGGCCGTCCCCTTCATCGCTGGGCCCTCGGCCATCGCCACGGTGCTGCTGCTGGTGTCCAGGGAACCGGGCCGCCTGGGGGAGTGGATCGGCGCCCTGGCCGTGGCCATGGCTGTCTCCGCGCTGGTGCTCGGCTTTGCGGAGAAGATCGCGGACTTCCTGGGCGAGCAGGTCACCCTGGCCTTCGAACGGCTCATGGGCCTCGTCCTCACTGCCATGGCCATCGAGATGCTCCTGGCCGGCATCCAGAAGTTCGTGCTGACGCTGAAGGCCGCGGGGGCCTGAGGGCGCGGTCAGCCTTCAACCTCCCAGCGGAACCGTGCCAGGGCGATCAGCCCGAAGACGAGGGCGAACCCCAGCAGCACGGCGGTGGGGGCCAGGGCCGCCTGGAATCCCAGCCCTCGCCAGGTCATGGCATCCAGCCCATCCACGGCCCATCGGGTCGGGATGAACAGGGACAGCCTCTGGAGCCAGGCGGGGAAGATGAAGGCCGGGACCCAAGCCCCGCCCAGCATCACCAGGATGAGGGTGGCGAAGATGGCCAGGCCTCGAGTGGCCTCCGGCGTGCGGCCCAGGGAGGCGATGAGGAGGCCGAAGGTCGCGGTCATGAGCGAGAAGGCCAGGCAGACGCCCAGGAAACCCGCCGCGCTGCCTTCGATGCGGACATGGAAGGCCAGCCGGGCGAAGGCGTAGACCACGCCTAGGATGATGAGGGATATCAGCGCGGCGCTGAGGGCGCGGCCGCCCAATAGCAGGCGGCGGGAGAGCGGGGCCGCGCAGAGGCGCTTCCACAGGCCCGAGCGCCGGGCGACGAGAATGGAAATCCCCGCCTCGATGCCCATGAAGAGGATGAACTGCACGCCCATGCCGGCAAAGGCGTGCGCATAGCTGTTGTAGGGGGTGGCGGACCTGGAGGTCAGGGCCTCCTCCTTCAGCGTGTAGGGGAGGCTCAGCCCGGCCTGGCGTGCGCTGGCGGGCTGCTGTTCCTGACGGGCGTTCCAGTCCCGGGCACTCTCCAGGAGCCGCTTCAAGTCGCTGCGTTCGCCTCCGGCAAGGTTCGAGCGCTCCAGGTTCCCCAGCGAGGCGTCCAGGCTCTTCCTCCCCGCAGGGCCCGTGAACATCTCCGCGCTCACGACGGACATGGCCGCTTCCGTGAGCAGGCCCCGGACCAGCCCAAGTTCCATGGCGTGGGACGGGTCGTAGGCCAGCGACAGCTCGGGCTTGTCTCCGCCGGAGAAGAACGTGCGGGTGGCACCCTCGCTGAAACCGGCGGGTATGCGGAGGGCCACGGTCGTGTTCCCTCGGCGGACCCGATCCAGCGCCCGATCCAGGGGCAGGGCCTCCACCTGGAGCTGCTTGTCCTCCCCCAGGCGGGCAATCAGCTTCCGTGAAAGATCCGTCTGGTCCTGGTCCACCACGGCGATCGGAATGCGGGCCTGTTGGCCCTGGCCGGATGTCCCCTGGAAGAGGAACCCGAAGAAGGATGCGATGACGATCGGCGCGGCGAAACTCATGATCACGGACCGTCGATCATGGAAGAAGAGCTTGAGATCCTTGCGGACGAGCGCGATCAGTGCGGTGAAGCTCATTCGCGGAGGCTCCTTCCCGTGAGGGTGAGAAAGACGGATTCCAGGCTGGCCCTTTCGCTGGCGAGTCCCTGGACACCCCGGCCCTGGATCGTCAGCCATTCCAGGACCCGGGGCGTGTCGGTGGCCAGATCGGTGACGCCGACCGAGAGGCGGCTGCCCTCCAGGTGGGCCGACCCCACCCCGTCGAGGCCGCGGAAGGCTTCCAGCCATTCCCCGCCCCCGCCTGCGTCCAGGTCGATGAGCAGCCTCGGCGTCGCGACCCCGGAACGGGTCAGATCCGCCAGGCTGGCGTCGGTCAGCACCCGGCCGCGGTCGATGATGACCACCCGTCCACAGAGACGTTCCACCTCCTCCATGTAGTGCGTGGTGTAGATGAGGGTCCGGCCCTCGGCCTTCAGGGCTTCCAGGTTCTCGAAGATGGCGTTCCGGCTTTGCGGATCCACCCCGACGGTCGGCTCATCCAGCAGGAGGATCTCCGGATCGTGCAGGAGGGCTGCGGCGAGGTTCAGGCGGCGCTTCATGCCGCCACTGAAGGTCGCCACCCGGTCCCCGGCGCGATCCGTCAGGCCGACCAGGTCGAAGACCCGGGACTGGGCGGCCCGGAGGGCCGGCCCCTTCAGCCCATAGAGGGCGCCGAAGAAAGCCAGGTTGTCCCGGGCGGACAGCTCCTCGATCAGGGCCAGATCCTGGGGGACGAGGCCGATGCGGCGCTTGAGTGGGTCGGTGTCCCCGGTGAGCGACCGCCCGTCGATGAGGACCTGCCCGCTGTCCGGCGGCAGCAGGCCCGCGATCATGGCGACGGTCGTGGTCTTTCCGGCGCCGTTCGGTCCCAGCAGCCCAAGGATCTCGCCGGGCCCGGCCGAGAACGAGATCCCCTGGACGGCCTTCAGGTCACCGAAGTGCTTTTCAAGCGCCCTGATCTCGAACATGGGGCCTCGTCTGGAGTCGGACCAGCATATATGCATTCCCCGAGCCCCTGGGGGGAAGCGCGTGGACGGAAGGCGGGTTTGATCTTCCAAGACTCCTTCAAGGGAGGCACTCTGGGGGCACTCCCCCGGCCGAGGCCCCACGTGCTCCAACAGCTGCTGTCCGCGATCCCGCCCGAGGCCATGAACCTCGGCCTCGTGCTCTTCCTCTCCTTCCTGATCGGGCTGGAGCGGGAGGAGCTGAAGCGGGGCGGGAAGCGAGTCTTCGGCGGCGTGCGCACCTTCCCACTGCTGGGCCTGGTGGGCTACGTGGTGTCCCTCCTCTCCGGGGGCAACCCTTTCGGCATGCTCCTGGGCTTCCTGGTGGTGGGCGCCTTCATGCTGGTCTCCTACCTCCACAAGCTGCAGCAGACCACCGAGGCGGGCATCACCACCGAGCTCTCGGGCCTGCTGGTCTACCTGGTGGGCGCCCTGGTGTACACGGGCCACCTGTGGTTCGCCTGCACGCTGGTGGTGGTGAGCCTCCTGCTGCTGGAGCTGAAGGAGGCCCTGGAGGGGCTCACCCAGCGCATCCGGCCCGAGGAGGTCGCCGCCTTCACGAAGTTCCTGCTGCTCTCCGCGGTGATCCTCCCCATGGTACCCAACCGCGACTTGGGCCCCTTCCGGATCAACCCTTTCAAGACCTGGCTGGTGGTGGTGGCCGTGAGCGGTGTCTCCTACGCAAGCTACGTGCTGCTGAAGGCCTTCAAGGACCGGGGTGGGATCTTCCTCTCCGCCGTCCTGGGGGGCTTCTACTCCAGCACGGTCATCACGGTGGTGTTGGCCAAGCGCGCCGCCGCGGGGCAGCGCCCCCATGAGTACACCGGCGGCATCGTGGTGGCCTCGGCGGCCATGTACCTCAAGATCCTGGCCCTGGTCTGGATGTTCAACCGCGACCTCGCCTGGTCCCTGGCGCCGTGGTTCCTGATCCTGGCGGCGGCCTCGGCCCTTGGCGGGTGGTTCGTGTACCGGCTGCACGATCCCGAGGCCACGGACACGCCCGAGGCGGCCCATCCCCACAACCCGCTGGAGCTCCGGGCGGCCTTCTTCTTCGCCGCCGTGTTCGTCGTGATGCTGATCGTCACCCAGCTGGCCATCACCTACCTGGGAAGGAACGGGGTGTATTCGGTGGCCGGGCTGATGGGCCTGACGGACGTGACGCCCTTCATCATGGGCATGACCCACGCCGCGGGGACCTCGACCACCCTCCACCTGGCGGCCTGCAGCATCGCCGTCAGCGCGGCCAGCAACAACCTCGTGAAGGGGTTCTACGCCTACGGCTTCGCCAAGGGGCGGACGGGACGCTGGAGCCTGGGGCTGCTGGGCGGGCTGACCCTGCTGGGCCTGCTTCCGCTCTTCTGGCTGTAGGGATTCAGATCCGGTCCAGGTCCAGCAGGCCTTCCGGCGGCTCCAGGTCCAGCCGGCGGTTCGGGAGGTCCAGGGCCCACCATGCCTTGATGTAGGGCACCTCGCGCTGACCAGTCCGGCCGGGCCGGAGGTCCCTCAGGACCACCATGTCGTAGCCCATGGGGGTAGGGTCCAGCCGGAGCACTTCGCCCACCCGCTGTCCCGCGACGAAGACCTCGCAGCCGATCCACTGGTGCCGGAAGCTCTCGCCCTCGGGGAGCTCTGCGGCGGCCTCGGGCATCCACAGGGCCCAGCCCTTGAGGGCCTCCGCGGCCGTGCGGTCCGACACCTCGGTGAAGGCCAGGCAGGGCCGGTCCTGGTGCCAGCGGAAGCTGCGCAGGGCCACGGGCCGGGCGGGAGGGACCGGATCGGCATGATCGAGGTCCACCTGGGGCGGGGCCAGCACCAGGCCGGCCATGCCATCCAGGCGCTCCGGCTCGTCCATGACGGCGTGGAAGAGGAACTCACCCTTGAGGCCCTGGATCTTGGCGAGGTGGCCGGCGAGGAGCATCAGGCCTCCGCGGCCTCGTCCTCGTCGAACAGCTCGAGGTTCACGCTGAGGCCGGCCTTGTCGCCGGCGGTCTTGCAGAGGGTCCGGAGGGCGCTGATCATGCGGCCGTGCTTGCCGATGATGCGGCCCCGGTCCCGGGGATCGGCGTGTACCAGCACGTCCCGCTTCCGGCCCTCTCCCGAGAGCTCCACGCGGAAGGCCTCCGGATGGTCGAGCAGGGGGGTGATGACGTCGGCCAGGAAGGCTTCGAGGTCCATGGTCGCTCCAGGCGTGAACGACGAAAGCCGGACCCGGGGCCCGGCTTTCGCGGAACGGAACGGAAACCGGTCTTAGATGATCTGGTTCTTCTTGAACAGATCGAGGACGGTCTTGGAGGGCTGGGCGCCCTTCTGGAGCCAGCTCTTGGCCTTCTCGGCATCGATGCGCACCGCCTCGCCGGCACCGGCGATGGGGTTCACGAAGCCCAGCACCTCCACGGCGCGGCCGGTGGGGATGCGGTCGTTCTCGGAGACGACGATGTGGTAGAAGGGCCGCTTCTTGGCACCATTGCGAGCGAGACGGATGGACAGCATGGACACTCCCTGAGCGGGTCAGTGTAGCGCGGGAATCGGGTTATCCCAAGCCGAAAGTGCGGGAATCAGGGGGTGAAGACCGAGGGGGGGAAATCCGCCTCCAGGATGGCCTGGCGTTCCAGCACGTTCCGGCGGAGGGTGGGCCAGCGGGGATGGGTGCGGACCGGCTGCAGGAAGGGCGAGGCCTCGTACCAACGGGCGCAGCTGAAGCCCTGCACGAAGGCCCGGGTGGCGGCATCCACGCTCCGGTCCGGATCGCCGAGCAGGGCATAGGCCTCGGCCTCCTTGAAGGTCCATTCGCCGTCGGGGACCCGGAGCCGCCCCCGGACCTGATCCACCTCGCGGAGCCCAGCCAGCCCCTCCCGGGACTTCCCCTCCAGCAGGGCCTGGTAAGCCCGGCAAAGGTCCTGGAAGGGGACAGGGCCTCCCGGAAATCCGGTTCCCTCCGACATGAAGCGCAAGGCCTGGTCCCGCTGCCCCTTCAGGAGGGCGAGATAGCCCTGGTAGAAGAGCAGGCCCGCGTCGACCCGGGTGGCGCGGGCCCGCTCCAGGTCCTGCTCGAAGGACGCCGTATCGCCCAGGTAGAGGTAGGTGGTCTCTGCAGACCAGGGGGAGGGATCCGCCAGGCTCCCCAGGATCCGCTGGCGCCAGGCCAGGGCCCGGCGCGCCCCCTCCAGCAGACCCGCCGTGCGTCCGGCGTAGGCGAAGCCGAGGTAGAGATCGGGCACCTCCGGCCGCCGGCGGGCCGCCGGGATCAAGGCCTGGAGGGCGCGTCTCTGGTCCCCGATGTCCGTGAGCATCAGCGCGCGGAGATAGGTGGCCCTGGGGTGGCCGGGAACAAGTTCCAGGGCGTGGACGAAGGCCTGGTCCATGCGCGCGCTGAAGCCGCTGCCTGCCGCCTGGGGATCGACCCACAGGCTCCGGTAAAGGTGGTCGCCCAGGACAATCCAGGCCGTTGCACAGCCGGGTTCGGCCTCCGCCAGCGCCTGGGTGGTCGCGAGGCCGCGAACGGCCTCGGCATCGTCCCGGATGGCCAATGCCTGCAGCAGGTCCCAGCCATGGGCTGGATCGCGGGGGAACAGGGCCCCCTGGCCGGGAAAACGCCTCCGGAAGGGCCAGTGGTCCACCCATCGGGCCAGGGCATCGGCTGGTGGCAGGGGGCCGGGATCGTCGAAAGCCCAGGGGTCGCCGGCCCTCAGTCGTTCCCGGGTCGTCCAGGCGGTGGCGAGAACGAGGCGGTCGCCTTCCCGGCGTCCCCTGAAGGTCATGAGGCGCGTGCCTTCGGGGAGCCGGTCCAGGTCGGCGCCGGTGGGCACGACCGGGGCATGGATGACCGCGGCCCCCGCCAGGACTTCCAGGTGGTCGGAGAGGAGGGTCTCCAGACCCCGATCCAGGACCGGGTCCGCTGCCTGGGTCGAGGCAGGAACGAGCAGCACCCGGTGGATCCTGGGCCCGTAGGCGAAGGGGCGCCAGACCAGCAGGGCCACGGCCCCCAGGACGGCCAGGGCCGCGCCCGCCTTGAGATGGAAACCGTACCCTCGTGGCGCGGTGATCGGATCCTCCCTGGTGCCGGTGGCTAGAAGGGAAGCTTACCCTTCATCGCGCCTGCCATGCGCTGCATCCGGTTCATGAACTTGGGATCGTTCATCTGGCCCATCATCTTCCGGGCCTCGACGTACTGCTTGAGCAGCTGGTTGATCTCGCTGACGGGACGGCCGGAGCCCGCGGCGATGCGGCGCTTGCGCTTGGCGTCCAGGAGGTTGTGGTTCGCCCGCTCCTTCGGCGTCATGGAGTTCAGGATGGCCTCCATGTGGCTCAGGCGCTTGTCCGTGGCCACCTGGGCGATCTGCTCCTTCATCTGGCCCATGCCCGGCAGCATGCCCAGGATCTTGTTCATGGAGCCCAGCTTCTTCACCTGCTGGAACTGCTTGCGCATGTCCTCCAGGGTGAACTGGTTCCTGGCCAGGCGCTGGGCCATGGCCTCGGTCTCCTTCTCGTCGAGCTTGTCCTTGGCGTGCTCGATGAGGCTCAGCACATCGCCCATGCCCAGGATGCGCTGGGCCATCCGGTCGGGGTGGAACCGCTGGAAGTCCTCCAGCTTCTCGCCCTCGCCCACGAACTTCAGCGGAGTGCCCGTGGCCTGCTTGATGCTGAAGGCCGCGCCGCCGCGCGTGTCGCCATCGGTCTTGGTGAGCACCACGCCGGTGGTGCCCAGCTTCTCGTGGAAGGCCGTGGCGCTGCGGACCGCATCCTGGCCCGTCATGGCATCCGCCACGAAGAGGATCTCGTCGGGGGCGACGGCGGCCTTGATGCGGACGAGCTCCTCCATGAGGGCCTCGTCCAGGTGCAGGCGGCCGGCGGTGTCGAGGATGAGCGTGTCCCAGCCCTTCAGCTTCGCCTCGGCCAGGGCGGCCTCGCAGATGCGGACCGGATCCTTCTCGTCGGTGCGGAAGGAGGGCACCCCTGCATCCTTCGCCACCACGTGCAGCTGCTCGATGGCGGCGGGCCGGTAGACGTCCGCGGGCACCAGCAGGGGCGAGCGGCCCAGCTTCTTCAGGAACACCGCCAGCTTGCCGCAGGTGGTGGTCTTGCCGGCGCCCTGAAGGCCCACCATCATCACCACCGTCGGGGGCTTCGCGGCGAAGGCGAGGGGGTACTCCGGCGCCTCGCCGCCCATGATCTCCACCAGCTCGCGGTGGACGATGTCGATGAAGGCCTGGGCCGGGTTGAGGCCCTGGAGCACCTGCTGGCCGAGGGCCTTCTCCTTCACCCGCTGGAGGAAGGTGCGGGCCACGGCCACGTGGACATCCGCCTCCAGGAGGGCCATGCGGACCTCCCGCAGGACGCCTTCCAGGTTGGATTCCGTGAGCTTGGACTCGCCCCGCAGGGCCTTCATGGCCTGGCTGAGCTTCTGGGAAAGGCTGTCGAACATGGAACCTCGGGCCGGGCCAAACGCTTATTCTACCTGGGGATTCCGGACGGGTCCCGCGGGAAACTGTGATCTGGGTCATAATCTTGACTCTTGGAGTCAGGAATGTCCAACCGCCTCGCCGGCAGTCTCAGCCCCTACCTCCTCCAGCATGCCCACAACCCCGTGGACTGGTTCCCCTGGGGGGAGGAGGCCCTGGCGAAGGCCCGCGCTGAGGACAAGCCCATCTTCCTGAGCATCGGCTACAGCGCCTGCCACTGGTGCCACGTCATGGAGCGCGAGAGCTTCGAGCATGCCGAGGTGGCGGAGGTGCTGAACACCCACTTCGTGCCCATCAAGGTGGACCGGGAGGAGCGGCCCGACCTGGACGACCTCTACATGGATGCCGTGCAGGCCCTCACGGGGCGGGGCGGCTGGCCCATGAGCGTGTGGCTCACGCCTGATCTTCGGCCCTTCTACGGCGGAACCTACTTCCCAAGAGAGTCCCGGGGCGGCATGCCGGGCTTCGTGCCCCTTCTGCGGCGCATTGCCGAGCTGTGGACGGCGCAGCGGGCCGACCTGGAGGCCCAGGCCCGGGGGCTCTCCGACGAGCTCCGCCGCCAGGCCGAGGTCCAGGCAGGGGAGGCCCTTCCGGGAGACGAGGTTTTCGAAACGGCCCTGGCCCAGCTGCGCGCGGGCTTCGACTCCCGGTGGGGCGGTTTCGGCCCCGCGCCCAAGTTCCCCGCGCACATGGCGGTGGAGCTGATCCTGGCCCGGGGCACGGAGGCCGACCGCCGCATGGCCCTCCGGACCCTCGATGCCATGTGGGAAGGGGGGATGTACGACCACCTGGGGGGCGGCTTCGCCCGCTACAGCGTGGACGGCCAATGGCTGGTGCCCCACTTCGAGAAGATGCTCTACGACAACGCCCAGCTGGCCGCCTGCTACCTCGCGGCCTACCAGGCCACAGGCGAGGCCCGTTACGCAAGCGTTGCGCGGGAGACCCTCGACTACCTCCTGCGCGACCTGCGGGATCCTGCGGGGGGCGTCCACGCCAGCGAGGACGCGGACAGCGAGGGCGAGGAGGGGCGGTTCTACGTCTTCACCCCCGACGACATCCGGGACGCCCTGGGAGAGGCCGCGGGGGCCCGGTTCTGTACCGCCTTCGGCATCACGGAAGCGGGAACCTTCGAACATGGCCGCAGCGTGGTGCACCGGTTCTCCTGCCCCGAGGGCGCCGGGCTGGCGCCGGGCGAGGACGCGGAACTGCGCGAGCGCCTCAGGGTCTGGCGGGATCGCCGGGTGCGTCCCGGCAAGGACGACAAGGTGCTGGCCGCCTGGAACGGGTTGGCCCTGTCCGCCCTGGCCCGCGGGTACCAGGTGCTCGGCGATCCCCGCTATCTGGCCGCCGCGGAGTCCTGCGCGGCCTTCCTGCGGCGAGAGCTGTGGACGGGGGCGGGCCTCCTGCGCGTCTGGCGGGAAGGGAGGGCCCACACGCCCGCCTTCCTGGAGGATCACGGGGCCGTGGCCGAGGGGCTGATGGACCTCTTCGAGGCGGGGGGCGATCCGGCCTGGCTGCGGTGGGCCGAGGCGCTCGGCGAGGCCCTGCTGGCGCGCTTCCACGACGGCG
>DASVZU010000079.1:0-23569 GCA_036391515.1 Holophagaceae bacterium
GTGGATGAGGTTCGGCAGGAAGTCGCCGGACTTCGGGGTGTGATGGTCGCGGATGACCTCGATGATGGGATCCGGGAAGTGCCAGTCGGTCGCCAGCAGGGCACCGGCCTGGGCGTGGTCCATGCCCATCAGCTGATGCTCGGCGTCCACGGAGAAGCTGCCGGCGGCCACCTGCGTCAGCACGTTCTGGTAGTCCTCCGGGAAGCAGGTATCCAGGGCGACCTTGCCGATGTCATGGAGCAGGCCGCCCAGGAAGGCGGTTTCCGCCTGCCCGTGGCGCCGGGCCAACCGGCAGATCCCCCGGGCCGTCTGGCCGACCGCCACGCTGTGCTGCCAGAGGTGGAGGGCGTCCAGGTGGACCCCGCCCCGGAGGGTCCGGATCACCGCCGCGCCGGTCCCCAGGTTGGCGATGGCGTCGAAGCCCAGGCGCAGGACGGCCGTGCGCAGATCCGCCGCAGCGCCGTCCCCGGCATAGAGGGCCGAATTGGCCAGGCGCAGCAGGGTGGCCGAGAGGGGGGGATCCTTGGAGAGGATGCCGAGGATGCGGTCCACGGTGCAGCGGTCGTCCTGGACCGCCTCGCCCAGGGCCACCACCGTGAGGGGGAGGCTGGGCAAGGTCTTGGCCCTCAGGCGCGCGGTCAGCTGCTCCGGGGTGATCATCGAGAACTCCTAAAACTCCGCGATCATCGTCTTGTCCTGCTCAATGGCGTTCCTGACGCCCTCCTTGTGGGTATCCAGGGCCTCGGGCCCCAGCTTGAGGATTTCCATGGCCTGCCGGGAGGCCGGTTCCAGGTGGGCAGGATCGCCGATGCCGGCCTTCTGCTCCAGGGCCAGGTGGTTGGCGAGGGCCACGATGGCGGCCAGAGGCAGGTGCTCCTCCATGGCGTGGATGGGATCGTGGTGCCAGCGGACGGCCTGCTGAAGGCTGGGTGCCAGGTTCCAGGCCTGGACGAGGGCCTCCCCCACCATGGCGTGGTCGAAGCCGAAGGTGTCCAGCTCCAGCACCAGGCTGTCGCCGCCCTCGTTGTAGACCGTGCGGAGCAGGGCCCCGTAGCGTTCGGGGAACTTCACACCCATCACGGACTTCCCGATGTCGTGCATGAGGCCGCCGATGAAGGCCTCCTCTGCCCGGGGGAAGCGCACGGCCTTGGCGAAGGCGCGGCTGGCGATGGCGGTCACCAGGGCGTGCTCCCAGATGAGCCGCTCCTGGAGGCCCACGGTGCCGCGGTGGTAGAGGTTCTTGGCGGAGCTGGCGATCACCACGCTCTTGATGGTGGAGAAGCCGAGGGTCATGATCGCCTGGGTGAGGGTGTTCACCTCGCGCATCATCCCGAACATGGCGGAATTGGCGATCTTCAGGATCTGGCTCGTGAGGGCCTGGTCGGTGGAGATGACCTTGCGGAGGTCTTCCGCCGAGGCGTCGGGGTCCGCGGAAATGCGCAGCAGCTGCGTCGCCACCTGGGGCAGGGGCGGGAGGTCGCCCAGGTTCGCGATGAGTTCTTGCGGCGTGATCGGCATGGTGTGCTCCCTCAGGCCCGTTTCCGGTAGCCCATGGCCTTGCTGAAGTGCAGGAGTTCGAAGCCTGTGTTGAAGGCGTGGATGCTTTCACTGTGGCCCACCAGGAGGTAGGCGTGGGGGTGGAGCTGGGCGTGGAAGCCCTTGAGGACCTGGGCCTTCACGGCCTCGTCGAAATAGATGAGCACATTCCGGCAGAAGATGATGTCGAAGCTGCCCAGGGACCGGTAGCCGGCATAGTCCACCAGATTGAAGTTCCGGAAGGCCGTGTAGCGCTGGAGGTCGGGCTTCACCTGGAAGAGGTCCTTGCCCAGGGGGAGGAAGTGGCGCTGCAGCTGCTCCGGCGTGAGGTTCCGCAGGGTGTAGGCGTTGTACACCCCGTCCTGGGCCTGGGCCAGCACCTTCTCGCTGATGTCCGTTCCCAGGATCTCCACGGTGAAGCCCCGGAGCACCGTGTCCCGGAGCTCCTGGCAGATCATGGCCAGGGTGTAGGGCTCCTCTCCGCTGGAGCAGGCCGCGGACCAGAGGCGCAGCCGGGTCTGGCCCCGTTCCCGGGCCAGCCTGGCGGCCTCCGGGAGCACGACGTTCTGGAAGGCCTCGATCTGCGGGGGGTTGCGCCAGAAGCTCGTCTCGTTGGTGGTGATCTCCACGAAGAGGCGCTTCAGCTCGGCGGGGCCCTGGCTGCCCTGGAGCAGGGACAGGTAGTCCCCGTAGCCGCGCAGGTTCAATTCCCCCAGGCGCTTGCTGAGCCGGTTCTCCAGGAAGTACTGCTTGGACTCATTGAAGAAGATCCCGGATTTGGCATAGATGAAGTCCCGGAGGCTCCGGAACTCGGCGAGGGTCATCTGCTGCTTGGCCTGGAGGGGATCCATCGGGTCGTCCTTCCCGCGGGATCGGCCGTCTGCCCGGACCCTTGAGTTTTTCAGCCTTCCAGGACCACGAAGGCCAGGGCGAGGTCGCCGTCGTGGCTGACGCTGCCGTGGAGGGTCCGGATGCCCCGGGCCGCCAGGAGACCGGCCAGGTCCCCCTCGGCCTGCATCCGGCCGTTCCGGTAGCGCAGCTCCTTCCAGGACCATCCGTCCAGGCCCAGGCCCAGGGCCTTGCCGAAGGCCTCCCGCAGAGCCCAGCGGCCCGCCAGCCGCTCCGGCAGGCGGTCCCGGTTCCCGGCCAGGAGGTAGGCGGCCTCGTCAGGGTGGAGGATCCGCCGGGCGCACTTCTCCGCCCCGAAGCGCTCCACCAGGTGGCGCCAGCGGGAGGGGGGGCAGAGGTCTGTGCCGATGCCGAGGATCATGGGGCCATCCTACAGCGGGTGAACGTCGTCCCACCCAGGCCTGATTCCGTCCTCGCCGGGGCCCGACTCCGCAGAGCGCGGGGACTTGAGTGCGTCCCACCCGGGCCTGATTCCCTCCTCGCCGGGGCCCGACTCCGCAGAGCCCTCTGGGCTCTGCTCCGTCACCCGGCGGTCGGGAGGATCATGGCAATTCCCGCGCGAACCAGCGGTCGCAGCCCCCGTGGCCGGTGCGGCCCAGGGGGGCGCAGAGGGGCCGGAAGCCCAGCTTGCCGTAGAGCTTCAGGGCCTGGTCCATGCCCGTGAGGGTCTCCAGGTAGCAGGTGCGGTAGCCCAGGCTGGCCGCCACGGCCAGGCAGTGGCGCAGCAGGGATTCCCCCGCGCCCTTCCCCCGGGCCTCGGGCAGGAAGTACATCTTGCGCAGCTCGCAGACCCCCGGCTCGCCGCCCTCCAGGGCCGCCACGCCCCCGCCGCCCACCACCCGGCCCGCCTCGTCCTCCACCACGAAGTAGGCCGCCCCCGCCGCCGAGTAGGCGCGGCTCATGTGGTCCACCTCGGGATCGTGGATCGCGAACCCAGGGCCGTCCGCCCCGAACTCGGGCATGACGGCGCGGATGATGGCCGCCACGGCGGCGTCGTCCCGGGGCTCGATGGGGCGGAAGCTCAGCATGGCTCCACGGTAGCCCATCCGGGTCCATGCTGGAGCGGAGGTGTCCCATGTCCCCCACCGCCTTCCGAGACCGCCTCCGCGCCGGGGAGCCCCTCCTGGGCACCCTGGTCCAGATTGCCCGGCCCGAGGTGGCCCTCCGGCTGGCCCACCTGGGCTTCGACTGGCTCTTCCTGGATGGCGAGCACGGCGGCTTCGGCCCCGCCGAGGTCTCCCGCACCCTGGCGGCTCTCGCCGGATCCGTGCCCTGCCTGCTGCGGGTGCCTGCCAAAGATCCGGACATCCTCGATGACGCCGCCCGGTGCGGGGCGGAGGGGTTGATCGTCCCCCACGTGGATTCCCCGGCCCAGGCGGAGGCCGCTGTCCGCGCCGTGCGGGGCCGGGGCCTGGTGGTGGTCCAGGCCGAATCCCGCGAGGCCGTGGCCGACATCGAAGCCATCGTACGGGTGCCTGGCGTGGATGCGGTCTTCGTGGGCCCCTACGACTTGACCGCGAGCCTGGGCATCCCCGGGCAGTTCGACCACCCGGACTTCCACGCCGCCCTGGGCGCGATCCGGGACGCGGGCCGTGCCGCGGCCATGCCCCTCGGCATCTTCCGCATGACCGGCGCCGAGGCCCGCCCCCACCTGGCCCAGGGCTTCACGCTCCTCGCCGCCGGCACCGACGGCACCCTGCTGGAGGGCGGCGCCGGGGCGCTCCTCGCGGATCTGCGGGGCTGAGCGACGGACGAGGCGAGAAAGGCGCTGATCGCGGAAGTCACGGAAGAAGCCCTGAATGCCGGCGTGGGACCCTTCCGCGTCCTCCGTGAGATTCCGTGTCTTCCGCGACCAGCCTGTCGTCCAGCCTCACTCCGGCCAGTGGTGCTTGGGGTAGCGCCGCGAGAGGGCGGGCCGCAGCTCCCGGTAGGCCCGCTGCCAGAAGCCGGCGAGGTCGGTGGTGACCTGCACGGCGCGCAGGTTCGGCGCCAGCAGGTGCAGCACCAGGGGCACGGCGCCGCCGGCCACGGCCGGGGTCTTCTTCAGGCCCCAGAAATCCTGGAGGCGGGAGGCGATCCAGGGCGGATCGTCCTCGTAGTGGACTTTCGTGGGCCGCCCCTTGGGCAGCTGGATGGCGTCCGGGGCCCAGGCGTCCAGCAGGCGCAGGGTCTCGGCGGGGAAGGCCGTGCGCAGGGCCGCCGTCCAGTCCACGTCCTGCACCTCCCGCAAGGTGGCCCGCCCCGCGCAGGCCCCCGCCAGCAGCGGGCCCAGGAGATCCTCCGGGAGGCCCAGGTCGGGCCGGTGCTTCCGCACGAACGCCAGGCGGGCCAGCATTCGGGCCGGCACCTCGTCCAGGGGGCGGCCGCGCAGGGCCTCGGCCAGCAGGGTCGCCACGCGGGGATCCGCGGGATCCGCGGGCCCCCGGCTGGCGTCGATCACCAGCCCGTCGAAGCGGATCTCGGAACGGCGCTCGACCCGGCCCGCCGCGGCGTTGAACGTCAGCTCGTCCACGTCCTCCAGGCGCTCGGGGAAGGCATCCAGCAGCCAGTCTGCCTCGCAACGGGAGGCCAGGCGCACGAGGGTCTGGGTGCCCGTGCCCTGCTTCGCGGCCTCGGCCTCCAGGGCCAGGATCAGCCCGGGGCGCCGCACGCGGCTCCTCGGATCGAGCCGCGCCCCGCCGCCGCCCGCGAAGGCGACGGTGCCGTTGGCGGAGAGCTGGCCCACCCGGTCCGGGTAGGCCCGCAGCAGGGCCTGGAGCAGCCGGGGCTCGGCATCCGCGGGCTCGGCCGGGGATGGCAGCAGGCGGCGCAGGCTCTGCACGGCCCGGTGGGCGCGGTGGACGGCCGCGGCGTCCAGGCCCGCCGCCCGGCAGGCACCGGCGGAGAAACCCGCGGCCTCCGCCTCCTCGAACTGGTCCAGGCGCAGCAGCAGGTCCGAGTCGGCGCTGTGGCCCCCGGCCGCCGGTGCGCGGTCCAGGCCCTGGCGGGCGGACAGGTCGCC
The DNA here is from genome assembly GCA_036391515.1 of Holophagaceae bacterium. Classification (GTDB taxonomy): domain Bacteria; phylum Acidobacteriota; class Holophagae; order Holophagales; family Holophagaceae; genus Geothrix. Next base: position 5,447 of record DASVZU010000079.1, read on the forward strand.
GGATTCCAGCAGGGCCGCGGCCCGCAGGGCGGCCTGGGGGATGCCCAGGTCCTCGCCGGCCACCGCCAGCCGGGCGAGCCGTGGGTGCAGGGGCAGGGCCGCCATGCGGCGGCCCACGTCCGTGAGCCTTCCGGCCTCCAGGGCGCCGAGCCGGGCGAGGAGGTCCTCCGCCGCGGCCAGAGCCGGCGCGGGCGGGGCTTCGAACCAGTCCAGGCCGGCGGGCTCGCCGATTCCCATGCCGTGCAGCACCAGCAGGGGCTCGGCCAGGTCGGCCCGCTGCAGCTCGGGCGTGTCGAAACCGGGCCGGGCCTGGAAGTCGGCCTCCGTGAAGAGGCGCAGGCAGCGGCCCGGCCCCGTGCGCCCGGCGCGGCCCGTGCGCTGCACGCAGCGCGCCTGGCTGATGCGCACCGTGCGCAGGCCCGAGAGGCCAGACCAGGGCGAGTGCGCGGCCTCGCGGCCCAGGCCGGAGTCCACCACCGCCCCGATGCCGTCCAGCGTCACGGAGCTCTCGGCCACGTTGGTGCTGAGGATGACCTTGGGCGCCTCCGAACCCGCCAGCGCGAAGGCCTGGGCTTCGGGGGACAGCTCCCCATGCAGGGGCCGCAGGCTCAGGCCGCGCCGCGCCGCCAGGGTCTCGCAACCCTTCAGGCAGGCGCGGATCTCCGCGGCACCCGGGAGGAAGACCAGGGTGTGCCCCCGCAGCCCCTCGCCGTAGAGGCGGTCCAGGGCATCGGCCACCTGCTGGTCCAGGGGCCGGTCGTCGGGCCGGGCGAGGAAGGCGGTCTCCACCGGGAAGGCCCGGCCCTCGCTGCGCAGCACCGGCGCATCCAGGAAGGCGGCCACAGGGCCGGGATCCAGGGTGGCGGACATGACCAGCAGCCTCAGGTCCGGCCGCGCCCCGCGCTGGAGCCGGCGGAGGAGCGTGAGGGCCAGGTCCGTGTGCAGGTGCCGCTCGTGGAACTCGTCCAGCACCACGGCGGCGATGCCCCGGAGCCCGGGGTCCCCCTGCAGGCGTCGCAGCAGCAGGCCCTCCGTGACGAAGCGCAGGCGCGTGGCCTTCGAGACCTTCTGCTCGAAGCGCACGGCGTAGCCCGCCGTCTGGCCTAGGGGCTCCCCCAGTTCCTCCGCCACGCGGGCGGCGGCGAGGCGGGCCGCCAGGCGCCGGGGCTCCAGGATCCAGCACTCCCCGTCGCCCAGGAGGCCCGCCTCCAGCAGGGCCGGGGGCACCCGGGTGGTCTTGCCCGCGCCGGGATCCGCCTGGAGGACGAGGTTCGGACGGGCCCGGAGCGAGGCCGTGAGCTCCGGCAGGAGGGGATCGATGGGCAGGGGGCTCCGCATCAGGCGCCCAGGGCGGCGAGGAAGGCCGCGGGATCGTCCACGGACACCGCCACCCGGTCCCGTGCGGGGGTGGGCCCCACGAGGCCCAGGGCCGGGACCGCCTCCCGCAGGCGCAGCTCCAGGACGGCGGGGCCGGGCGTGGTGAGCCGGTGCAGGCCCTTCATGTGTCGGTGGCGGGCCCAGTCGTCGTCGAACTCCGGCAGGGGCGCGATGCCGAGGATCTGGTCCCGGCGCAGGCGGACCGATTTCACGGGTCCGAGGTTCAGCTCCACGGCCTCGTCCGAGATCCGGTGGGGCCGGCGCCGCAGGCCGGCCCAGAGGCCGAACAGCCAGAGCACCGCGTAGACCGTGGACAGGTGCAGCAGCCAACGCAGGCCCGCGGGCAGGCCGGAGAAGAGGACCCGGAGCAGCAGGAAGTCGCCGGGGATGAGCAGGGGCAGCACCGGCAGGAAGCTGCCGAGGAAGGCCTCCCGGTGCAGGCTGAAGCCCGCGGGAAGGGGCTCGCGGAAGCCGCCGAGGAGGAAGCGGATCGCGCCTCCCAGCATCACCAGCTCCAGGGCCATGAGCCGGGCCGCCCGGGGCGGGACGAAGGCCTCGAAGGCCCCGGCGATGCGGTCCTCGGGCCACCCCTGTCCGGCGCCTCGGGCCTGGCGCAGAGCCCGGACCGCCAGGCCCAGCAGCAGAGCCTCCAGCACCAGGGCCGTGCCCATGCGGACGCGCAAAGCCACGGGAGAGGCACCGGGCAGGATGAGGCTCAGGCCCTCCGCCAGCAGCACCGCGGGCAGCAGGAGCCGCGTGCCCGGGAGGCGCCCCTGCCGCCAGGCCGCGGCCATGGCCGCGAGGCGCAGGGCCAGCAGGGCCAGGAGGCTGCCCGTGAGCCAGGGCAGGGCCGGGTGGCCCGGGGCCCTCAGGCGAAGGAAGACCACCCCCCCGCTCAGGAGGAGGAACAGGGCCCAGAGGAGGGCGGAAGGTCGGACCGGCCGGGCCATGCCTCCAGCCTAAGGCCTCCGGGTAGAAACCCGCGGACCCACCGGCGATCCGCCAGCCTGGACCGCCCAGCGGCACCAGCCTCCGGCCCGCTCGCGTAGAATGGTTCCTTCGAGGAGATCGGCATGGCGGGCATGGAGACGGCGGGCGTGGGCGGCAAGGCGGGCGTGGCGATGGACAGCCTGCGGGATGCCTACGGGGACACCCTGGTGGAGCTGGGCCACGAGGGGGCCAACCTCATCGTCTTCGACGCGGACCTGGCCGGTTCCACCCGCACGAGCAAGTTCGCCAAGGCCTTTCCCGAGCGCTTCTTCAACATGGGAGCCGCCGAGCAGGGCATGGTGGCCGCCGCGGCCGGGGCCAGCACCACGGGCGTGGTGCCCTTCGTGAGCACCTTCGCCATGTTCGCCACGGGCCGGGCCTACGAGTTCGTCCGCCAGGCCTGCGGCGTGGGCCACCAGAACGTGAAGATCGTGGCCACCCACGCCGGCCTCACCGTGGGCGAGGACGGCGGCACCCACCAGTGCCTGGAGGACCTGGCCCTCATGCGCATGATCCCCGGCATGACGGTGCTCTCCCCCGCCGACGCGATCGAGACGAAGCAGGCCGTCCGCGCCGCCTTCGCCCACAAGGGCCCTGTCTACATCCGCCTCACCCGCGACAAGTTCCCCCGCATCCACGCGGAGGACTACCGCTTCCAGATCGGCAAGGCCGTGGTGATGCGCCAGGGCAAGGACGTGCTGCTGGCGGGCTGCGGCCTGGGGACGTCGATCTGCCTGGAGGCCGCGGAGCTGCTGGCTGCCGACGGGATCGCGGCCACGGTGCTGCACTGCCCCTCGATCAAGCCCTTCGACCGCGAGACGCTGCTGACCCTGGCGAAGACGCACAGGGCCGTCGTCACCTGCGAGGAGCACCAGGCCCACGGGGGCCTGGGCGGCGTGGTGGCTGAGCTCCTGTCCGAGGCCCATCCCATGCCCCTGCGGCGCGTGGGCGTGAAGGACGCCTTCGGCCAGAGCGGCAAGCCCGAGAAGCTGCTCGAAGCCTACGGCATCACGCCCCGGGCCGTGGCCGCGGCGGCGAAGGACGCCCTCTGATGGACGCCTTCCGCGCCAGCCGGTGGACCAAGGGGAACCACCTCTTCCCCACGGTCATCGAGGTGACGGAATCCGCAGTGGTCCGGCGCAAGCGGACCTGGTTCACGGTGAACGAGATCAGCATCCACCTCTCGAAGGTGGCCAGCGTCCGCATCGACACGGGCCTCTTCTGGTCCGACATCCTCATCGAGAGCACCGGCGGCAGCGATCCCATGACCAGCCACGGCCACCGCAAGGCCGACGCGCGGCGCATCAAGGAGCTCATCGAGGCCGCCCAGAGCCGGTCCCTGAAGTAGGGGACCATCGGGCCCCTGGCAGGTCTACGAAATTCATCGTAGAGTTCCTCCAGGAGGCTCCCATGCCGTCGAGGCCTGCCCTGGTCCTGCTCCTGGCGGTGCCGGTCGTGGCGCAACCCGCACCCGATCCCGTGGATGTCCGGCTGGGCTCCGACGAGGCGGAGGCGGTGCTGGCGATCCTGGCCCGGCGGGCCGAAGGCCGCCCCATCGAGGCCGCGGACTGGGACCGGCTCTTCCAGAGCGAAGGATACCGGCGCCTCGCCCGGCGGGAGGCCTCCCTGCATCGGCCGCTGGAGGAGGCTGGCTTCCGGGCCTTCGTGCTGGGGCCGGAGCTCCTGGCCCAGGCGCCGGCGCTCAGGTCCACCCTGGCCCGGTGGGAAGCTCTGGACATCCGGCAGGCGGCGGCGAAGGCCCTCGCCTACCTCCCGGAGGGGGCGGCCATCCGGGCCCGTATCTACCCGGTGATCAAGCCGGCGGCCAACAGCTTCGTGTTCGAGGGCGATGCCATCTTCCTGGCGCTGGACCCGGCCAAGCCTCCGGCTGTCGTGGAGAACATCCTGGCCCACGAGCTGCACCACATCGGCTACGCGAGTGTCTGCCCGGACCCGGCGGCCCAGGCCGCCCTCCGGGCCCTTCCGGAGGGTCCCCGGGAGGCGTACGACTGGATCAGCGCCTTCGGCGAGGGGTTCGCCATGCTGGCGGCGGCAGGGGGTCCGGACGTGCACCCCCACGCTGTCAGCCCTGTGGCCGACCGGGCCCGCTGGGACCACGATCTGGCCCAGTTCGACCGCGATCTGCGCAAGGTCGAGGCCTTCCTCGTGGCGGTGGCGGAGGGCCGGCTGAAGGGCGAGGCTGCCCAGGCCCGGGGCATGGCCTTCTTCGGCATCCAGGGCCCCTGGTACACGGTGGGATGGCGCATGGCGGTCACGATCGAGCGCGCCTTCGGCCGTCCCGCGCTGCTGGCCTGCATGCAGGATCCCCGCCGGCTGCTCCCCGCCTTCAACCGCGCGGTGGCGGCGCGGAAGGAGACCTGCGCCACCTGGTCGCCCGGGCTGCTGCAGGCGCTGTCGGGCTCCTAGCGCGGCTTCGGGGGGGCCGCCAGTTTCATGGCCACGGTCCGGGGGTCGTCCTCCGGCCCCAGGTGGTGCAGGGTCTCCTGCCCGTCCCGGTTCAGGGCCACACAGATCTTCCCGAGAGGACAGTTGTGGCGGCAGGATTCCCGGACGACCTCGAGGCCGGTGAGGCGCTTTCGGGTCAGCAGGAGGCGGGTGAGGCAGGCCAGGGCATCCACGAGCGGCCTGCCCCGGCGGGGCTGGCGAAGGGCGTGGCGTTCGCAGTCGGCGCAGATGGTGAAGACGGGCGGCATAGAAACCAGAATGGCACCTGTTTGATTGTATTTTCCCAGATGTCACGCCTGTCCAGATTCGTGCTCAGGCGAACCTGGGCGCCCGCTTCTCCAGGAAGGCGGTGAGGCCCTCCCGGGCGTCCGCCTCCTGGATGCTGGCCTTCATCTGCGCACCTTCGGCGCGCAGGCGGTCGAGGAGGAGGCCGGCGTCCAGGCCCTGGTTCCGCAGGAGGCTGGCCTTGATGCGGGCAAAGGTCCCCGCGGGGCCCGCGGCCAGCCGGCGGGTCACGGCCTCCGCTGCCGTCTCCAGCTGCTCAGGCGGGACCACCTGGTTGACGAGGCCGAGGGCCTGGGCCCGGGCGGCGTCCACGGTGTCGCCCGTGAGCATGAGCTCGGCGGCGATGGCGGGGTTCACCAGCCGGGAGAGGAGGACGCTGCCACCCCAGTCGGGATGCACGCCGATCTTCACGAAGGCCATGCTGAAGGCCGCGGCGGTGGAGGCGATTCGCAGGTCCGCGGCCAGGGCCAGGCTCATGCCCGCGCCCGCCGCCGGGCCCTGCACCACCGCCACGACCGGGCGCGGGAGCGTGGCGAGGCCGTGGGCCGCGAGGATGCCCAGGTCGAGCAGGGCCTCCATCTCCGCCAGTCGGCCCTCCTTCAGCCCCTGCAGCATCCAGGCGATGTCGCCCCCGGCGCAGAAGGCTCGGCCTTCGCCCCGCAGCAGAAGGGCCTTCACGCCCGGCTCCGCCGACTTCGCCAGGGCCTCCTCGAAGCCCTCCCGCATCTCGGGGACCAGGGCATTCAGCTTGTCCGGCCGGGCCAGCGTGAGCACGCCGACGCGGTCGCGGATCTCGAAGCGGATGGGGGCGGACATGGAGACTCCGTGGAAAAGGCAGAGACAGGATTAACAGGATGAAAAGCAGGATTAACAGGATTCAAGATCAAAAACCATTGTCCTTAATCCTGTTAATCGAATTTTTAATCCTGTTAATCCTGTCCCTGCTTTGCGGTCTCTACAAACGCCGAGAACAGATCTCTTGCGGCGTCGCCGGCGGGGCCCTTGAGGCCCACGAGGTTCTCGGGGTGCCACTGGACGCCGAAGACCCAGCGGCCGGGATCGGCGGCTTCCACTGCCTCGATGAGGGGGCCGGTGTCCGGGTGGCCCGTGTCCAGGTGCCAACCCACGGCCCGCAGGGGAGGGGCGACCCGCTTCACGGCCTGGTGGTGGCGGCTGTTCACGAGGAAGACATCCTCGCCCAGGAGGGCCCGCAGCCGGGATCCTGGCGCCAGCTGGACGCGGTGGTGGAGGTCGGGGACATCCGCGGTGCCGTGCTGGTGGCGGTCGGGATCGCAGCCGTAGTGGGCAGGGATGTGCTGGACCAGGCTGCCCCCCAGGGCCACGTTGAGCACCTGCTCGCCGCGGCAGATGGCGAGGACCGGGAGGCCGCGCTCCCAGGCCGCGCGGACCAGGGGCACCTCCTGGGCGTCCCGGTCGGGGTCCAGCTCCGCCGTGGGATGCACGGGCTCCGCGGAGTCCCAGTGGCAGGGGTGGATGTCGAGGCCACCCGTGAGGAGGAGGCCCGCGATCCCGTCCAGGCTGGGCAGGGGGTCGCCGGGCGCCACCAGGTCGATGGGGCCGTCCCAGCCCGCACCCCGCAAGGCGGGAAGGTAATGCTTCTCGGCGCCGGACTTGTTTCTGCAGCTCACCAGAATGCTTGACACGGGATGGCCTCGGGAGAATCGTGATTACCCTACCACCCCCTCAGATGGTCTGAGACGACGGTGAGGCGGAGAGCTCCGCCGAGACAAAGGAGGACATCATGTCCGGTTCATTGAACAAGGTTCTGCTCATCGGCAACCTCGGGCGCGACCCCGAGCTGAAGAGCACCCCCTCGGGCCAGAGCGTGGCCCGCTTCTCCGTGGCCACCACCGAGACCTGGAAGAACCAGTCGGGCGAGAAGCAGAGCAAGACCGAGTGGCACAACATCGTGGTGTGGGGCAAGCAGGCCGAGATCGCCGAGAAGTACCTGCGGAAGGGCAAGCAGGTGATGATCGAGGGCCGCATCCAGTACCGCGAGTACACCGACCAGGCCGGCGTGAAGAAGACCGCCTGCGACATCCGCTGCGACAACTTCGTCATGCTCGGCCGGATGGAGGAGGGTGGCGGCAGCCGCGAGGGCGGCTACGGCCGCGGCGGCCAGGACTTCGAGGAGCAGGGCGCCCCCAGCCCGGCGGCTGGCAGCAGCTTCCCGGATGACGACATCCCCTTCTGAGGGGGGCTGGTTCCGCCGACGGGATCGGCAGACTGCAAAACGGCGCCCGGACGGGCGCCGTTTTGCAGGCAGGAAGGGCCTATTCCCGCGGCGGGGCCGCCGTACCTCCAAACGCCGACCGCAGGGCGCCGTTTGGAGCCCGGCTCTCGGACAAATGGAGAACCTCCCGTACAATGGTCGGTTCGGGAGTCCGCATGCTCGCAGTCCAGAACGTCACCATGCGCTACGGCGCGAAGATCCTCTTCGAGGACGTCACCACGACCTTCAACCCGGGGCGCCGCTACGGTCTCACGGGGCCGAACGGGGCGGGGAAGTCCACGTTCATGAAGATCCTGGCGGGGGAACTGGAGCAGCAGATGGGCACGGTGCAGCGGCCCCGGAAGATGGGCATCCTGCGCCAGGACCAGTTCGCCTTCGACGCGTTCCGGGTGATCGACACGGTGATCATGGGCAACCGGGGCCTCTGGGCAGCCCTCCAGGAGCGGGATGCCATCTACGAGAAGGCCGAGATGACTGATGAGGACGGCATGCGGGTGGCCGAGCTCGAGGGCATCGTGGCGGACGAGGACGGCTACACCGCCGAAGCCGATGCCGCGGTGCTGCTGGATGGTCTGGGCATCCCAGAGGCGCTGCACGAGCGGAAGATGGGCGAGCTGCAGGGCGGCCAGAAGGTGCGCGTGCTGCTGTCCCAGGCCCTGTTCGGCAATCCCGAGGCCCTGCTGCTGGACGAGCCCACCAACCACCTGGACCTGGACTCCATCCACTGGCTGGAGGAGTTCCTGGACCGCTACAAGGGCACGGTGGTGGTGATCTCCCACGATCGCCACTTCCTGAACAACGTCTGCACCCACATCGCGGACATCGACTACCAGACGATCATCCAGTACACCGGCGGCTACGACGACATGGTCATGGCCAAGATGCAGGTGCGCAGCCGCATCGAATCCGAGAACGCCCAGCGCGAGAAGAAGATCGCCCAGCTCAACGAGTTCATCCAGCGCTTCGCCGCGGGCACCCGCAGCAGCCAGGTGAACAGCCGGCGCAAGGAGGTGGAGCGCCTCCAGCCCAGCGACCTGGCGCGGAGCAACATCCAGCGTCCCTTCATCAAGTTCAGCCTCGGCAAGCCCGGCGGTCGCTACGCGCTTGAGTTCGAGGACGTCCGGAAGGGCTACGACACCGACAAGGACGGGACGGGGGGGCGCCACGAGGTCATCAAGGGCTTCACAGCCATGGTGCAGCGGGGCGAGAAGATCGCCATCATGGGCCGCAACGGCATCGGCAAGACCACGCTCCTGAATGCGCTGCTGGCCAACGCGCCCCAGGTGACGGAAGGGGGGCTGAAGCTCGACGCGGGCGAGGTGAAGTGGGGCCACGAAGCCAACGTGGGCTACTTCTCCCAGGACTTCGCCGAGAGCATCCCCAAGGGCTACGAACTGGTGAGCTGGCTCCACCAGTTCGATCCCGACGCCACCAAGGAGCAGATCCGCGGGGTCATGGGGCAGATGCTCTTCCGGGGCGAAGAGGGCAACAAGATGACGGACGTGCTGAGCGGTGGCGAGTCCTGCCGCCTGCTCTTCTGCAAGCTCATGCTCCAGAAGCCCAACATCCTGGTGCTGGACGAGCCCACCAACCACCTGGACCTGGAGGCCGTCATCGCCCTCAACGACGCGCTGCAGCGCTACGAGGGCACCATCCTCTTCGTGACCCACGACGAGGACATCATCGACGAGGTGGCCACCCGCATCTGGCATCTCACCGACGAGGGCATCGAGGATTTCAAGGGGACCTACGCCGAGTACAACGCCCCCTCGGGCCGGCCCTAGCGGGTCACCACGGCGAAAGCCATGGGCTTCTAGATATTTGGGATGGGTTGCCTCCCGGGGGGGCACGCATATATTGAGATGGAGTCCACCGAGCGGACGGGCAGGAGGCTTCCTCCGTGACGTTGAGACAGGACCCGGCCGGAATGAACCCGCAGGAAGGTGCGACCCACCGTCGCCAGGGACGGGTGCCGACCCGCCTGGCCCGGGTGCTCCAGGAACTGGCGGACTTCAAGTGGGCCCTGGACGAGCACGCCATCGTCGCGGTGACGGACGCCCGGGGCCGCATCACCTACGTCAACGACAAGTTCTGCGCCATCTCCAAGTACACCCGCGAGGAGCTGCTGGGCCAGGATCACCGGATCATCAACTCGGGCCACCATCCGAAGGCCTTCATGGGCCAGCTCTGGCGGACGATCCAGGCGGGCCGGGTCTGGAAGGGCGAGATCAAGAACCGCGCGAAGGACGGGACCTTCTACTGGGTGGACACCACCATCGTCCCGTTCCTAGGCGAGGACGGGAAGCCCGCGCAATTCGTGGCCATCCGGGCCGACATCACCCAGCGCAAGGAAGCCGAGGACGCCCTGCGCCAGTCGCAGAAGCTCGAGAGCCTCGGCGTTCTTGCGGGTGGCATCGCCCACGATTTCAACAACCTGCTCACCGCCATCCTCGGAAATGCCAATCTCGGCGTCATGCACCTGCCACCGGAGAGCCCGGCCCTGCCCTACCTGGGCCAGATCGAGCAGGCCACCCTGCGGGCGGCGGATCTCACGCGGCAGCTGCTGGCCTACGCGGGGAAGGGGCGTCTCCAGGTGGTCGAGGTGGACCTGAACCGCCTCGTGACGGAGATGACCCAGCTTCTCACCGTCTCCATCTCGAAGAAGGCGGTGGTCCGCTACGACCTGACCCGGGACCTGCCCAAGATCTCCGCTGACCCCTCCCAGATGCAGCAGCTGGTGATGAACCTCGTGACCAACGCCTCGGAGGCCATCGGGGACGAGGTGAGCGGCCTGATTACGATCCGGACCGGCGTGCAGGCCGTGGACGAGGCCACCAACGTCGGCCTGCTGCCGGCCCTGCCGCTCTCGCCGGGAAGCTACGCGACCCTCGAGGTCAGCGACACCGGCTGCGGGATGACCCAGGAGGTGCGCGAGCGCATCTTCGATCCTTTCTTTACCACCAAGTTCACGGGCCGGGGGCTGGGCCTCTCCGCCATGCTGGGCATCCTCCGCAGCCACCACGGCAGCCTCAAGGTCTACAGCGAGCCGGGCCGGGGCTCGGTCTTCAAGCTGTTCTTCCCGGCCCAGGCCACGGCCGCCGAGGAGCGGCCGACGGTCCAGAGCGGGGCCTGGTGGCAGGGCCGGGGTGTGCTCCTGGTGGTGGATGACGAGGCCCCTGCCCGGGCCGTGGCGCGGGGGTTGGCCGAGGCGCACGGGTTCCAGGTGCTCGAGGCGGCGGATGGGCAGGAGGCCCTGGGCCTCTTCGAGCTGCGCCACCGGGAACTCTCCGCGGTGCTGATGGACCTCACGATGCCCCACCTGGATGGTCGCCGGGCCTTCCTGCGCATGCATGAGATCAACCCGGGGGTTCCGGTGGTGATGACCAGCGGCTACAGCGAGGAGGATGTGGTGGCTGACTTCCTGGGCCGCGGATTGGCCGGCTTCCTGGCCAAGCCCTACCAGAGCGGTCAGTTCCTGGCCGTGCTCCGCCAGGCCATCGGCGCCGTCTAGCCGGAGCGGGCCAGCAGCAGCCTCAGCGCCTCCTCGGCCACCTTCAGCCCGACGATAGCGGGCATGTAGGAGATGGTGCCCACGGGCCGGCGCACGCGGCCGGGCCCCCGGTGGGGTTCGATGTCGAGGGGGTTGGCGGGGCGCTTGTTGTCTGCGGGCTCCAGGGAGTACACGCAGCGGATGCCCGTGGTGATGCCGACCTTCCGCAGGTTGCGGCGCATGACCGTGGCCAGGGGGCACATGCGCGTCTCGCTGAGGTCGCCCACGCGGATCTGCGCGCTGTCCAGGCGCCCCCCCGCGCCCATGCTGGAGAGGATGGGCACGCCGAGGCCATGGGCGGTCTGGAGCACCGCCACCTTGCAGCTCACGGAATCGATGGCGTCCACCACCACGTTGGGCCGCGGCGTCAGCAGCTCCGGCAGGGTGTCGTGGTGGATGAAGACGTGCCGGGCCTCCACGTCGCAGTCCGGATTGATGTCGCGGACGCGCTCGGCGGCCACCTCGGCCTTGGGCCGGCCCAGGGTGCTGCGCAGGGCGAAGAGCTGACGGTTCAGGTTGCTTGCCCCCACCACATCGTGGTCCACCAGCCGCAGGTGCCCCACGCCGGCGCGGGCCAGGGCCTCCACGGCGAAGGAGCCCACCCCCCCCAGCCCGAAGACCACCACCCGGGCCGCCGCGAGGCGGGCCAGGGCCGCTTCGCCCAGCAGCAGTTCCGTGCGCGCGAACCACCTCATGCCAGGATCTCCTCGAAGAAGCGTTCCCCGTTCCGGCGGGTGAGTTCCGCCAGCTCCTCCACTGGCTGCTCCCGGAGGGCGGCTGCGGCGGCCACCAGGGTGGGCAGCGTGGCGGGTCCGGCGGCATCCGATTCCAGCAGCAGCCGGTCGTCGCGCACGGCGGTCAGCGCCTCCTCGGGGGCGGAGAAGGAAAGCCATAGGCCCAGGTCCTGAAGTTCCCGGGCTGTCTCGGGGCTGCCCCCGTACGCATGGACCAGGGTTCCGGCCGGGGGCACCCCCTCCTCTCCCAGGAGGGTCTTCAGGGCCCCCCAGGCGCGGACGCAGTGGAGGGCCACCGGGCGATGGTGGCGGATGGCCAGCCGGAGCTGGTGGCGGAGGGCGAGGATCTGGGCCTCGCGATCCACGGGCCGGCGGGCGAAATCGAGGCCGCATTCACCGACCGCGGCGTGGTGGCCGACCAGCAGGGACTCCAGTCGCGCCTCCCACCCCGGGACGGCATCGGCCACCTTCCAGGGATGGAGGCCCAGGAGGGGAACCACCTCCCGATGGGCCGCGGAGATGGCCAGGACGGTCTCCCAGTCCGCCTCGCCGGTGGCGCAGCAGGCCAGCCCCGTGACGCCCGAGGCGCGGGCGAGGTCCAGGGCCGTCTCCACCTCGCCGGGGGGGAGGTCCTGGAGGTGGCAGTGGGCGTCGAAGCAGGCGGGCACGGGATCCGGGGGCGCGCGGCCATCATCGCACGGGGCCCGGAATGCCGGGGGCGACCTTGCCGGGTCGGGGGTGGATGCCATCCCGGCCAGGGCTCCAGGAAGGATGGAGACCTGTTCCCCGCCGGTCCTTCCGGCCCATGGGGGGTGGTGGTCCCGGCGGGAATTGAACCCACGACCTACCGCTTAGGAGGCGGTCGCTCTATCCGCTGAGCTACGGGACCGACGGGCAGCAGGGCTCATTCTAGCCTGAGGTGGCGCCCCGCGAGGAGGGCCGTCTGGCGGCGCGACGGGGGTCATCCCGAGAAAACAGAATTTCTGTGCTTGAATGAATGAAAATTTAAGGCACGATCCAAGCGACAACTCCCTCAGCGCCCGATGGCGCTCTCAGACAGGAGGCCAGCAACATGGCCGAGAATCTCACCAAGGCTGAACTTGTCGAAGCCGTCGCCAAGACTGCCGACATCACCAAGTCCGCTGCGGCCGCCGCCATCGGCTGCTTCCTCGAGTCCATCGCCGGGCACGTCAGCAAGGGCGGCAAGGTGACCCTCGTGGGCTTCGGCACCTTCAGCCAGAAGACCCGCAAGGCGCGCACGGGCCGCAACCCCCAGACCGGCGCCCCCATCAAGATCGCCGCCTCGAAGTCCATGAGCTTCAAGGCCTCGAAGGCTCCCAAGGCCGCCAAGCCCAAGGCCGCGAAGAAGGCCGCCCCCAAGGGCAAGAAGAAGTAGCCCGCATCCTTTCGGGAAGCAGGGAAGGGGGCCGCGCGGCCCCCTTCTTCATGCCGGGTCGGATGTCCGGCGTCTGGCGGCGGAGGCCGGCGGAGCGCCGGATCCCGGGCTCCCCTACAATGGGAACCGCTCCCGGGGGCCGCCCTGCGTCTGATCATTGCCGAGAAACCGAGCATGGGCCGCGCCCTGGCGGAGGCCCTGGGATTGCCGGGACGGGGCCGGAGCCTCATCGAGGGGGACGGCCTGGTGGTGACCTGGTGCGTGGGGCACCTGGTGGAGGCCCTGAACCCGGAGGGGTACGATCCCGCCTGGAAGGCCTGGCGCTGGGACCGGCTGCCCATCTTCCCGGAACCCTTCCGCTACGCGCCCATCGAGCAGACGAGGGACCAGTTCGAGGTGGTGGCCCGCCTGCTCAACCGGGCCGACATCACCGAGATCGTGAACGCCACGGACGCCGGGCGCGAGGGCGAGCTGATCTTCGATCTCGTGTACCGGCTCGCGGGATGCGCCAAGCCCGTCCAGCGCTTCTGGACCTCCAGCCTCACGCCGGAGGCCATCCGCGAGGCCTACAGCGCCATGAAGCCCGGAGAGGCCTACACCGGCCTCCGGGACGCCGCCCGCAGCCGCCAGGAGGCGGACTGGCTGGTGGGCATCAATGCCACACGGGCCCAGACCCTGCGCATGCGCCGGGCCGGGGCGGAGGATGGGGTGTGGAGCGTGGGCCGGGTGCAGACGCCGACCTTGGCCCTGCTGGTGCGCCGGGAGCTCGAGATCCGGGACTTCAAGCCCCGGCCCTTCTGGACCCTCCGGGCGCGGTTCGGGCACCCCGACGGGGATTACGAGGGCCGCTGGTTCAGGGAGCAGGAGGGGGAGACTCGGGAGCGCTTCGCCACCGAGGCGGAGGCGAGGGAACTCGCGTCCCGGCTTGCGGGCCGGCCGGGACGGATCCGGAGCGTCACCGCCCGGACGGAGAAGAAGAAGCCCGAGCTCCTGTACGACCTCACCACCCTGCAGAAGGAGGCCAACAAGCGCTTCGGGTTCACGGCCGAAACCACCCTCGGGCTGGCGCAAAACCTGTACGAGAAGCAGCTCATCTCCTACCCCCGCACCAGCAGCCGGCACCTTACGGAGGCCGATGCCCTGAAGGCCCCCCAGTGGATCAAGGCCCTGGCCCAGGGGCAGCTCGCGGAGCTCCAGCCCTTCCTCGAGCAGCTGCGCAAGCGGTGGCCCGTGAAGCTGGACAAGCGGTTCGTCAACGACAAGGAAGTGGAGGACCACGCCGCCCTGGTGCCCACCGAGAAGCCGGCCCGGGGCCTCGCGGGCGACGAACTCCGCATCTACGACCTCATCGCCCGGCGCTTCCTCGGCGCCTACTTCCCGGACCGAGTGGAGGCCAAGACCGCCATCGTCACGGAGGTCGAGGGCGAGACCTTCAGGACGAGCGGCACCGTGGTGAAGGAGGAGGGCTGGTCTGCGGTCGATCCTCCCCACCGGCGCAGGAAGGGCGAGAAGGCCGCCGAACCTGCCGGGGGTGGGGCCGGCGCGGACGGGAAGGGTGAGCCCCCGGAGGCACCGAACGAAGAGGAGGCAGAGGAGGAGGCGGAAGGCGGCCTTCCCGCGGTGAAGAAGGGCGAAGCCGTCGAGGTCGTCTCCCTGCACCCGAAGGAGGGGAAGACCACGCCCCCCAAGCGCATGAGCGAAGGTGACCTCCTGGCCGCCATGCAGGGCGCGGGCCGGGACCTGGACGACGAGGCGCTGCGAGGCGCCATGAAGGATTGCGGACTTGGCACGCCCGCCACGCGCGCCAACATGATCGAGACCCTCATCAAGCGCGCCTACGTCGAGCGCAAGCGCAATGTCCTGCTGCCCACCGAGAAGGGCATCCGGCTCATCCAGGGGCTCCCGACCGAAGCCCTGCGCAGCGCGGAGCTGACCGGGAACTGGGAGGCCCGCCTCGAGCGCATGCGGCGCGGCGAGGAGACCCGGGCCGCCTTCATGGCCGACATCCGCGGGTTCGTCTCAAGCGTCGTGACGGAACTCCAGGATGCCCCCGCGCCCCAGATCCACGGCAGCCCCTGCCCCACCTGCGGTCAGCCCATGCGCATCATCCCCAGCACCCGGCGGGGGGAGTTCTTCCATCGCTGCCTGGCCTGCAACGTCCTGGCGCCGGTGGTGAAGGCCCCCTAGGCGCGGCCCTCGCGCCGGGCGCGTGGCGGTCCCGCTGGCGGCTATCGGACGGGTGCGTAGGAGAGCCCACCCTCGGGGTTGAGGAAGACCGCTTCGTGCTCCAGGAGGCCGACGAGGCGGTGGCCCTCGGTGAGGCCGGTGGGAATCCAGTCCAGGGTGCCCTTCGCGAGGTCGAAGCGGGCCAGGACGACACCCTTCGCCTCGGGGCTGCCGGAGCCCTTGAGTTGGGCGCCGCTGAAGGCGGAGAAGAGGACGTCCTTCCCGGCCCAGGCGAGGAGGGGGCCACGGCCCGTGCGGCCCAGGTTGACGCGGGAGGCGACGGCGCCTTGATAGGTGAAGAAGCTCTGGCCCGGGGCCTTGGGGCCCTTGTCCGCGTCGAGCACCGTGAAGGCCAGTCCACCGCCTTCCGCCAGGTAGAGGGCGCCGTCTCCGGCGAGGGCCATGCGGTTCAGGGCCACCAGCAGGGGCAGGGCCGCCGCTTCCCGGAGGGCGCCCTTCTCGCCGTAGGTCCACAGCACATCGCCGTTCTTGAGGCTGCGCTTCTCCACAAAGGGCTTGATGGTCCGGTAGTTCAGGTAGATGCCGTCGTGGTCGGCGGCGATGTCCTCCACGGGGCCGGGCAGGGGGTAGGTGGCCCCCATCTGGCCGTTCCGCTCGATCACCACCAGGCGCTCCTCACAGACCACCCAGATGCGGTTGGCGGTGTCGAGCACCCACCGTTCGGGCACGGCGTCGCAGGTGGTTTCTGCCTCGACCTTGGGCGCGGCCTTGGCCTGGCGCACCTGGGTCCGCTGGGCGGCGGGGATGCCATAGAGCAGGGCCCTGGCGGACTCGTAGGCCGAGGCCGTGGTGTCGGCCGGGGCCGGGGCCTCGACCTTGGCCGCGGCCGCCTTGCGGGCCGGGGGGAGGGGCAGGACCTGGGTGGCCAGGAGCCCGCCGCCTTTCTGCCACTGGCGGAGGGAACGGCTGCCGGCGTCGTAGAAGAAGAGGGAGCCGTCCACATCCTGGAAGGCCCAGCCCTTGGCCTGCGTCCCGGGATCCCAGCCCTGGGCGCCCAGGCCGGAAACCGAGGCCAGGAGCAGGAATGAAAGGGCGTGATGGAGGCGGATTTTCATAAATTACCTGCCTATATTTTATTATGCCCATCTGGCAGTAGGGTGGAACAGCCAGTGCTGTGACCGAGGGCACGATTCGGCCCGGGGCTGCGATCATGGGTGGGGAAACTCCGAGGTGACCGTGGTCCGTGCCCAGCTCAAGGACGAAGTCTTCATGAACATGGCCCTGGAACTGAGCCGCCTGGGGACCTGCTGCCGCCTGAAGGTGGGGGCCGTCCTCCTGCGGGCCGATGGCGGCATCGCCGCGGCGGGCTTCAACGGGGCCCTGCCGGGGATGCCCCACTGCACCCCGGATACCTGCAAACCGGGCCAGCGTTGTCTGCACACCAGCCATGCGGAGGAGAACGCCCTGGGCTTCTGCGACGGACCCGTGGCCACGGCCTATGTCACCCACGAGCCGTGTCTCGTCTGCACGCGGGCCCTGGTGCGACGGGGTGTGCGCCGCGTGGTGTTCCGCCACCCCTACGCCAGCATCGCCGAGCAGGAACGGGCCGAGCGCCAGGCCATCCTGGACCACTTCACCGTGCGGTGGGACCACCACGAAGGTCCTTGATGGGGGACCGTCGGGGCGCATACTCGATCCACGCCCCCTGGAACCTTGGAGCCGCCTCGATGGAATCCGCCTCCATCCGCCTGCGCGCGAACGGCCGCGACCTGACCGTTCCGGCGGGCCTGACGCTGCTGGAGGCCCTGGCGCGACACGGCATCGAGGTGCCCACCCTCTGCTCGGATCCCCGGCTGAAGCCGGCCTCCGCCTGCCGCCTCTGCGAGGTGGAGGTCCGCGGGCAGGAACGGCCGCTGTGCGCCTGCGCGACCGAGGCGACCGAGGGCCTGGAGGTCGAGACCCACACACCGGCGCTGGAGGACTTCCGGCGCTCCATGCTGGAGCTGTACGCCCGCCGCATCCCCTCCGGGTCGCCGGAACGCATGGCCGGCAAGCCCTTCCAGCGGCTGCTGGAGCGGTACGGCGTGGCTCCTTCCGGGGACGGAGAGACCGGGTTCCGCGAGATGGCCCATCCCTACCTGGATGTGGATCTGTCCTGGTGTGTGGCCTGCGGCCGCTGTGTCCGCATCTGCTCGGAGGTGCAGGGGCAGGACGTGTGGACGGCCATCTCCCGCGGCCCGGACTGGCATGTGGCCCCGGGTACCGCCGGCAGCCTGCTGGCCAGCGGCTGCGTGAGCTGCGGGGCCTGCGCGGACACCTGCCCGACAGGGGCCATCGAGGATGCCGCCCGGATCCTCCATGGCCCGCCCGAACGCTGGGTGCGCACGACCTGTCCCTACTGCGGCACGGGCTGCGAACTGGATCTGGGACTCAAGGAGGGGCGGATCATCGAATCCCGGCCCGTCCTGGAGTCGGCCGTGAGCCGTGGCCACCTCTGCGTAAAGGGGCGGTACGGCTTCGGCTTCCAGGAGGCGGAAGACCGAGTCACCCGGCCCATGGTCCGCCGGGGCGGGGCCTGGGAGGAGGTCTCCTGGGACGAGGCCCTGGATGCTGCCGCCGCGGCCCTCCGCCGGGCGGTCATGAACGCTGGACCCGGCGGGGTGGGGGTGCTGGCTTCCAGCCGCGCCACCAACGAGGAGAACTACCTCACCCAGAAGTTCGCGCGCCTGGCGCTCGGCACGCACAACGTGGACTGCTGCGCCCGGGTCTGCCACGCACCCAGCGCCACGGGCCTGGGCCAGGTGCTCGGCACCGGCGCCGCCACCAACAGCTTCGCGGACATCGAGCGGGCGGCGATGCTCCTCGTGGTGGGTGCCAACGCCAC
>DASVZU010000080.1:0-1579 GCA_036391515.1 Holophagaceae bacterium
CGGATCTTCGCGGCGGAGCCGAAGAAGCTGGAGACGCTCCGGGCCAAGGGTTCCGTCCTCTGCGGCGACGTGCGCTTCGGCGAGGCCATGGAGGTCGCCTCGGCCGTGACGCCCGTCCCCGGCGGCGTGGGGCCCCTCACCATCGCGGGCCTCCTCACCAACGCCCTGCAGGCGGCGAACGCCTAGGCCGCGGATCGCGGCCTAGAACCGCCAGACGAGATCCAGGTCGAGGCGCCGGTCGTTGGCCGGCAGGGGGGCGTGGGCGCCGTAGTAGGGCTGGAGGATGGGGTAGGCGACGTTGCCCAGGTTGAAGACCGACAGGCGGGCCTCCGTGCCGGGACCCAGCCAGCCGTTCCAGGCCACGGCCAGGTTCACCAGGAGGCGGGCGGGGGCGGGGGTGCTCTGGATGAGGTTGGGGAGGAGCTGGTCGGGCGGGATGCCGGACTGGGCGGAGGCCGGCGTCTGGCCCTCCCGGGTGGAGGCGTAGAGGAGGCTGGGGGCCACCTGGACGGAGCAGATCTGGACGTAGCCGCCCACGCTCACTTTCAGGGGGGAGATGCCGAGGAAGTCCTTTCCGTCGCTGCTGAGGAAGAAGGGGTCCACATGGCCGTCGGGCCGGGTGTAGCCAAGGTTCGCGAAGCCGCCCCAGGTCTCATGGCGCACGTCCAGGGTGGCCTCCACGCCCTTCGAGTGGGTGGAGCCGGCGTTCACGTAGTAGATGCTGTAGTTGTCCAGGCCGAAGGAGATGGCGCGGGTGACGCTCATGCGGTAGAGGTTCAGGCGGCCCACGATGGTGGGCGTGAAGCGCCAGCCCAGCTCCAGCTCGCGGCTGCGGATGAGCTCGGGCTTCAGGAGGCCCCGGAAGGCGAAGAAGGTGCTGTAGGTCTGGAACAGGGTGGGATTCCGGAAGGCCTCGCCGTAGAGCAGCTTGGCATTGAACCGGCCGTCCACGTAGGTGAGGCCCAGGCGGGGCGCGAAGGCGTGGGAGAGGTCGCTGTCCTCGTAGCGACCGCCGGCCGTGAGCCCGAAGGGGCCGGACTGCTGGGTGTACTGGAAGTAGCCGTACCGGGTCTGGATCGTCAGCTGGGGCACCAGGCGGGTGGGATCGCCGGGATCCCGCAGGGCGCCCTGGTTCTGGAGGTCCACGCTCCGCTCCCGGTCCTGGATGGCCCCCCCGCCGACCACGAGGGTGCCGGGGTAGGGCAGGTCCCATCGGAGGCCCGCGTCAGCCGTGAAGCGACTGCGCTCCGTCCCCGAGTGGTTCACGCCGTTGGAGCTGGCATCCTGGGGGTAGACCGATCCGCCGGTGTTCTCCAGCTCCTCCAGGCGGGCCTCGAGGGCCAGGCCCTGGGTCAAGGGGAAGCTCCGCTGGATCTGCACGCCCTGCACGACACGAGAGGCCGTCCCCAGGACGCCGGGCGCCAGGCCGGGGATCACGGGGTTCCCGTTGCCGCTGCCCCCGCCGTCCACCAGGGCCTCCTGGAAGGCGGCGCGGACCAGGTGGACGGAGGTGCCCAGGGCGTGGACCTCCGCGAAGAGATTGGTGACCTCCCGGCGCGTGTTGCCCTTGTCCTGGGGG
>DASVZU010000081.1:0-7575 GCA_036391515.1 Holophagaceae bacterium
GGCCCAATCTGCAGGGTGCTCCATGTTCGATCTCGTCAGCGGCAACCCCATGATCCAGCTCATGGACCGGAGCCTGACCCTGGCCTCCCAGCGCCAGACCCTCATCGCCTCCAACCTGGCGAACATCGACACCCCCGGCTACCGCACCCGGGACTTCGACTTCGAAGGGGCCCTCAAGGCCGCCCTGGCGTCGGACGCTGGGCAGCAATCGCCTACCTCCCTGGCCCGAACCAATCCCATGCATCTGCAGGGCAGCCCCGGCGCCAATTACCCCGCCACCACCGATCCTGTCCGTCCGGATTCCGAGCGGAACGACGGGAACGACGTGAGCCTGGACCGGGAGAACATGCTGATGGCCCGCACCCAGATGGCCTACCAGAACGCCTCGAACTTCATGCAGGTGGAACTGCGGAAGATGTACTTCCTCATCCGCGAATCCGTCGCCCACTAGCCGGAGGGATGACCATGAGCATCAACCAGATCCTCGACATCGCCGGCAGCGGGTTGGCCGCCCAGCGCCTCCGGGTGCAGCTCATCGCCTCCAACATCGCCAACAGCGAGACCACGCGCACCAAGGACGGCGGCCCCTACCGGCGCCGGGACGCGGTCTTCCAGGCCCAGGACCAGGGCAGCTTCGGCGACGCCCTGACCGCCGCGGGGGTCCGGGTGGCCAGCATCCAGACCAGCCGGGAACCCTTCCTCACCCGCTACGAGCCCGGCCATCCGGACGCGGATGCCAACGGCGTGGTCAAGTATCCCAACGTCAACCCGGTGGAGGAGATGGTGAACCTCACGGAGGCCAGCCGCTCCTACGAGGCCAACATCGCGTCGGTGCGCACCGCCAAGAGCATGGCCTCCTCCGCCCTGGAGATCCTGCGCGTGCAGTAGCCTGTCGGATTTTCGACTGGCCCCCCTTCCCCGTCCGGCCGATAGTTGAACGGGCCTTCATCCCCTGAGCCAATCCCATGGACCCCCTGAACATCCCTTCGATCCCCCCCCTCGGTCCCGTCGCCCCCGCCAGCCAGGCCGGCACGGGTGGCGTGTCCAGCGGCGCCCAGGGCGAGGTCGGATTCGGCGACCTCCTCAAGCAGGCCCTCCAGGAAGTGAACCAGGCCTCGGCCCAGGCCGAAGGGGAGGCACGGAACTTGATGACGGGGGAGAGTGCAGACATGCACACGGCCATGCTGGCAGTCCAGAAGGCCGATCTCAGCTTCCAGATGATGATGGCCGTGCGATCCAAGCTGATCGACGCCTACCGCGAGGTCATGCGCATGCAGATGTAGCGCTGGCCGAGCTCCCGGGCACGGCCGATTCCCTGACGAGGAACGCCTATGGCCGGGGAAAGCAACCTCGCTGACCAGTTCGTGAACGCCTTCAAGGGCATGAGCGCCACCCAGCGCGTGATGGTGGCCGCCATTTCCCTGACAGTGCTGCTGGCGCTCGCCGGCCTGGGACTCTGGGCCGGCCAGGAGTCCAAGGGTGTCCTCGCCTCCAACATTTCCCCCCAGGACGCCAGTGCCATCGTGGCCCAGCTGGACAAGCAGCAGATCCCCTACGAGCTCAGCTCGGACCAGCGGACCATCCTGGTTCCCCAGAGCCAGGTGGGGCCCCTGCGGCTGAAGTTCGCCGGGGACGGCACCCTCTCCGGCGACAAGCTGGGCTTCGAGAAGCTGGAGAATGCCGGCATCGGCACCACGGATTTCGCCCAGAAGGTCATCCACCGGCGGGCCATGGAAGCGAGCCTGGCCCAGACCATCAAGTCCCTGAAGCAGGTGGCGGACGCCTCCGTCCACATCACCCCGGCCAACGACAGTCCCTTCCTGTCCGACAAGGAGGACGCCAAGGCCAGCGTGCTGCTGAAGCTGCGGGGCACCCAGCCCCTGCCGGACGAGAACACCCAGGCCATCGTGAACCTGGTGGCCGCCAGCGTGGAGGGCCTCAAGCCCGAGCAGGTGGTGGTCATCGACCAGTACAGCCGCATCCTCTCCCGCACGGGGCGCGATCCCATGGTGGGGGCCAGCGACGCCCAGAAGAAAGCGGCCCGCGAGGAGGAGGACTACCTCGTCCGGCGCGTGACCGACCTGCTGGAGCCCGTGGTGGGCATTGGCAAGGTACGGGCCACCGCCCACGTGGACCTGGACTTCGACAAGGTGAAGATCAACTCGGAGACCTTCGATCCCCAGGGCCAGGTGGAGCGCAGCGTCCAGCAGAAGGAGGAGAAGGTCCAGAAGCGGGACGGCGGCGCGGGCGTGCCCGGCACCGCCAGCAATGTGGCCCCGGCCAACGCGGGCGCGACGGGCGGGAACCTCCTCGAGAACTCCGAGAAGAAGGAGACCACCACCAACTACGAGATCAGCAAGACGGTCCGGGCCATCGACCAGGCCACCGGCTCGGTGAAGCGGCTGACCCTGGCGGTGATCGTGGACGACGCCTCCACCTGGGAGAAGAACGACAAGGGCGAGCCCCTGCTCAAGCTCACCCCCCGCACGCCGGACGAGCTGAAGAAGATCCGCGACCAGGTGGCGGCCGCCGTGGGCATCCAGGCCAAGCGGGGCGACGAGCTCACCGTGGAGAACATGGCCTTCGCCGTGCCCCAGGAGAATCCCAAGGAGGCGGCTGAGGCGAAACGCCAGTTCTGGATCGACCTGGTGCGCCAGTTCGCGCCCACCCTCATCTGGATCGTCCTCGGCCTGGCGCTCTTCTTCATGATCATCCTCCCCGTTCTCAAGCGGCTCTCCTCGGCCCTGAACCGGCCCGCGCCCCTGCGGGTGGCTCCGGCGGAAGGCGAGGCCGCCGCGGTGGCCCGGAAGAGCACGCCCGTCCGGTCCATGGCGGAGCTGGAGGCGGAGATCGAGGCCGAACTCAACGCCGACGCGGCCTTCACGGCCCCCGAAGCCCGCCGCCGCGAGGTCATCCGCAAGCGGCTGCAGGAGGGCTCCGCCGAGGACCCCGAGACCATGGCCTCCCTCGTGCGGTCGTGGCTCCTCGAGGAAGGGAGGTAGGCCATGTCCAAACTCAGCGGCGTCCAGAAGGCCGCGGTGCTCATGGTCACCCTCGGGGACGAGACCGCAGCGAACATCTTCAAGTACCTCGAGGAGGACGAGATCCAGACGATCTCCCGGGAGATCGCCATCACCAAGCACGTGCAGCCCGAGACGGCGGAAGAGGTCATGGAAGAGTTCCACACCATGTCCCAGGCCCGGAGCTACATCAGCCAGGGCGGCATCGAATACGCCAAGAAGCTGCTCATCAAGTCCGTGGGGCCCGAAGTGGCCCGCAAGATCATCGATCGCCTCGTGAAGGCCCTGGAATCGAGCGCCGGCTTCACCAGCCTGGAGCGGGCCAACCCCCAGCAGCTGTCCAAGTTCATCCAGAACGAGCATCCGCAGACCATTGCCCTCATCCTGGCCCACCTCAACGCCTCCCAGGCGGCCGAGCTCATCTCCAGCCTGCCCGAGGCGCTGCGCAGCGACGTGGCCATGCGCATGGCCAGCCTCCAGGAGATCAGCCCGGAGGTGGTCCGCCGCATCAGCATGATCCTCGAGCAGAAGCTGGAGGCGCTCGGCTCCTTCGCCACCGAGGCCTACGGCGGCGTCCGCGCCGTCGCCGAGCTCTTCAACCGCATGGACCGGAACACCGGCCGCGCCGTGCTGGAGAAGATCGAGACGGAGAACCCCCAGCTGGCAGCCAGCATCCGTGACCTCATGTTCGTCTTCGACGACATCCTCCTCATCGACGACACGGGGATCGCCGAGATCCTCAAGCGGGCGGACCGCAAGGTCCTCACCATCGCCATGAAGGGCACCAGCGAGGAGCTGCAGAACCAGTTCTTCCGCAACATGTCCACCCGCGCCGTGGAGCTCATCAAGGAGGAGATGGAGTTCATGGGCCCCGTGAAGCTGAAGGACGTGGAGAAATCCCAGCACGAGATCGTGGAGATCGTCCGCCAGCTCGAGGAGGAGGGCGTCATCAGCATCGGTGGCGGCGGAGGCGAGGACTATGTCACGTAGGGGCTACATCAAGTCCGAGGACCTCCAGGACACCCGCCTGGACGCCTTCCCCTACTTCCCGGTGGACACCTCCCTGGCGCGCAACGCCTCCCTCGAAGGCGGTGAGGCCTCCGTCTCCGACGACCTGGAGGGCCCTGGGCGGCCCCAGCGTTCCACCGAGGAGCGCATCATCGACCGGCTCCAGGAAGCGGAGCGGCAGGCCCAGGAGATCGCCCGGAAGGCCTACGAGGAGGGCTTCGCCTCCGGCGAGGCGGAAGGGCGCACCTTCGGGGAGAGCCAGTACGTCACCTACATCCAGCGGCTGGAGGCCCACCTCCAGGAGCTGGCCGCCGCCACCCTCACCCTCCGGGAATCCCTCAACGACCAGCTCACGGCCCTGGCCCTGGCCGTGGGGGAACACCTGGCCGTCCAGCAGATCGACCGCTCGCCCCGGGCCGTGAAAACCCTCATGGAGCGGGTCCTGGAGGAGCTGCCCTTCCCCATGCCCCGGGGCACGCGGGAGGGCGAGCGGCCCCTCCACGTCTACCTGAACCCCCAGGATCTGGATCAGCTGGGCGACACCTTCATCGGCCACGGCGGGCTCGCCCTGGCCGCCGATCCCGCCCTCTCGCGAGGCAGCGTCCGGATCGAGGCCCCCCAGGGCATCCTCGACGCCTCCCTGGAGCGGCGCCGGGACCACCTCATGGAGATCCTCGGCCGCATGAAGGAGGGGGAGGGCCGATGAGCGGCCCCACCCTCGATCCCTCCGCCCTGGCCGACCAGATCCGCGCCCTTCCGAAGGGCGCCTGGATGGGCCGGGTCGCCAAGGTGGTGGGACTCGTGGTGGAATCCACCGGCCCGGACTGCTCCGTGGGCGAGCAGATGCTCATCCACGGGACGGACGTGGCCGGGCGCCCCCGGCTCATCCACGCCGAGGTGGTGGGCTTCTCCGGGGAGCGCGTGCTCCTGATGCCCATCGAGGAGACGGAGGGCATCCGCCCCGGCCTGTGGGTGGAGGGTACCGGACACCAGTCCGAGCTCCCCCTCTCCGAGGCCCTGCTGGGCCGCGTCATCGATCCTCTCGGCCGGCCCATCGACGGTGGACCGCCCATCGAGGCCACGGCCCACCTCCCGCTCCAGGGCGCACCGCCCAACCCCATGCGCCGGAAGCGCATCCAGGAGGTGCTCTCCACCGGCGTCCGAGCCATCGACGGCATGCTCACCCTGGGCAAGGGCCAGCGGGTGGGCATCTTCTCCGGGTCCGGCGTGGGCAAATCCACCCTGCTGGGCATGGTGGCCCGCAACACCTCGGCTGAGGTGAACGTCATCGCCCTCGTGGGAGAGCGGGGCCGCGAGCTGCGGGAGTTCATCGAGAACGACCTGGGGCCCGAGGGCCTCAAGCGCAGCGTGGTGGTGGTCTCCACCAGCGACCAGTCCCCCCTGCTGCGTCTCCGCTGCGCCATGGCGGGCACCACCGTGGCCGAGTACTTCATGCGGCGGGGCCGCGATGTGCTCCTGATGATGGACAGCGTCACGCGCTTCGCCATGGCCCAGCGCGAGGTGGGCCTCAGCGCCGGCGAACCGCCCTCCTCCCGGGGCTACACGCCCTCGGTGTTCGCCCTCCTGCCGCGGCTCATGGAGCGGGCCGGCACCTTCGAGGGCATGGGCTCCATCACCGGCGTCTACACCGTCCTGGTGGAGGGCGACGACATGAACGAGCCCATCAGCGACGCCGTGCGCGGCATCCTCGATGGGCACATCATCCTGTCCCGCAAGCTGGCGTCGAAGAACCACTTCCCCGCCATCGACGTGCTGCCGAGCCTCTCCCGGCTCTTCAGCGCCCTGGCGCCGCCGGAGCAGAAGCAGCTGGCCAGCAAGGTCCGCGATCTCATGGCCACCTACCAGGATGCGGAGGACCTCATCCAGATCGGGGCCTACACCAAGGGCTCCAGCCCGGCCATCGATCAGGCCATCCAGTTCCAGCCGGCCATCCAGGCCTACCTGCGCCAGGCCACTGCCGAGGCCGGGGACCACCGCCAGGCCCTGCTGGCCATGGGCCAGATCTTCGGCCTCGACCTCACGCCCTTTCTCAAGGGTGTCTGATGGCCGCCCGGTTCCACTTCCGCCTCGAGCCCCTGCGGAAACTGCGGGAGGCCCTGGAACGCGAGGCCGAACGGGCCCTGGGCCGGGCCCTCCAGGCGGAACGCCTGGTGCGGGAGGAGATCGACACCCTGGCCATCCAGCGGCAGGCCGTCTTCGATGCCCGCCGTATCGGCCCCGGGATGATGCTGGACCTGGAGCTGTGGCGCAGCGGAGAGGCCTTCCTCGTGGCCCTGGAGCGCCGCCAGGTCGAAGCCTACGCGCGCCTCCGGGAGGCCGGACACCGGGTCGCCGCCGCCCGCGAGGGCCTCACGGTCGCCCACCGGAACCACCTCATGCTCGTCCGACTGAAGGAGCGCCGCGCCCTCCAGCACGCCCGCGAGCAGGAGCTGCGCGAGGCCATCGCCCTTGACGAGCTGGCGGTGCTCCGCCATGCCCGCCAGACCGCCTGACTGTCGGAAGGAGTCCGCCATGAACGCCCGCTACCTCCTCTGGATCTCCGCCCCCCTCGCCCTCAGCGCCGGCGTGCTCTGGCTGTCCGCCCAGGAGCCCAAGGCCGACCCCAAGGGCGCGGTGGAGGGCATCAAGGTCGCCGAGCTGGCCAACCAACTCCAGGCCCGGGAGAAGCAGGTGGCCCAGAAGGAGGCGGAGCTGCGCCAGACCGAGCAGCGGCTCAACACCCTCCAGGCGGCCCTGGACAAGGACCGCACCGACCTGGCCGCCCGGGAGAAGGCGGTCCAGGACGCCCTGACCAAGCTGGAGAACCTGAAGGTCCGGCCGGTCATCGATCCCCAGATCATCCGCACCTACGAGGCCATGGACCCCGCCTCCGGGGCGCCGGCCATGAAGGAGCTGGCCGGGCAGAACCTGGAAGTGGCCGTGGCCCTCCTGGCGGGCATGACCCCGAAGAAGGCCGCCAAGCTCATGGACCAGCTGGCCCTCCTGGACGCCAAGCTCGCAGGGAAGCTCTCGGAGCGGGTGGGGCTCTCGAAGCCCAAGGAACCGGCAGCCTGACGAATCTGCCCAGAAGGAGGCGGCACGATCCTGGCGCAGGGGGGTGACCCGGATGATCCGGGCGCGAGGTTCCCATGCTCCCCTCGGGCGCAGCACTGGTCCCCATCCTCCCTCCCTCCTCCGCCGAGCGGCCGGAGGCTCCGGAGCCCGATGCCTCCGACAGCCGCTTCGCCAGCCTGGTGGCCCAGTTCGCCCAGCCCCAGGCCCAGCTTCCGGCGGTGGCCCCAGCCCCGCCGGCCCCCCAGGCGTCCGCCGCGGCCCCGGCTGCGGGACCGGCCGGGAGCGGCCGGATCGACGCCCCCGCCGATGCCGGCTCCCCCGAATCCGCCGTCCCCTCTGCGGAGGCCCAGCCGGCGGCCGGAAGCGCCGGAACCGCCGCGAAGCCCGCCGCGCCTGAATCCCCGTCCCCGGAGGCCCCACCCGCCGTCCCGGTCCCCAGTCCCCTCCCGGCCCCGGCCGCGTCGGCCCCCCC
>DASVZU010000082.1:0-4973 GCA_036391515.1 Holophagaceae bacterium
TGGCTGCGCTGGGCCGAGGCGCTGGGCGAGGCCCTGCTGGCACGCTTCCACGATGCCGCGGGAGGCGGCTTCTTCAGCACAGAGGCGGGCCAGGAGGATCTCCTCCGCCAGAAGCCCGGCTTCGACAACGCCCTCCCCTCCGGCAACACCCTGGCCGCGCGGGCCCTGCTGCGCCTCTCGCGGCATCTGGACCGGGAGGATTTCCGGGCGGCCGCCGAAGGGACCCTGCAGGGTTTCGGCCCCTGGATGCAGCGGGCCCCTCGCGCGTTCCTGGGGATGCTGGGGGTGCTGGACCAGATCCTGCGCGAGCCTCTGGAGATCGTCGTGTCCGGTGATCCGGCCCTGCCCGCCACCCGGGCCCTCCTGGCGGAAGTGCACCGCCGGCACCTCCCCGGGCGCCTCGTGTCGGTGTCGTGGGACCAGGCCCTTCCCCTCCACCAGGGCCGGCGGGCACCTGAAGGGGGTGCGGTGGCCACCGTCTGCCGGGGGAGGGTGTGCTCGGCGCCGGTATCCCATCCAGAAGCCCTGGGGCGCCTGCTGGACTGATGCCAGGGCGTCTGTGACCCAGGCCCCCACGGCCCTGGGGCTACACTGGCCCTTTCGCGCCGCTGGTGGCGGCCCCCGCGCTAGGGACGGCGACGGGTCGCGGCCGGACGCCCAGGACAAGGGGCAGCCATGAAGACCTTCGGGTTCAAGATCGATCCTCTCACCGGGGAGGAATACTACGAGGTGTACCTCAAGGGGCGGCAGCTCCTGAACGATCCCCATCTGAACAAGGGGTCGGCGTTCACCCGCGAGGAACGGCTGAGCCTCGAGCTGGATGGCCTCCTGCGTTCGGGCGTCTCCAGCATGGAGGCCCAGCTGGACCGCAGCCTGGAATCCTTCCGGCGCAAGCCCGATGACATGGAGCGCTACATCTTCCTCATCGGCCTGCAGGACCGCAGTGAACCTCTGTTCTACCGGCTGCTCACGGAGAACCTCGAGGAGATGGTGCCCATCGTCTACACCCCCACCGTGGGCCAGGCCTGCCTCCAGATGAGCCACATCCAGCGCCGGTTCCGGGGCCTCTACATCACGCCGGACAACATCGCCAACATCGACCAGATCTTCCAGAGCGTCTCCCTGCCCCAGGTGAACCTCATCGTGGTGACCGACGGTGAGCGGATCCTCGGCCTGGGGGACCTCGGCTCCGACGGCATGGGCATCCCCGTGGGCAAGGTGAGCCTCTACGTGGCCGCGGGCGGCGTGCACCCGGCGGTCTGCCTGCCCATCAGCCTGGACGTGGGCACCAACAACCCCCGCCTCCTGGAGGATCCCCTCTACCTGGGCTACCGCCACCCGCGCCTGAGGGGCGCCGAGTACGAGGAGATCGTGGAGAAGTTCGTGTTGGGGGTGAAGCGCAACTTCCCCGATGCGCTGCTCCAGTGGGAGGACTTCGCCAAGCACACGGCCTTCGACAACCTGGCCCGCTACCGGGAGCGCATCCTCTCCTTCAACGACGACATCCAGGGCACGGGCGCCACGGCCCTGTCGGCGCTGATGACGGCCATGCGCATCAAGCGGAGCCGTTTCCAGGACGAGCGCTTCGTCGTGGTGGGCATGGGCCAGGCCGGCACGGGCATCTGCATGAACATCCGCGCCATGCTGAAGGAGGAGGGCCTGTCCGACGAGGAGGCCCGCCGCCGGATCTTCGCGGTGGACATGCAGGGTCTCCTGCTCGACGACGATCCGAAGCTCGAGGGTCCCCAGAAGCCCCTGGCCCAGCGCCGGGCCTGGGTGGAGGGATGGAAACTGGACGATCCCAACCGGATCGGGCTTCCCGATGTGGTCCGCAACGCGAAGCCCACGGTGCTCATCGGTGTCACCGCCCAGCCGGGCCTGTTCAGCGAGTCGATCCTGGCCGAGACGGCGCGGCACACCGAGCGCCCCATCGTCATGGCCCTCTCGAACCCCACGCACAAGTGCGAGTGCTCGCCCGAGGCCGTATGGAAGGCCACGGATGGCAAGGGCCTCGTGGCCACCGGCAGTCCCTTCCCGCCCCTGACCTGGAAGGGGAGGACGCTCCAGGCCTCCCAATGCAACAACATGTACATCTTCCCGGGCGTGGGCCTGGGGGCCCTCGTGAGCCACGCCTCCCGGGTCACCGACGAGATGTTCCTGGCTGCCAGCCGGGCCATCAGCGGGATGGTCACCCCGGAACAGGAGGCCATGGGCCTGCTGCTGCCCGAGATGCGGGACATCCGCCGGGTGTCTGCAGCGGTGGCCGTGGCCGTGGGCAAGGAGGCCCGTGATGCGGGTCTTGGCCGCCTGTTGGATGATGACCAGCTGGAGGAAACCGTCCGCAAGGCCCAGTGGACGCCCCGCTACGCACCCTACCGGCCGAGCCGCATCGGATAGGTACCGGGACCTTCGCCCTTTTTCGCCTTGTGGCGCCCCCCGCCGCGCCTAGCTTGGGGGGCGGGAAGAGTCCCTCTTTCCTCCCATGGGGCGACCGTTTACGCCAGCCCCTTCCGGCGCTTCGGGAACCAAGAAGGGCCGAGACACCCAAAGGGGCACCCGAAACCAGGGTGCCCCGCTTGATTCAACGGAGGCCTGCGGGACAGCCCGGGCAGGCTGGGCTGATTCAGGCGCGGTGCGCCCGGCGAGAGCGGTGCATGACCTCGGCTTCCAGCTCCTCTTCCAGGGCCTTCACCTGCCGCAGGACTGCGAGGCCGCTGGGGGATCCGCTCATCTGGCGCTCCAGCTGGCCGAAGACTTCGTGCAGGCGCTCGGCGGTGCTCCAGAAGGCCGGGTTGTGCTGGCGAAGTGCGGTGTCCATGAGCATGTCGGCTCCCGATGCTTTCCGGACACCATGATTGTCTTTGAAGACGCTGATGGCCAGTGATGAGCATCACAAGGCCTGTCATGACTTACGAGACGCTGTCGCGACCTGTTTGTCACGGAGTTCGTGACAGACGGGAGTCGGCCCCGGAGGGTCCGGACCCGGCTCAATGGTGCCGGGTGGCCAGAAGGTGCCCGATGGCCACGGCCGCCGCGTCCGCCGCGTCCGCCGGGAGTGCCTCCTTCAGGTTGAGCAGGGTCATCACCATTTTCCCCACCTGGTCCTTGGCGGCCCAGCCGTAGCCGCTGACGGCCTTCTTCACCTGCATGGGGTTGTAATCCCCCACGGGCAGGCCGTGGAGGGCCGCCGTCAGCAGGATGCCGCCCCGGATCTGGCCCAGCTTCAGCGCGGTGGCGGCGTTCTTCTCCACGAAGGGGGATTCCACGGCCATGAAGCCGGGGGCATGGGTCGCGATGGCCTCGCCCAGGCGCTGGTGGATGAGCAGGCATCGCTGGTCGAAGTCCGCGCCGCGCGGATTGCGGATGACGCCGGCCTCGACCAGGGTGAGCCGCGAGCCCGCGCGCTCCACCACGGCCCAGCCGCAGGCCAGGGAGCCGGGATCTACGCCCAGGCAGCGGGAGGGGCCGGGGGGCTGGATCATCGGCCCTTCCGCTTGCCGGAGCCGCGGACTGACCCTTTGGGCGGCTTGGGCTTGGCCTCGCGCTTGGGCGTACGGCCCTTCGCAGGGCGACCTTCGGCTTCGCGGACTTTGCGTGGCGGGCGTCCGGCGGGGCGCTCCTCGCGCCGGCTTCGCTCCCCGCCCACGCGGCCCTCGAAGCGGCCGGACCGGGGCTTCTCGAAATCCCCCTCTCCCAGCCGCGCGGGGCCCGCCAGCGTGGGCACGAAGCTGAAGGCCTTGCCCCGCTCGTCCTGGGCCTTCGCTTCCGTGAGCCAGGCGCTGATGCGGCGCAGGTCCTCGTCCACGGCGGTGATCTCCACCTCCACGGCATCGCCGATGGTCAGCACCACCGAGCCGCGCACGCCCGTGGCCTTGGTGCGGTGCTCGTCCACCCAGAAATTGCCCCCCAGGGCGCCCATGGGCACGCCCACTTCCACGAAGGGCGCGTCCAGGGTGATGAAGGCCACCTTGGCGGAGAAGCCCTGGATGCGGCCCTTGAAGCGCTGGCCGACCTTCTCCTTCATCAGGAGGCAGGCCTTCCACTTGTCGTTCTCCCGCTCAGCCTCGGTGGCCTTCTGCTCGGCGTCGCTGGCGCCCTTGGCGAGTACCGCCAGATGGCTGTGGAGGCCGTCCGGCAGCGGTTCTCCACGCAGCACCCGGCGCAGCAGGCGGTGGACGACGAGATCCGGGTAGCGGCGGATGGGGCTGGTGAAGTGGAGGTAGTCCTGGAGGGCCAGCCCCGAGTGCCCGATGTTGTCCGCCGAGTACTCGGCCCGCTTCAGGCTGCGGAGCAGCAGGGTGTTGATCATGGCCTCCAGGGGCCCGCCCCGGATCTTGTCCAGCATGGCGTTCAGGTGCTCAGGCGTGGGTGTCTCCTTGGGCTTCAGCAGCCCGAAGGTGCGCGCCACCTCGGCGAAGATCTCCAGCTTCAGGGGGTCGGGATTGTCGTGGATGCGGTAGATGGTGGGGATCTTCTTCCGCGTGAAGAACCGCGCCACCGCCTCGTTGGCCAGCAGCATGAACTCCTCGATCATCCGGTGGGCGTCGTGCCGCGGGTAGCGCCGGGCGTCCACGGGGCGGCCCTCGGCGTCGAAGAGGAACTCGGCCTCCTCCGTGTCCAGGTTCATGGCGCCGCGCCCCAGGCGCTTCTGCGTGAGCTGGCGGGACAGCACGAGGGACTGGTCCAGCAGGCCGCAGAGGTCTTCTCCCAGCTCGGTCCGCTTCCGGCCGGAGAGGTCGATGCAGGCCTCCTTGACCTCATCGTAGGTGAGCCGCCGCCCGCTGCGGATGACGCTCTCGGAGAGTCGGGACTCCACCACCTCCAGCTCCGGCGAGATCGTCATCCAGGCGGTCATGGTGAGCCGGTCCACGCCCTGGCGGAGGCTGCAGAGGTCGCCGCTGAGGCGTTCGGGCAGCATGGGGATGGCCTCGTCCGGGAAGTAGACAGAGGTGCCCCGGAGCCGGGCCTCCTCG
>DASVZU010000083.1:0-9129 GCA_036391515.1 Holophagaceae bacterium
GGCTCCTCCACCGGGGCCTCAAGACTCTCGCCCTGCGGGTGCGCCGGGCCTCGGACAACGCCCAGGCCCTGGCCCAGTGGCTGCTCTGGCAGCCGGCCGTGGCCCGGGTGGACTACCCCGGCCTGCCTGGCCACCGGGGCCACGAGGTGGCCGCGCGGCAGATGGTGGACGGCTTCGGCGCCATGATCGGCTTCGAGTTGCGGGCGGGGCTCCTGGCGGGCCAGCGGTTCTGCGAGGCCCTGGAGGTCGTCACCCGGGGCGTGAGCCTGGGCGGCGTGGAGAGCCTCATCCAGCACCCCGCCAGCATGAGCCACCTGAAGACCCCGCCCGAGGTGAAGGCCCGGCTGGGCATCGGCGACGGCCTCCTGCGCTTCTCGGTGGGCATCGAGGACCAGCCGGACCTCATCGCGGACCTGGAGCGGGGTTTCCAGGCGGCGGCGGGGGTCTCGTGAGGCTGGTCCTCAACGGGGCACCCCGGGAGGCCCCGGACCTCGCCACCGTGGCCGACCTGGCCGCCTGGCTGGCCCTGCCGGCCTTCGGCAGCGCCATCGAGCTGAACGGCGAGGTCATCCGTCGCGCCGACCACGCGGCCACCCTCCTGAAGGAGGGCGACCGCCTGGAGGTGGTGCGGCTGGTGGGTGGGGGCTGAGGCTCAGAGGAACCGGATCGCCACGACCGAGACCTGGGCCCACTGGTCTCCCTGGACCATGGTGGAACGCTTGATCACGAGGGCGTCCGCACCTAGGGCACAGGCCTTTTCCTTCAGCTTCGGCAGCGTGGTCTGGAAGTCCGAGGATGATTTGGCGTTGATCAGGGCCAGCTCCTGGTATTTGCGGTCCCGGGGCATCTCCGTCATCACCTGGATGTCGCAACCGGAGGCCTTGGAGGCCACGTGGAGATCGCTCAGGGGGGTGACTTCCATCTGGACGCATCCGAGGAGCATGCAGAGGCCAGGCAGCACGAGGATCGGGAGGCGGGTCACGGGTTCTCCTCTGGGGCTCAGTTGATGCTGATCGTGTAGCCGTAGGTCCCCGTGGCCGTGGTGGCCCCGGCCCGGACGCGGACGGCGTAAACGCCAGCGGGCAGGTTGGCGAGGCTCAGAGTCCGGGTGCTGCCAGGGGTGGCGTAGCTCCCGGCCCACCAGCCGCCGGGGCCCAGGAGCTCCAGGTAGAAGTCCTGGCCGCCCGTGGGGGTCATGGTGATCGTCCGGGCCCCGCCGAGGTGGGTGAAGCGGTAGGCCTGGCTCTGGTTCCAGTCGTAGTAGCGGGCCTGGGAGGCGGCGTAGGTCTGGAGGCTGCCGTTGGCGGAATAGGGCACGCCCACGGTGAGCCAGAGGGCATTGGTGTTGAAGTAGGCGGGGGAGGGATCGGGCACCGCTTCCAGGGCCAGCTCGCCCAGGATGGCGTTCCAGGTGGGGCTGGTCACCCGGTTGGCCACGCCCAGGAGGTAGCTGGGGTAGCAGCCCAGGGTGGCCTGCTCGTACTCCCCGGTGCCGTCGGCGTAGGCATTGCCGGAGGTCACGGCCTGCCACAGGGTGTGGAGCCCGGCCTGGCCACCGCCCAGGTCGTTCTTCCACATCCCCCACAGGCTCACGGCGATGGAGCCCCGGGTGAACTCGCCCTTGTTCGCGGCACTGACCATGGCGTGGCTGGAGAGGTCGAAGTCGTCCACCTGGGGGGTTCCGCCGCCATCCACGTAGCTGTCCAGGATCTGGGGGTTGTTGCGGACGGCCCCGGCGAGGAAGTCGGAGAAGCCCGCCACGAAGGCCGCCGTGGATTCGCTGGGGGTGTAGCGGCTGACGTAGGCGTTGTCGTTGTCCCGGCGCAGGAGGGAGAGGGCGCTGCTGCCGTCGGGCTTGAAGCTGTAGTCCGCGAAGAGCAGCCGGGCGAAGGTCTCCTGGAGGACGCCATCGTCCCACTCGTCGGTTTCCGTGCCGGCGGCGCCAGAGGCGAGGCCCTCCACCTGGTGGCTGAAGAGGGCCCGGCCGCTGCTGCTGGTGAGGATCGAGGCGGCCGAGGCCCAGGTCACGCTCGGGTAGGTGCGGCCCTGGTCGGCGGCGTTGGTGCTGGTGGTCCAGAAGGTGTGGAGGTTGGGCAGGCGCAGGGTGCCGGTGCCGTCCATGTCCCGCACGGCGGTCGCGAAGGTCACGGCCTGGTCGGCGATGTTGAAGGCGCCGGCGATGCGGTTGCTGACCAGGGCTGTGACGGCGAGGGTGCCGTCCTGGTTGGCCGTGAAGGTGTTGCTGGTGACATACCAGTCCGGGATGGCCGCGAAGGCGCTGGAACTGATGTCGTTGAGGGGCTGGGGCGCGTTCTTCACGCTGCCGCGCATGAAGAAGCTGTTGGGATCGGCGCTGGGCACCTGGTAGCGGGCATAGACGTTCACAAAGACCACGGAGCCCCGGGCCACGTAGGCCGTGCCGGTGCCCCCGCTCCCCAGGTACCCTGAGGCCAGCACGGCACCCGTGCCCGAGTCGCAGACCTCGGCGTAGCAGTAGCGGGCCGGGAGGGTGGTGGTGCCCCCGAATCCGGCAGGGCTCAGGGCCAATTTCTCGAACTGGGCCTGGATGGTGATCTGGGCGTCCGAGGGAGCAGAGGAGCCGGAGCCGCCGCCACAGGCGGCCAAGCCGCCGAGGGCCAGCAGGACCGCGACGAATCGCCAGGTTCGGATGCGCATGGGACCTCCGGGGGATGGCGGGACAGGTCAAGGGTCGTGCCAAGCCTGCCTAGCGCCAGACCTCCCAGCGTCCGCCCGGCCAGTCCGCCGAGCCTTGGAGGCGCCAGGCCGCCGGCAGGTTGAGCAGGACCGGGGGTCCGCCCGCGGGGGCCTCCGCCTGGAAGCGGTGGAACTCGTCGGCCAGGCCCTGGTCCAGGAAGGCCCGGGCCAGGTCCCCCCCGCCCTCCACCAGCACCCGGCCCACCCCCAGGGCGGCGAGTTCGTGCAACAGGTGACGCAAACTGCATCCTCCGGGGCCCGGGGGCAGGTGGAGGTCCTCCACCCCCCGCAGGGGCTGGGGATCCCCAGTGACGGCCCGCAAGGCGGGCTGGCCCTGCACGGCCTGCCAGACCCGGGCCGCGGGGGGCACGCGGCCCTCCCGGTCCAGCACCACCCGGTAGAAGGTGCGGTGGGGTGCCGTGGGGGCGGGCCAGCGGTCCGTGAGCTGGGGATCATCCACCTCCGCCGTGTGGCGCCCCACCACGATGGCCTCCGCGGCCCGGCGCAGGGCATGGGCCAGCTGCTGCACGGCGGGGGGCGTGACGGGCGTGGGCCGCCCCTCGGGGCCCAGGGCGCCATCCGATCCTAGGGCCAGCTTGAGGCTCACCCAGGGCAGGCCGGTGCGGATGAGCTTGAAGAAGGGGGCATGGAAGCGGGCGCAGGCCTCGCCCAGGACACCCTCCTCCACCGCGATCCCCTGGGCCCGGAGGATGGCCAGGCCGCCCCCGTCCACCCGGGGGTTGGGATCCCGAACGCCCACCACCACCCGGGCCAGGCCGGCCTGGAGGAGGGCCAGGGTGCAGGGGCCCGTCCGCCCGTGGTGGCAACAGGGCTCCAGGGTCACGTAGGCCGTGGCGCCCCGGACGTCCTCGCCCCGGATCTCCGCGTCCCGCAGGGCCATGATCTCCGCGTGGGGATCCCCGGCCCGGGTGTGGACGCCGGCCCCCACCACGCGGCCATCCTTCACGAGGACGCAGCCCACGGGGGGGTTGGGACTGGCCAGGCCCACGCCCTTCAAGCCCTCCCGAAGGGCCAGGGCCATGAAGCGGGCATCCCCGTCGAGAACCGCGGGATCCGGCCAGGGCCCGCCCGTGGCCAGGGCCCAGGCCGTCCCCGCGTCGAGGCGGCGCTCAACCATCGAGCAGTCCGTCCACGAAGGCCCCGGGGTCGAAGGGGATGAGGTCGTCCACGCCCTCGCCCACGCCCACGAAGGCGATGGGGAGCTTCAGCCGCTCCAGGATGGGCACCACCACGCCGCCCTTGGCGCTGCCGTCCAGCTTGGTGAGCACCAGGTCCGTCACGCCGGCGGCCTGGGTGAAGGCTTCCGCCTGCTGGAGGCCGTTCTGGCCCGTGGTGGCGTCCAGCACCAGCAGCACGCGGTGGGGGGCGTCGGGGATCACCTTCTGGAGGCTGCGCCGGATCTTGTCCAGCTCCTTCATGAGGTGGTCCTTGGTGTGGAGCCGGCCGGCGGTGTCGATGAGCACCCAGGGCGTTCCCTTGGCCCTGGCGCTGGTGGCGCCGTCGAAGGCGATGGCGGCGGGGTCGCCGCCCATCTGGTTGCGGATGACAGGCACGCCGGCCCGCTCGCCCCAGCGCTCCAGCTGGTCGATGGCGGCGGCGCGGAAGGTGTCGCCGGCCACCACGAGCACGCCCTCGCCCCGGCCCTTCAGGTGGGCCGCCAGCTTGCCCAGGGTGGTGGTCTTGCCCACGCCGTTCACGCCCACGAGCAGCACCACCTGCGTGCCAGCGGCCTGGAAGGGCCGTGCGGGCCGCTGGCGGAGGATCTGCAGCAGCTCGTCCTTCAGCACCGCCTTGGGGTCCACCTCGCCCGAGGCCCGCAGCTCCGCGCGGAGCCGCGCCATCAGGCGGTCCACGCCGTGGACGCCGAGGTCCGCCTGGAGGAGGAGGTCCTCCAGCTCCTGGAGCTGATCCTCGTCCAGGCGGCGGAGGCCGAGGATGCGCCCCAGGGGCGCCAGCACCAGGTCCTGGGTGCGCCGGAGCCCCTGCTTGAATTTGTCGAAAAGGCTGCCGAGCACGCCCACCTCGCGGACTTTCAGTCTACCTGCGCATCCCTTCAAACCCGCGCCGGGATTGTGATCCACGGCATAGGGACTGGGACGATCATACGTCCATACCTACCAGCCTCGGGTGGTGCGACCCGAACCCAGATGTGGAGCGACCATGATCCCGCTTCCGATCCCGCCCGCGGACCCGCTGCCGCTGCCGCTGCCGCCCCTCATCCTGAAGGCGCTGCTGCTCCTCACCTTCGCGCTCCACCTGCTGGCGGTGAACCTGGGCGTGGGCGGCACGGTGCTGAGCTTCGCCCATGCGGCGCGGGGCCGCGAGGGCGACCGGGACCTCGTGCGCCGCGTGGCGCCGCTGGTGCCGCCGGCCGTGACCTTCGCCGTGACCCTGGGCGTGGCCCCCCTGCTCTTCATCCAGCTCAGCTACGGGCAATTCTTCTACTCGGCCACGGTGCTCTCCGCGTTCCCCTGGCTGGCCCTGGTGTTCTGCCTCATCGCGGGCTACGGCCTGCTCTACCGCTTCGTGGGCTCCGCCGCCTCGGACCGCTTCCGGCTCTGGTCCGGCGCCCTGGCCGCGCTGCTGCTGCTTTCCATCGCCCTGGTGCTGGCGAACATGACGACGCTCTCCATGCGGCCGGATCTCTGGCCGGGCCTCGCGGCCAGCTCGCCCCACGGGGCGCGCCTGAACCAGGCGGACCCCAGCCTCTGGCCCCGGGTCCTGCACCTCGTCACGGGCATCACGGCCTCCGCGGGCATGCTGCTGGCGGGCTGGGGGGCCTGGAAGGACCATGCGGGGGCCCGGGAGGCGGGGCTCCGCTGGTTCATCGGCGGCACCCTGCTGCAGGCGGCCTGGGGCACTTGGCTGCTGCTGCGCCAGCCTGAGGCGGCCTTCCGGATGCTGCTCTCGGGCCATGCCCTGGGCAGCCTGGCCCTCTGGTTCGGCATCGGCTGCGGGGCCCTGGCCCTGCTCATGGCCATCCCCGCCAGCCAGCGCGGCGCGGGGCGGAAGGCGGTGTGGCCGCCCTTCCTGCTCGCCCAGGGCGCGGTGGTGGGCATGATCCTGGCCCGCGACCAGGCCCGGGACGCGCAGCTCGGCGCCGTGGGCTTCAATCCCTACGCCCTGCCCTTCAGGACCGACTGGACCTCGCTGGCGGTCTTCGCCACCTCCCTGGTCCTGCTGGTCGTGCTCCTCACCATCCTCGTCCGCTGGGTCCTGGCGCCTGTCCAGGCCGGCGCGGAGGCCCGCCATGACTGACACCCCGCAGACCGCCGCGGCCCCCCAGGGGCTGTCCCGCCGGGCCCTGGGCCAGGGGCTCTTCGCCGCAGCTGCGGCCCTGTACACGGCCGCCCTGGCCTGGCCCATCTTCCGCTACCTGAAGTCCGGCACCACGGGCGCCGACGAGGGGCCCCAGGTGAACGAGGTGAACCTGGGCGCGGAGAAGGACTACGCCCCCGGCAGCGGCAAGCTGTTCCTCTTCGGCAGCAAGCCCGCCCTGATCCTGCGCCGGAAGGACGGCCACTTCGTGGCCCTCTTCGCCACCTGCACCCACCTGGGCTGCACGGTGAAGTTCGCCGCGGACCAGGACCGCATCACCTGCGCCTGCCACGGCGGGGTCTACGATCCCGACACGGGGCGCAACATCGGGGGCCCGCCCCCGGCGCCCCTCAAGCCCCTGGTGGTGAGCACGGACGGTGGCGCCGTCGTCGTGAGGAGGGCCTGAGATGAGCGTCCACGCCTGGCTCGACGAGCGCATCGGCCTCGCCGACTTCATGTCCTTCCTCCGCAAGAAGGAGGTGCCCGACCACCCCCACGCGGTCTGGTACTTCTTCGGCGGCATGACCCTCTTCTTCTTCATGATGCAGGTCCTCACGGGCCTGCTGCTGATCGTCTACTACCAGCCCGGCAGCGAATCCAGCTACGGCTCCGTGCAGCGGATCACCTCCCAGATCGAGTTCGGCTGGCTCATCCGCAGCGTGCACTCCTGGTCGGCGAACCTCATGCTGCTGTCCGCCTTCTTCCACATGTTCAGCGTGTTCTTCATGAAGGCCTACCGGGCGCCCCGGGAGCTGACCTGGTGGAGCGGCATGGGCCTCCTGGGCCTGGGCATGGGCTTCGGCTTCTCCGGCTACCTCCTGCCCTGGGACCAGTTGGCCTACTTCGCCACGAAGATCGGCCTCGACGTGATGGAGAAGAGCCCCCTCGTCGGGAAGGAGCTGGCCATGATGCTCCGCGGCGGGTCGGAGGTGGGCGCCATCACGCTCCAGCGCTTCTACGCCCTGCACGCCGCCGTGCTGCCGGTCCTCTTCATGCCTCTGCTCCTGCTCCACCTCTGGCTGGTGCAGAAGCACGGCAACGCCGCGCCGCCCTCGTTGACCGAGCGGAAGACGGTGCCCTTCTTCCCCACCTTCCTCTACAAGGACCTGATGGTCTGGTTCCTCTGCCTGAACCTGCTGGCCCTCCTGGCCAGCCTCTGGCCCTGGGATCTGGGGCCCCAGGCCGACAAGCTGGCCTCGGCCCCGGACGGCATCCATCCCGAGTGGTACTTCATGAGCCAGTTCCAGCTCCTGAAGCTCATCCCGGGCAAGGTGGGGCCTGTCGACGGGGAGCTGCTGGGCATGGGGCTTTTCGGGGCGGGCGCGGTGCTCTGGGCCCTGGTGCCCCTCTGGGACCGCGGGTCCCGGGGGCGGCTGGTCAACCTGGTGGGCCTCGGCGCGGTGATCGTCCTGATCGTCCTGACGATCTGGGGCTACGTCGGCGTCGCGGGAAAGGGGTGAGCCATGAACTATCCGGTCTGGGACGTCCCCTTCCTCGGCAGCGGCTGGGTGGTCGGCATCATGGCCATCATCCACATCTTCCTCTCCCACTTCGCGGTGGGCGGGGGCCTCTTCCTCCCCGTCATGGAATCCCACGCGCGGAAGCATGGCGATGAGGCCATGCTCCGGTGGCTGCGCAAGCACGCCCGGTTCTTCCTCATCGTCACTGGCGTGGCGGGAGCCGGCACCGGGGTGGGCATCTGGGTGGTCATCGCCCTGGCCAATCCCCAGGGTGTGGGCCACCTCATCCACGGCTTCGTCCTGGGATGGGCCACGGAGTGGATTGTCTTCATCGCCGAGATGGCCTGCATCACCGCCTACTACTACGGCTGGGACCGCCTCACGCCCGAGCGCCACCTGAAGGTGGGCTGGCTCTACGCGATCTGCAGCTGGCTCACCCTGGCCGTCATCAACGGCATCATCACCTTCATGCTCACGCCCGGAAAGGGCTGGACCGAGAGTCACTGGATGTGGGACGGCTTCTTCAACCCCACCTACGCCCCCAGCCTGATCATGCGCACCCTCGTGATGTGGGCCCTGGCCGGCGTCTACGCCTTCTGGACCGCCGCCACCATCGAGGACCTGGATCTCAAGGAGCGCGTCCTCCAGTTCTCGGCCCGGTGGGTGCTGCCCGCCTACGTGCTGCTGCCCTTCCTGGGCGGCTGGTACTTCCTGAACATCCCGCCGGTCTCCCGGGAGGTGCTGCAGGTGGGCATGGCCGGGGCCGCCGCGGGGAACTTCTCCATGGCCACCCGGGTGACCATGCTGACGGTCATGTCCACAGCCACCATCGGGGTGATCGTGTACTTCGGGCCCTTCCGCAATGCCCGGGCCTTCACCCGGGGCATGGCCGGCGCCGTGGCCGTGGTGGCGCTGCTCGCCACCGGGGCCTCCGAGTGGGCCCGGGAGGTGGCGCGGAAGCCCTACGTCATCCGGAACGTCATGTACTCCAACGGGGTCCGAGTGGAGCAGGTGGACGCCTTCCAGCGGGAGGGCTACCTGCCCAACAGCGTCTGGGCCCGGGAGTATGCCGCCCTGAAGGGAGACACCGCGATGGCCCGGGGCGAGGCCATCTACCGGGGCCAGTGCGTGGCCTGCCACACCTGGGACGGCTACCGCAGCATGCAGAAGTTCATGGCCCCCCGGAACCTGGACAGCGCCCGGAACATGGTCCGCATGCTCCGGTCCCGGGATCCCAAGGAGAACATCTACTCCAAGTTCATGCCCCCCCTGGCCGCCACCGAGGCCGAGGGCGAGCAGCTGGCCGCCTACCTCTTCCAGCGGGCCCATCCGGGACCGGTGACGGTGGCGAAGAAATAGCGTCGGTCAGGGATTCCGCCGCCCGTTCCACGTGGAACAAGGTCACTTGTACGGAGAGGGCGGCGGCGGGAGGCCCAGGCTCGGGGCGAGGAGGGGGGAGCTGACCCGGGGCGGTCCGGGCCAGGCGTCGGGCGCCACCTGGCCCCCGGTGGAGCCGGACCAGACGGCCAGCCCGAGGAAGAGGAAGGCATCCGTCACCGGGCCGACCAGGTGGTCGGGTCCGCGGGGGCGGAGGGCCTCCGGCGAGAGGGCGGAC
>DASVZU010000084.1:0-35133 GCA_036391515.1 Holophagaceae bacterium
GGGCCATCACGGCCTCCGGGCTGGATGGGAAAGGGGGTGGGATCAAGGCCGAGACGGTGAACGGGGCCGTCCGGCTCCAGATGGCGGGCCTCAAGGGACGCCTGAAGGCCTCCGCCATGAACGGCGAGATCTCCTTCAACGCCAAGGGGGCTGAGCAGGTGGAGATCAAGAAGCACCGGGTGAGCGCCGTCTTCCCCGGCTCCGACCAGGCCATCGAGGTGAGCACGGTGAACGGGGGCATCACCCTGGACTAGAAGGGCGCCGTGACAATTGTCAGGGGCCGGCGATGCCGGCCCCCGCTGCATTTGGTGCGATCCATGGGCAGCCTCCCTGTGACAAACATCAATTTAGGATTGACTGGTCCTAATAGACGGCCATCCTGTCCTGGCACGAGGCTGGAACCTCGCTGCCCCTGGATGCCCCATGAGCGGAACCCGCCCCATCGTCCTGTTGAGTGTGCTGGCCAGTGTGCTGGTGGGGGTCTTCGTCGGCACGGGGAGCTACACCTTCGTCTCGGCCCACGGCACCGCCTACCTCTCCAACGACCCGAAGGCCTGCGTGAACTGCCACGTCATGCGCGAGGAGTACGACGGCTGGCAGAAGGGCCCCCACCACGCCGTGGCCGTGTGCAACGACTGCCACCTTCCGCATGACAATGTCGTCCACAAGCTCTTCGTGAAGGCCAGCAACGGCTACCACCACTCGAAGGCCTTCACGGCCCAGGATTTCCAGGAGCCCATCCGCATCAAGCCGGGCAACGCCGCGGTCCTGGAGGCCAACTGCATCCGCTGCCATGGCGAGCTGGTGGACGAGATCACCGCCCACGGGACCCTGGGCATGCCCACGGACCCCACCCGGAAGGCGGATCTCTACGGCTGCGTCCAGTGCCACCAGGATGTGGGCCACGGGCCCACCCGCTGATTCTTGATTCCCCTGAAGTTCCGATTCCACGCCGGAGGAGGTCCCCGATGACCGACAACCCCACCCCCTTCTTCTCCCGCCCGCCCGTGCGGCTGGGCCTGGTCGCCGCAGGCGCGGCCGTGGCCACCATCCTGGTGATGGCGCTCTACGCCAACATCTCCGCCCGGAAGGCCGAGGCCCGCCAGACCAGTTTCCGGGTGGTGGACCTGGACGAGAAGACGGTCGATCCCGCGGTCTGGGGCAAGAACTTCCCCCGCCAGTACGACGGCTACCTGAAGACCGCCGAGAAGTACAGCACCAAGTACGGCGGCGCCGGCAGCGAGGCCTTCCCCGAGAGCAAGCTGAAGGAGGATCCCCGCCTGCCGGTGATCTTCGACGGCTACGCCTTCGCCATCGACTACAACAAGCGGCGGGGCCACGCCTACATGCTGAACGACCA
The DNA here is from genome assembly GCA_036391515.1 of Holophagaceae bacterium. GTDB lineage: Bacteria > Acidobacteriota > Holophagae > Holophagales > Holophagaceae > Geothrix. The sequence continues at coordinate 1,361 of DASVZU010000084.1, forward strand.
GCAGATGACCAAGCGGGTGACCGAGCGGCCCCAGCCCGGCTCCTGCCTCCACTGCCACACCTCCAACACGGTGCTCTACCGCCAGGAGGGCCTGAAGCTGGGCGCGCCCGGCACCCTCGACGAGCCCTTCACCAGCGACGACGGCCAGGCGCAGCTCATGAAGGGCTTCGAGGCCGTCTGCAAGCTGCCCTACGCCGAGGCCGCCAAGCTGGCCAAGCACCCCATGGCCTGCATCGACTGCCACGACCCGAAGACCATGCAGCTGCGCGTGACCAAGCCCGGGTTCATCCGCGGCATCGCCGCCCTGGCGCAGAGCGCCGAGCCGGTGCCGCACCTGCCCTCCATCGAGACCTGGCGGAAGGGCGACCGCAAGGCCGCCTACGACCCTAACGCCCTGGCCTCCCGCCAGGAGATGCGTTCCATGGTCTGCGGCCAGTGTCACGTGGAGTACTACTGCGGCCCCAAGACCACCCTGTTCTTCCCCTGGAACAACGGCCTGAAGGTGGAGCAGGAGGAGGCGACCTACGACAGCTATAAGTTCCCCGACGGCCATCGCTTCTTCGACTGGAAGCACCCCCGCACCGGCGCCGAGCTGTTGAAGGCTCAGCATCCGGAGTTCGAGATGTGGAGCCAGGGCATCCACGCTCGCTCCGGCGTGTCCTGCGCGGACTGCCACATGCCCTACGAGCGCGAGGGTGCCATCAAGATCAGCAATCACCAGGTGCGCAGCCCCCTCCTCGACATCAGCCGCTCCTGCCAGACCTGCCACCGCTTCCCCGAGGCCGAGCTGAAGGCCCGCGTCGAGGCCATCCAGGACCGTACCAAGGCCCTCCTGGACCGCGGGGAGGACGCCGTGGTGGCCCTCATCAACGACATCCAGAAGGCCAAACAGGGCGGCCTGGACGAGGCGAAGCTGCAGCCCGTGCTGGAGCTCCAGCGTAAGGCCCAGTGGCGGGTGGACTACATCAACGCCGAGAACTCCATGGGCTTCCACGCGCCACAGGAGGCCGCCCGCATCCTCGGCGAGGCCATCGACTTCGCGCGCCAGGGCCAGCTCGCCCTGCGGGACCTCCAGGAAGGCAAGGTGGCCGGTAAGTAGGCCGCCTCGAACGGGAGGAAAGGGGCGGCCCCGGCCGCCCCTTTCTCTTGCCACGGGAAAGGCTTGACGGATCCGGCCCGATTCCCGAGCCTGGAGCCCGAATACACCCACCCTGGAGGCCCCCGTGGAGAAGCTCCCCCTCGCTCCCGCCCTGCTCCGGCTGATCTCGGAGGGGCGGTTCTTCAAAGTCGTCTTCGCCTGGCTGCTGCGCCTGGGGGCCCTGGGCGCCGTGCTGGCGGGCGTCTGGCTCTCCATCGGCCTCTGGAAGGATGGCGGGTCCAGCACCCAGGCCGTCTTCGCCCAGCTGGTGTTCCAGATCGCCCTGGCGGCGGCCTTCTACCTGGCGGCCCACCTGGCCTGGCTGCGGGCCCAGGATGTGGCGGCCATGCCGCAGGTGGGCGGCGACGTCATCCTGCCCCTGGCCCGGTTGATCATGCGCCTGGGCGGGGAGGTCTATGCGAGCCTGCTGGCCGTGCTCAGCGTGGGCGGCGCCCTCCTGATCTGGATCAGCGCCGGGGATGCCCAGGCCGGCCTGGCGGGTCTGGGGCCGCTGCTGCCCATGGCCGGCGGCGATCCCTTCCCCGCCGGCCTCAACCTCCTGGCCGTGGGACTCGCCTCCGCGGCCCTCGGCCTGCTGGGCGCCTACACGGCTTCGGAGGTCCTGGCCCTCCTCTGTTCCATCGAGCGCAACACCCGCAGTGGCGGGCAGGCCTGAGGAACGCTCAGCGGTACCGGGCGGCCATGTCCTTCAGCGTGGCGGCGACGTGGCTGCGCAGCGCCTTCGGTTCGAGCACCTCGGCATCGGCGCCGAACTGGAGGATGATCCGCGTGGGGCCGTTCAACTCCGTGGCCAGGAAGCTGAGGATCACGCCGCCCTTGTCCCTCAGCACCTCCACGGACGGAAGGGCGGGGGGCGCGTCCTGGAGGGCCCGGGGCCAGTGGGTGCCGCCCACCCGCACGCGGATGCGGAAGGGGCGCTCGGGGCTGAACCATCCGCCGATCTGGTAGTCCCTGGCCTGTTCCAGGGGCCCCTTGTCGGGCACCAGGCCCCGCTTCGGCAGGGCCTTCGCCCCCAGGATGCGCGCCAGGCGGAAGTGCCGGGGCTCTTCCTTGGCGGGGTCCCAGGCCAGAAGGAAGGCGCCCCCCGAAAAGACATCGTGGGTGAGGGTGAAGGGCACCACCGTGCGCGTGGTCGTGCGGCCCGAGGCCGCCTGGTAGCCCAGCTCCAGCTCCCGGGGGCCCTCCGGATGGCCCAGTGCCAGCAGCACCTGGGTGAGCATCCGCGTGTCCAGGGCCTGCTGGTCGTCGGCGCCGCCGCGCACGCAGACGTGGGTCTGCAGCGCCCGGAAGAGGTCCCGGTCCCGGTTGCTGAGGTGGCTGTCGGCCAGGGTCCGCAGGCTCTCCAACTGATCGAACCACAGCTCCGTGGCGGTGCCCTCCAGCGTCATGAGGGCCACTTCCAGGGCCATGCGGGCGTGGGGGGTGATCTTGCTGTCCCAGTCCGGGGCCTTCTCCAGGGTGAAGTGGATGAGGGCCGGACGGCCGCTGCGGGCCTTGCCGAAGCGGGCGCCTTGGTCCTCCAGGACGGCGATGGCCCGATCCACCGTGCGCAGGGCCGTGCCACCCAGGATGCGGGCCAGGGCTTCCTTCGTGATGCCCCGCTCGCCGGCGTCGCGCACGGCCTCCAGCACGGCCTGGAGGCGCTCGGGCTTCACTAGGCCGCCGCCATCGGGTCGCGGCGATTCAAGCAGCTTGCGGGACGACCTGCGGACCATGGCGACCTCCCGGCCCCATCATTCGCCAGGGACTGTCCATTGGGAAGGGGGATTCGGAGTCAGGTCCAGAACCCGCGGAACGGGGCCGGATCCCAGGCCGGTGCCGGGGTCTCCCGGCCACCCAGGAGGCGCCGCCAGCCGGCGCGCCGGCGTGATTCCCCCCCGCCCAGGAGCACATGGCCGCCCGAGAACAGGGCGCTCCACAGGGCCGCGCGGACCTCGGCCTCGCCCAGGCGATCGGGGGGCAGGTGCACGGCCGTCTCGTGGTCCCATCCCAGGCGGTGGTTGAGGCGGGCCAGCCGGGCCATCACCTCGCCCTGGGGCAGCCCGGCGTGGAAGGGGGTGGCCGCATCCACCACCCGCTCCCGGGCGTGGTAGGGGCCCCGGCCCGCCTCGGCATTGAAGAGGAGGCCGCCGAGCGCCGCCGGGGGCACCGGCCGGCCCGTGGCCTCCCAGGCCAGGCCCGAAGCGGCGGTGGCGAGTTCGGCGATCCAGTCCCAGGGCGTGCCGGTGTCCGAGAACTGGACGGGCGGGGGTTCGCCGTCGCCCAGGAGACCGAAGGCCACGCCTTCTGCCCGGTTCCGCAACTGGGTGTAGGTGAGCGTGCCCCAGTCCGGGGCGGTGAGGGCCGGCCGCTCCTGGAGGCGGGCAGCACGCTGGATCAGGAGCTCGCGGAGGGTATGGGCCATGGCCCGCCAGTATCGCAAGGCGAGGGTGCGGGGCCAAGGCGTCAGGTCCCCGCGTGACAGGAACGTGAAAAATCGCTTCCCGGGATCAACCCTTCGGATCGGATCCCGGTCCCAGGAAGCATCCAGTTCCGTCCCTTTCCGGAGCCCTGCTCCCATGGAGGCCTGCATGCGTCTCACCCCCCGTCCCCTGACCCTCCTGGCCCTGCCTGCGGGTCTCACCACCCTCGCCCTGCTCACCGCCTGCGGCGGCAGCGGCTCCTCCAGCACGTCATCCGCGGCGCCCACGCCCACGGGCACGGCCTCGATCATCCTCACGGACGCGCCGTCCGACCAGTGGTCGGCGGTGGAAGTGGTGGTCACGAAGATCACCCTGGTGAACAAGGCCGACCACACCAAGGAGGTGGTGGCCTTCCAGGGCAGCACCGCCAAGATCAACCTGGTGGACCTCGACAGCGTGGGCGAGCTGCTGGCCACGGCCCAGATCCCCGACGGCACCTATGACGGGATGCGCGTCAGCATCGATCCCGCCAACGTCACCCTGGTCAAGAGCGACGGCACCGTGATCCCCTCCAGCCAGGTGAAGGTGGTGGGCGGCACGAACGTGTGGGTGCCCCTCAGCGCCGACCTCGTGGTGACCCAGGGCAGCAGCAACGCCCTGCAGCTGGACTTCGACCTGTCGCACCCGCTGTTCCTGGTGCAGCTGCCGGACGGCAGCTGGGTGATGAACCTCCAGATCCGCCACAAGCCCAACGCCAACGGCATGATGGGCATGGCCCAGATGATGTTCCGCGCCCGCAAGGGCACCGTGGCCTCGGTGGGCGCCTCCAGCTTCGTGCTGCACACGGACAGCGGGAACGACCTCACCGTGAACGTGGACAGCGGCGCGAAGTTCATCGACGTGGACGCCCATGCCGCCGGCTCCTTCGCCGGACTCGCCGCCGGGAAGAACGCCCTGGTCACGCTCCGGATGCAGGCGGATGGCAGCCTCTGGGCCGTCCGGGTGTGGTACTCCACCACCGCGCTGCCCCAGTGGACGCCCGAGGGCCACGTCTACGGCGTGGACCGCACCAACAACTGGATCGCCGTGAGCACCGACACCGGCGCGCCCCGGCGCATCTACGTGGACAGCGACACGGCCTTCACCTTCCGCACCGCCCTGAGCCTGGGCACGGGCCCCGCGGCCCTGGCCGACATCTGGGGCGGGTTCAAGGTCCAGGTGGAGGTGAAGGATCCCCTGCAGGCCCAGCTCCATGCCGCGTCCATCAATGTCCAGCGGGCCGTGGACGGCGGGCGCATCACCGCCGCCGACACCAGCTCCTTCACCTACGCCAACCCCTTCTTCGGCCTGAGTCGCACCTATGCCTACGCCAACGGGTTCAACTGGTGGTACCTGGGCCTGCCCGGAACCACCTACTCGGACACCGGCGCCTTCGCCGCGGCCGTCACCGGCGCCGGGGACGTGCGGGTGCAGGGCGTGAGCGACCTCACCTGGAATGCCACCAATTCCGCGTGGGACGCGGCCAACGCCATCTTCCTGCCCGTGCCCCTGCCGGTGGGCGCCATCAGCACCTCGTACAACGGCGGCCAGCTGGGCTTCACCTTCACGAACTCCAGCGCGGCGACGCAGGCCCTCACCGTGGGGCTGAACGCCACCCCCGGCCTGCAGCCTGCGGTGGTTGAGGTGCACAACCAGGCCGGCGTCATCACCGTCACGCCCCTCGATGCGAGTACCTGGAGCGCCAAGCTGGTGGCTCCCACCCCCGCCAGGGTGGCCGTGGTGCCCAAGTCCGATGGTACCTTCGCCGCCTACGCGGTGGCGATCTTCACCGGCTTCTGACCAGCGGATTCCTTCCACGGATGGCAAGCGGCGCCCACCGGGTGCCGCTTGTTCGTGTTGGAACATATTTAACCGGGAACCCACCCCGGGCCGCCCGCATTGGAAGAGGCAACCCCTCCTGCAGGGACCCGGAACCCGGACGTCGGTCGGGGGCGGCCCCTGCGCCTGTTTCGCGAGGACGCATGCCCCCATCTTCCAGCCCGCCCCCGCGGACCCGATTCCGGATCGTCCTGACGCTCCTCCTGGGCCTTCCGGTCCTCGCCGGAGGACCCGCCCCCGCGCCGGCCCTCGTCGCCCAGACTCTGGACGGCAAGCCCTTCAGCCTCGCCGGGCTGAAGGGGAAGGTGGTCCTCCTGGATTTCTGGGCCTCCTGGTGCGGCCCCTGCCGCAAGAGCCTGCCGGCCATCGACGGACTCCAGTCCCGCTTCGGCGAAGGGAGGTTCCAGGCGGTGGGGGTGGCCCTGGACACCGACCAGGGCCCGATCTACGACTTCCTCGACCAGACGCCGGTGCACTTCACCATCGTGCCGGATCCCTCGGGCCACAGCGCGGAGGCCTTCGGCGTCGTGGCCATGCCCACCAGCTTCCTCATCGACGCAGAGGGCCGCATCGTGGCCCGGTTCGAGGGGGGCGAGCACATCCAGCAGGAGGCGGACGCCATCGAGGCCCTCATCCGTTCCGGGGAACCGGCCCCTGCGGCCGGCTACCGCGTGGCGCCGGGCCTGGAGGCCAAGGGCGGCCTGAAGGCCTGGCAGCGCGGCCACCTCGCCGATCCGATCATGAGCCTGGACGGGGACCGCCTCAGCAGCATCCTGCGGGAGCACATCCATGCCAGCAAGGAAGGGGCCGCCGGGACCGGCGGCGCGGCGGGAGGCGGCTGTGGCTGCAACTAGGCATACGGCCAGGCTCCTCCGGCGCCGGGAACGGCGGCAGTTTGATGGCGTCCCCTGGCTCGTGGCGGGCCTGGGCCTCCTCGGAGGCCGCCCCCTCCAGGCCCAGTCCTCCGTGGAGCTGCGCTACCTGTTCTACGGCGAGTCCGATGGCCGCACCCGGGTGCAGAACCCCAACCTGCTCCTGCACCAGGACCTCGGCCCCTCGCTCGGCCAGTTCGACCTCCTGCTCTCCCACGATGCCATCTCGGGGGCCTCGCCCAGCGGGGCCTATCCCACCCTGGACGTGACCACCACGACCTCGGCCTCGGGAACCAGCACCAACGCCGCAGGGAAGATCCCCATGGTGCCCTACGCCGACCAGCGGAACGGCCAGGACTTCAGCTACAGCCGGCGGATCGGCGCGCACCTGCCCACCGTGGACCTCTCGCACTCCGTGGAGAAGGACTACATCGCCCGCGGCTTCGGCCTCTCCGATGCCTGGACCATGGCGGACGGGCGAGGGACGCTGCACTACGGGCTCTCCTGGGCCGACGACACGGTGGCGCCGGTGACCGAGACCCAGCGCTACGCCAAGAAGACCCGGGGCTACGCCCTGGGCTGGACCTGGGTGCTGGGCCAGGACGACCTGGTGGACCTTTCCGCCAGCCGGATGAAGCTGAGCGGCGACCTCGACGAGCCCTACCTCGTGGTCCCCGTGGGGACCGGCACCGTCCGGGACCACCGCCCCGGCACCCGCACCCGGGATGACCTGTTCGTGAAATACGGCCACTACTTCGACGACTGGGACGGGGCCCTCAAGACCACGTACCGCTTCTACCGCGACGACTGGGGCCTCCGGGCGCACACGCTGGACTTCACCTACGACCAGCACCTGGACGGCGGCTGGATCCTCTCGCCCCGCCTGCGCCTCTACAGCCAGAACGCGGCGGATTTCTACGGGGCCTCTTTCGCGGCCCCGCAGGCCTACCAGTCCGCGGATTACCGCCTGTCGGCCTTCCACAGCGTCCTGGTGGGCTGCTCCGTCTCCACGGATCTCATGCCTGGCCTGACCCTCAGCCTGGGCGGGACCTACCAGATCCAGCAGGGCCAGGACCCGATCCTGCCCCTGGCGGGGGGCACCCTCGGGACGGCTTCGGCCGCCTTCTCCGGGCCCTCCGTCTCCGCCGCGGACGTGAACACCACCACCTTCACCGTGGGGCTGAAGTGGCAGTACTGACGGCCCCGGAGGCGCGCGTCCTCTACACCACGCGGTTCCCCCTCATGGGCGGCGAGGCCCTCATCCGCTTCGCCGACGACCGCGGCCCGGCCCGGGCCGAGCGGGCCGCCCGGGCCGCCGTGGCGGAGGCGCGGCGCATCGAGGCCAAGTTCTCACGGTACCGGGCCCAGAGCGTGGTCTCGGAGATCAACCGGGAGGCGGGGCGGGGGCCCGTGCCCATCGACGGCGAGACGGAATACCTCATCCGTTCCGCCCTGGAACTGCACCGGGCCACCGGCGGCCGCTTCGATCCCACGGTGGGCGCGCTTCGCCGGGTGTGGGACTTCAAGGCGGCCCGCGTGCCCTCCGCAGCGGAGGTGGCGGCCCTCCTGCCCCTGGTGGAGGCCCGGGCCGTGGCGCTGCGGCACGGCACGGTCGCGTTGGAGCGGCCCGGCATGGAGCTGGACCTGGGCGGCGTCGGCAAGGAGTACGCGGCCGACCGGGTGGCCGGCATCCTCCGGGAGGAGGGCGTGGATTCGGCCGTCATCAACTTCCTGGGCGATGTGCGGACCCTGGGCCGACGCGGGGACGGCCGTCCCTGGCGGGTGGCGGTGCAGGATCCCCGCGACCGCGGCCGCTGCCGGCTCGTGGTTCGGGTCGGGGCCGAGGCGGGCGTGGCTACCTCGGGGGACTACGAACGGGGCTTCGAGCGGGACGGAGTCCGCTACCACCACCTCCTGGACGCCACCACCGGCTGGCCCGCGCGGGGGCTCGCCTCCGTCACCGTGGTCGCCCCCACGGCCTTCGACGCGGGCCGCTTCGCCACGGCCGCCTTCCTGCTGGGGCCTGGGGCCGGGCTGGACCTGCTGGAGGGCGCGGCGAACGTGGAAGGTGCCATGATCACCGAGGCGGGCGACCTGCTCGCCACCGCCGGCCTGGCTGCCATCGCGGACCACGCCGGGTAGGAGGGCCCCATGGATCGCCGGATCATCCCGCTGCTGGCCCTGCTCTCCCTCCACGCCCGGGCCTTCGACCCGGCGGTGGACGTGGCCCTCACGGCCGTGCCCGGGGGCCTCCGGGTAGCCCTGCCCGCAGGAGCCCACCTGAAGCAGCGCACCTTCAAGGTGATGCTCGCCTCCTCCCAGGGAAGGCTGGCCGTGGGGCCGCTGCCGCCCCCCTCGGGCCGCGACGAGGCCGGGGACCCGGTCTGGCGCGGGGCGGTGGTCATCCCCCTGCAGGGCCAGGGGCTCCCCGATCCGGTGTCGCTGGCGGTGACCTACCAGCCCTGCACCGAGGGACCGGCTGGCGTCTGCTACCTGCCCCAGCACCGGACGGTGAGGGCCCGGGCAGCGGACCTGGAAGGCGGTCCGGCCGCCGGCCCGGGAGGCCGGTGACCGGACCATCCCCGGGATGCCTCAGGCCTCGTCGGCGCTGGGCCCGTAGAGGGCGGGTACCGGCACGTCCAGCATCCGCAGGTAGCCAGCCAGCTGAGCCCGGTGGTGGATGAGGTGGTTCATCACGAAGCCCCGGAACACTGCGGCGCGGGGCATGGCGAGCAGTACCTCGCCCTTGTTCTTCAGGGTCCAGGTTACCTGGAAATCGGCATCGGAGGCCTTGGCCAGGGCGGCCAGCGCCCCCTCCACGCCGGTGTCCAGGGTGCGGAGCAGCCCCTCCACGGTCGAGCTGGGCTTCGGCTGCCGGGCCTGGGTCTCGGGCAGGCCGAGGTCCAGCTCGGTGAGCGTGAGGGTGCTGATGGTCCAGCCGGGGATGGTCACCAGGTGGTTGGCCAGGTCGCCCAGGGTGAAGGACTTGGGGTGGGGATGGTAGTCGAACCGCCCCGCGGGGATGCGCTCGATCACGCGGCGGAGGCCCGCCATTTCGTGTTCGAACTCGGGGGTGAGGGCCTTGGCGAGGGACATGCGGGCTCCTTGTGAAGAGAGGGACAGCATGGCCCCTGATCCTGACAGCGTGGTGTCAGGAGGTTTCGGGCCGCCCCTTCTCCGCCCGGACCTTCCCCAGGTAGTCCTCCAGGCCGCGTCCGGGAACCATCTCGAAGCGGTCGAGGAGCGCCACCTCCCGGATCCGGTCCACCCGGAAGGTGCGCAGGGCCTCGCGGAGCTCGCACCAGGCCGCCAGGTGCCAGCGGTAGCCCCAGAAGATGACGCCCAGGGGCTGGAGCACGCGGTCCGTGGCCGTCCCGTCCGCCCGGATGTAGGCCACCCGCACGCGGCGCTGCTCGCGGAGCCCCAGGCGCAGCTCCCCGAGGAAGCGGGCAGTCTCGGGCGGCACGTGGTGGTCGGGCACGAGGAAGGGGAGGTCCGTGAGAGCCTTCCTGCGCCCGGCGGGCAGGACGCCCTCCACCTTCCGTACCAGGCTCTCGGCGGCCTCCCGCAGCGAGGGGTCACCCCAGGCGGCCACGATGCGGGCGCCCAGGAGCAGGGCTTCGCCCTCGTCCGCGTTGAACATGAAAGGCGGCAGGTCGAAGTGCCGCGGCAGGCTGTACCCCACGCCGGCCTCGCTCTCGATGGGCACGCCGGAGGCCATCAGGTCCGCGATGTCGCGGTAGAGGGTGCGCTCGCTGATGCCCAGCTCCCTCGCCAGGCGGGCCGCCGTGCTGATGCGATCCCGGCGCAGGAGCTGCACGATCTGGAACAGCCGGTCCGCCCGTCGCATGGGCCTCAGGCCACGCCCACCAGCGCCCCCACGTTGAAGCTGGGGTGCCGGTCCATGAGGGGCCGGGGCGGCGGGATGCAGGCGAGGTCGCGGAAGCCGGCGTGGTCCAGGGCCGCCATCCAGGCCTCGGGTGTGAGGAACCCGTGGACGGGCCGCCACCGGGGATCCAGCTCCACGTCGGTGAAGCTGCGGAGGAACGAGAAGACGAACTCGAGGTAGATCGGATGGCCCAGCGAGGGCTTCATGCACTCCCCCAGCACCAGCCGGCCGCCGGGCTTCAGGCGCGACCGGAGATCCCGCAGGGAGGCCTCCAGGTTCCGGGCGACATGGACCACGTTGATGGCCACGATGACGTCGAGGCCGGCGGCTTCGATCCCCTGGTCGCCCAGAGGCCGGTTCAGGTCCAGGGGACGGAACCGCAGCGGGAGGCCGGGGGCGGCGGCGCCGAGCTCCCGCTGGGCCCGCCGGAGGAAGGCCGGCGCCACGTCTGTGAAGACATACTCCGAGATGCGGCCGAGCCAGCCCTCCGCGGCCCCGCGCTGGGCCACCAGCCGGGCGAAGGACCCGGCGCCGCCGCCCAGCTCCAGTACCCGGCTTCCCTCGGCGAGCCCCTCCCGCAGGCCGAGGAGGGCCAGCAGGTTGTTGGGGTAGTACACCGGGTTGTCGTTACGGAAATAGGCGAGCCACAGGGGGAAGAGGGCCAGGTCGAAGAGGAGGCCATCCCCCGGCTTCCCCTCCGTGAAGAAGGGCGGGATGTGGGTGCGCACGCCGTCCAGCAGGTCGAAGTTGGCGCCGTGGCCGGGGGCTTCCGCCTCGGCCATGGCCCGGATTCCCGCCAGGTCCAGGCGGGGGGAGCCCTCAAGGAAGTAGCGCCCGCCCAGGAGGTCCAGGAGGCTCTCCTGGGCGAGGAAGGGCAGCATCCAGGCCAAGGGGGTCCGCGCCTGGTCCGGAAGGCCCCGGCAGAGGCCATCCAGGGTGGTTCCGGTCCGCAGCCGGTCCTCCCAGCCCAGGTCCATCAGGAGGGACAGGGCGGTTCCGGCGGTGTAGAGCTCCAGGGCCCGGTGGAGGACCCGGAAGGGGCGATCGAGGACGGCTGCGAGCTCGGTCCCGTGGGGACCCAGCAGGACCGGATCCGGCGGCGTCCCGAGGCTTCCCAGGACCTGGGCCGGACCGAGCTCCATGGCTAGTCCATCATCTCGCTGATGCTGCGGCCCCCGTGGATGCGGAGGATGGCATCGCCGAAGAGGGCGGCGGTGGACAGCACCCGGAGGCTGGGCAGGCCCTTGGCCCGCTCGGCGGGGATGGGGATGCTGTCCGTCACCACCAGCTCGTCGAGCTCGGCGCTGTTGAGGGTCTCGATGGCGCCGCCGGAGAGCACGGGGTGGGTGACGCCTACCCGCACGGTGCGGGCGCCGAATTCCCGGAGGATGCGGGCCGCCTCCTTGATGGAGCCGCCCGTGGCGATCTCGTCGTCGTAGATGATGGCGTCCTTGCCCTTCACGTCGCCGATGAGGGCCACGCTCTGGGCCTTCTCGGAGTCGTCGAAGCGGCGCTTGTCGATGATGGCCATGGGCACGGAGAGGCGCTTGGCGAAGTGGCCGGCGAACTTGGCCGCGCCGGCGTCCGTGGCCACCACCACGGCATTGGAGAGGTCCTTGGTCTTGAAGTAGTTGGTGAGGATGGGCGTGGCCAGCAGCTGGTCCGCGGGCTTGCGGAAGAATCCCAGGATCTGCGGGGCGTGCAGGGTCATGGTGAGCACGCGGTCGGCCCCGGCGGTCTCCAGCAGGTCGGCCACCAGCCGCGCCGTGATGGAGATGCGCGCCTCGTCCTTCTTGTCGCTGCGGGCGTAGGGGAAGTAGGGCAGGACGGCCGTGATGCGGGCGGCGCTGGCGAATTTCAGGGCGTCGATGAGGATCAGCAGCTCCAGCAGGTTGTCGCTGACGGGGGGGCAGGAAGTCTGGATGACGAAGACATCGGACTCGCGGACGTTCTCCTCGACCTTCACCTTGATGTTCTCGTTGGAGAACCGGGTGATCTTCAGCTTGCCCAGGGGCATGCCCATGTGCGTGGCGATACCCTTCGCCAGGTCCGGGTGGCTGCTCCCGGAAAAGACCTTCATTTCGCCGAACATGCTCGCCCCTGTCGCGTCGTCGATTCCAGTCTAAGGGATTCCAGCCGGGCCGTCCCCCGGATCTCCCCCGGAAGGGGTGCGGCTGCGGGCTGGGAAGGCCCCAGACGGGGCGGTAACTGAGTCCGTTTCACATGGATATCGAATTTCCCGCTTCCCCGGAACATCGACTACGATGGCATTCGGCCAGCGCCAGATGAGAGTGCGCCCACCGCTTTCCGCCATGCGGAGGTCCCATGCGCCTGAACGAGCCGGTCACCCAGCGCGAGGTGTCGTTCGATCCGGAGGAGGTCCTGATCTCCAAGACGGATCTCCGGGGGGTCATCACCTACGCCAACGAGGCCTTCATCCAGGTCAGTGGCTATGGCCTCGGCGAGCTGCTGGGCCAGCCCCACAACCTCCTGCGCCATCCGGACATGCCCCCGGCGGCCTTCAAGGATCTTTGGCAGACCATCCAGGCGGGCCGTCCCTGGACGGGCATCATCAAGAACCGCTGCAGGAACGGCGATCACTACTGGGTATTCGCCGACGTCACGCCGATCCGTGAATCGGGCCGGGTGGTCGGCTACATGTCCACCCGAAGCCAGCCGGACCCGAGGGACCGAGAGGCGGCAGAGGCACGCTACTCGCGGTTGTCGAGGGGTGAGAACGCCGGTCCCGGCCTGGGGGAGCGGCTCAGGGGCCTCGCCCTGGCCACCCGGTTCAGGCTGCTCTTCCTGGTGCAGGTCCTGGGCGGACTGGGCTGCCTGGTGTACGCGGGGCTCACGCGGGAACTGGATGTCCTCCTCGCCGGCCTGCTCTGGCTGGCCACGGCCGCCATCGTCCGGGTCGAATCGGGGCGCATGGTCCGGAACCTCGCCACGCTCACGCAGGCCATGGAGAGCTGTGACCTGAGGGTGCAGCTTCCCGTCTCGGGGGCCCTCGAACTCCGCAGCATGGCCCATGCCTTCAACGTGCTGAACGGCCGCTTCAGGAGGGTGATCCGTGACCTGGCGCGAGTCTCCCGCGCCATGGTGAGCCAGAACGCGGCGCTTTCCAGCGCGACGGAGGAGCTGTCGATGAGCCTCCGATCCATGGCAGAGAACAGCCGCAGCCAGGGGGCTGCCGGCGAGGTTGTGGCCTCCGGTGTCACGCAGCTCGCGGCGAGCGTCTCCCAGATCGCCTCCAGCGCGCGCCTCGTCGAGCAGCAGGCCAGCGAATCGGATCAGACCGCCGCCGAGGAGGAGCGGGCCGGAGAGGATCTGTCCGTGGCCATGCAGGGCATCCGGGCGTCCACCACCCAGATGGGGAAGGCCGTCACCGTGATCCGGGAGATCGCCCGGCAGACCAATCTTCTCAGCCTGAATGCGGCAATCGAGGCGGCGAAGGCGGGGCACCAGGGCGCGGGCTTCGCGGTGGTGGCCGAGGAGGTCCGGAAGCTGGCCGAGCGATCCGCCGAGGCGGCCCGGGAGATCACCGACCTCATCGCGGTCTGCAACCAGACCGTGGATCGCGGAGGGGAGCTGGTGGGTGTGGCCGTGGGCGTTGGGCGCAAGGGGCACCTCCTGGCGGATCGCCTCCTGGGGATGTCCCACGAGATCGAGCACGCCACGGAGGAACAGACCGGCGCCAGCCAGGAAGTGGCGCAGCAGGTGGAATCCATCCGCCGGGCCCTGGAGGCGCACGTCCATGCCTCCGAGGAGATGAGTTCGGCCTCAAGGGAGATCGCCCGCATCACGACCGAGGCCCAGGCCGTCTCCCAGCGCCTGGCCGACACCGTGAACCAGTTCCAGGTCTAGACCCTGCCGCCGCCGACGCGCTCGATGCGGGCCCCGACGCCCTGGAGCTTCCGTTCCAGGCCCGCGTAGCCGCGGTCGAGGTGATAGATGCGGTCCACCACCGTCTCGCCCCGGGCGACGAGGCCGGCGATGACGAGGGCGGCGCTGGCGCGGAGGTCCGTGGCCATGACGGTGCAGCCCGTGAGCTCCGCGGGGCCCGCCACGATGGCCCGGTGCCCCTCCGCCCGGAGGTTGGCGCCCAGACGTTCCAGCTCCATGGCGTGCTGGAACCGGTTCTCGAAGATGCCCTCGTTGATGACGCTGATGCCCGAGGCCTGCGTCATCACGGCCATGGCCTGGGCCTGGAGGTCCGTGGGGAAGCCCGGGAAGGGCTGGGTGACGATGTCCTTGGAGTGCAGCTTCTGGCCGCACTCCCGCTGGATGCGGAGCTGCCGGCCGTCCTGGCCTTCCCGCTCGGTGAGCACGCAGCCGGCCCGCTCCAGCAGGTCCAGCAGGGCCCGGAGGTGGTCGGGCTCGCAGCGGTCCAGCACCACGTCGCCGCAGGCGGCGGCCACGGCGCAGAGGTAGGTGCCGGCCTCGATGCGGTCGGGGATGACCGCGTGCTCGCAGCCATGCAGCGCCGCCACGCCGGTGACCGTGAGGGTGCCCGTGTCGAGGCCCTCGATGTGGGCGCCCATCTTCACGAGCATCCGCGCCAGGTCCCCGATCTCGGGCTCCTGGGCCGCGTTCCGGAGCACCGTGGTGCCCTCGGCCAGGGCGGCGGCCATGAGGATGTTCTCCGTGGCGCCCACGCTCACCTTCTCGAAGGTGTGGTCGATGGCCTTCAGGCGCCCCTTCACCGAGGCGTGGATGTAGCCGTGGCTGATCTCGATCACGGCACCCATCCGCTCCAGGGCCTCCAGGTGGAGGTTCACGGGCCGCGCGCCGATGGCGCAGCCGCCGGGGAGGCTCACGGTGGCCTTGCCGAAGCGGGCGAGGAGGGGCCCCAGCACGAGGATGGAGGCCCGCATGGTCTTCACCAGCTCGTAGGGGGCCTTGGGATCGTCGCCGCCCACGCAGGCCAGCCGGGCGGTCAGCTCGAAGCCTTCGCCCTCCGGTTCCAGCGACGCCTCCGTGCCCAGGGCCTGCAGCACCTTCACCATGGTGCGGATGTCGGCCACCGCGGGCAAGTTGGACAGCGCGATCGGCTCGGAGGTCAGCAGCGCCGCCGCGAGGCAGGGCAGGGCCGCGTTCTTGGCACCCGACACGCGGATGCGGCCCCGCAGGGGCTGGCCACCTTGGATCACCAGTCGGTCCATCGAATCTCCTGGCCTCCAGCGTAGCCCAACACCGGCCCGGGATATTCTGGAAGGCATGTCGGGCGGTGATCCCACAGGCAGATTCGGCGAGCGGGCGGAGGCCTACGGCCGCCACCGGCCCGGATACCCTGTGGCGGTCTTCGACCTCCTGCTGGCAGGGCTGGGCGATCCCGCCTGCCTGGCCGTGGCGGACGTGGGTGCCGGGACCGGCATCTCCACCCGCCTGCTGGCGGCGCGGGTGGGCCGGGTGTTCGCGGTGGAGCCCAACGCCGCCATGCGTGCCGAGGCGGAGGCACCGGGGAACGTCGTATGGCTGGCGGGAACCGCGGAGGCGACGGGGCTCCCGACCCACTCAGTGGATGTGGCGGCGGCCTTCCAGGCCTTCCACTGGTTCGATGCGGACCGGGCCCTGGCCGAGTTCCGCCGGATCGCCTGCCGGCGCATCGCCCTCGTCCAGTACGAGCGTGACGAGCGCGAGCCCTTCGCCAGGGCCTACGGGGACCTGATCCGGCCCTTCCTGCTGGACGATACGGAGGCGCGGCGCCTGCGTGCGCTGGTGACTTTCGCGGAGAAGGCGGGATCAAATGTCCAGCAGGCTTCCATTCCCTTCGGGCAATCGCTGGACCTCGAAGGGGTGATGGGGCTTATCGCCTCCTCGTCCTACCTTCCCCGCGAGGGGGCGGCGGCGGATCGCCTCCGGGCGGGGGCGGCCCAGCTCTTCCAGGCCTTCGCCCTGGACGGGCGGGTGGAGCTGGCGCGATCGGTTTACGTCCTCACTCAGGACCTGGACTGAGCCGGGAAGCTCAGCTGGTCGCGGCCGGGGATGCGCTTTCGAGGGCGCGCGGCCGCCACCATGCGAGCGCCACGATGCAGGCCGTGCAGACGAGGGCACAGGGGAGGCTGGCCTCGAGGCCGAAGGCGCCGCCGGTGAGCCACTCGGGGCGGCCCAGGAACACCGGCTTCAGGAGGCCAGGGGCCATGGTCGTGCCGCTGACGCCGAAGCCCAGCACGTTGCCCTGGGTGAAGTTCCAGCCCAGGTGCACGCCGATGGGCAGGGCCAGGCTCCCGGTGCGGAGGTAGCAGAGCCCGAGCAGGATGGCGGCCAGGCCGATGTTCAGGGAGGCCCAGATGCGGGTGGCTCCCGTCATCCCGGGGTTCCCCCAGTGGGCCAGGGCGAAGAGGGCGGCCAGCAGGATCTGCGTCGGCCAGGCTCCGAGGCCCGCCGCCAGCTGCTGGAAGAAGTAGCCCCGGAAGATCGTCTCCTCGTTGAAGGCCACCAGGAGGAAGAGCAGGAAACCCCAGGCCGTGCTGGCCGGGGTGCCGGCGCCGCGGACCCAGTGGAAGCCCCGGGCTCCGAGGGCCGCCAGGGCGGTGACGACCATGAGGCCGCCGCCCAGCAGAGCCCCCAGGCCGAGCTCGCGCATCCACCACCGACCTGGGACGAACCCGATGGAGGCGAGGGACAGGCCTTCCGCGCGGAGGCAGGTCCAGCTGGCGAGGAGGCCCAGGGCCAGGCTGAGGAGGACATTCCCCATGTCCCCGACGTGCCGGACATGGAGGACATGCCGGAACACGAGGTTGACCGCCGTCACCAGGGCCGCCATCACGGCGAGAAAGCCGAGGGCCTTCCAGCCCTCGCGGACGTGGCCTCGGGGGTTGCGCAGCAGGGTCATGGTCGCTCCGGGATGGAGAACCTACGCAGCGGCGCCCCCCGGAAGGTTAGTCTCCTGTCGGAACATTCCTCCGGGGCCGTTCAGCCGGGGGCCGCTCCGCCCAGGAGCCGGCCCACCAGGCGGCTTGCGGGAAGGGCTCCCCACGCCCGGCCATCCCGGCTCTCGGGCCGGTTGTCGCCGAGCACCAGGTAGCCATCTCCGCAGGCACGGGATCCCTCGCCGCCGCGTTCGGGGTGGGTCACCCAAGGTTCATCGAGGCTGCGCCCGTCCACGCGCAGGTCAGGTCCGTCCCAGACCACGGTCTCGCCGGGGAGGCCCACCACCCGCTTGACGGCCTCGCCGTCGGGGCCGGCCACCACCCAGATCTCGCCGCGCTTCGGCGCAGGGCAGGCCCAGGCGCGCAGGACCCAGCGGAGGTCGCCGCTGCGGAGGGCGGGTTCCATGCTGTGGCCCGTCACCCGGACAGGATGGACCACGGCCAGGGGCGAGAGGGCCAGGGCCAGGGCGGCGAGGGGGATCCAGGGCTTCACGGACACGTTCCTAGGGTGCGGGAGCGGCGGGTTCCGTTCCCGGTCAGGGCCGGACAGACAGTCGCCGTCCCTGGCCGTCCGTGAGGGCCACTTCCTTCAATCGGGCGGGAGCCGGCGCGAAGGGCGCGAGATCGGCCGACAGCTTCCGGGCCAGGTCCAGGGGGCCCTCCAGATCCAGGTCCGAGAGCAGGCGGCCCTGGAGGGGGGCCAGGGCCCGGTCCAGGGCCGCCTCCAGGTCGCGGAAGTCCACCACCACGTCGAAGCCATCCAGGCCCTGCCGCTCGGCCACCACCTCCACCGTGTAGTCGTGACCCTCCCAGGCTTCGCCGCGCCGGAACACCACCGACAGGGGGCGGGTGACAGCGGCTTCGAAGCGGAAATCGGGGGTGCCCAAGACTGACTCCAGGTCGGGCCTTCAGTTTGTCATGGCCGTGGCTACACTGTCCGTTCGAGCACGGCATACCTGACAAACGGGTGAATGAATTCCAGCGGACGGCCCCGCGCCGCCCCTGGCGTCACTGGATGCATCTGGGAGGGACCATTCCATGAAGGCCCTGGAAATCGCGCTGTTCTGGATCATGACGCTGGGTGCCGGCGCGTTCTTCGCGTGGACCATGAAGAAGCGCCTGGCCACGCTGAAGGCGGGCCTGCCCGACAACCGCTTCGACCGCCCCGGGGAGCGCCTCAAGGGCGTGTTCACCCTGGTGTTCGGGCAGAAGCGGCTGCTGCGGGACAAGTACGCGGGCCTCTACCACGTGCTGATCTTCTACGGCTTCTGCGTCCTGTCCCTGCGCTCCCTCGGGCTGGTCGTCGAGGGGCTCTTCCCGGTCTTCCACATGACCGAGGCCCTGGGGCGCTTCGGCCTCGGCTACCAGGCCACCAAGGACATCTTCGAGGTGCTGGTGCTGGTGGGCCTGGCCATGTCCGCCTTCCGGCGCCTGGTGGTCAAGCCCTGGCGGCTGGAGAACTCCGCGGACGCCTGGCTCACCCTGGGCCTCATCGGCAGCCTCATGGTGACGGACCTGCTGGCGGACGGTGCCTACATCCTGCTGCACAACCCGGCCTGGAAGGCCTGGTCCCCGGCGGGGTTGGCGGTGGCCGGGTGGCTGGGCGGGCTCAGCCCCGTGGGCCAGCTGGCGCTCTACAAGACCATGTGGTGGCTGCACCTGGCCATCCTCTACACCTTCGCCAACTTCCTGCCCTACTCGAAGCACTTCCACGTCTTCACGTCGCTCTTCAACATCTACTTCCGCGAGCTGGAGCCCAACAAGAACCTCAAGCCCATGGATCTCGAGGCCGAGCACTTCGGCATCAACCGGATCCAGGACTTCACCTGGAAGCAGATGCTGGACTTCTACACCTGCGTGGAGTGCGGCCGCTGCCTGGAGAACTGCCCCACCACGCTCACCGGGAAGCCCCTCCGGCCCAAGGACTTCGGCAACGACCTCCGCGACTACCTGAAGGCCACGCCCCTGGCGCAGATGGGCCAGGACCAGCCCGTGCCCGAGGGCCGCAAGCTCATCGGCGGCCCCGTGCCCGAGGGGGCCGTGTGGAAGCGGGACGAGGAGCATGCCCCCTGGAGCAAGGAACAGCTGGAGGGCTGGATCAGCCAGGACACCATCTGGGCCTGCACCAGCTGCGGCTACTGCGAGTGGGCCTGCCCCCTGCAGATCAGCTTCGTGGACAAGCTCGTGGGCATGCGTCGCTACCTCACCCTGGAGGAGAGCGACTTCCCCGCCGAGGCCCAGACCGCCTTCAAGGGCATGGAGCGCCAGGGCAACCCCTGGAACCTGCCCCAGGCCGACCGCGCCAAGTGGGCCGAGGGCCTGGAGGTGCCCACCGTGGCCGAGAAGGAGGACGCCGAGTACCTGTTCTGGGTGGGCTGCGCCGGCAGCTACGACGCCGCGGGCCAGAAGGTGTCCAAGTCCCTCGTGAAGCTGCTGAAGGCGGCCGACGTCTCCTTCGCCATCCTGGGCACGGAGGAGAGCTGCACCTGCGAATCCGCCCGGCGCCTGGGCAACGAGTACCTCTTCCAGTCCGCCACGGAGGCCAATGTCGAGACCCTCAAGGGCCACGGCGTGAAGAAGATCGTCACCAACTGCCCCCACTGCCTCAACACGCTGAAGAACGAATACCCGTCCTTCGGCGGCGACTTCGAGGTGGTGCACGGCACCGAGCTGGTGGCGAAGCTCATGTCGGAAGGGAAGCTCAAGCTGGAGCAGACCGTCGAGGCGGACCTCACCTACCACGACCCCTGCTACCTCAGCCGCTACAACGGCCAGGTGGACGCTCCCCGGGCCATCCTGGAGGCCATCCCCGGCGTGAAGCTCACGGAGATGGAGAAGCACGGCGAGGCCACCATGTGCTGCGGCGCCGGCGGCGGGCGGTTCTGGCTGGAGGAGCACCTGGGCAAGCGCGTGAACCACGAGCGCTTCGAGCAGGCCCTCGAGACCAAGGCCAGCACCATCGCCGTGGGCTGCCCCTTCTGCAACGTCATGCTGAACAACGCCGCCGGCGAGACCGGCCACGAGGGCGTCGCCACCACGGACATCCTGGAACTGGCCGCGAAGGCGTTGAAGTAGGCCAGACCCCGGTACGCGGAAGGGGGCGCCCGGGCGCCCCCTTCGTGCGTCCTGCCACCGTCAGTGGCGGTCGGCGATGGCCTGGATGGCCTTCACGAACCGGCGGGAGGCGTCGGGGTCGAAGGGGGGCTTGCCGGCCTTCGACAGGGTCTCGTTGGCGTCGTTGTAAGCCTTCATGGCGGCGTCCAGGTCGTGCATGTCCTGGCTGCTGAAGGAGGAGCCCTTGGCGGCCAGGTCCCTGAAGGCCTTGTCCGCCGCGGGGTGTTCCTCCTTGGGCAGGGCCAGGAGCACGGCGGGTTCCATGCCCCGCACGAGGCCCACGGTCATGCCGTAGGCCATGCCCTTGAGGCCGTGGGAGGTGTCCACGCGTACCCCCTTTGCCGCCAGCTCGGCCTGGGCCTGCCGGGCCTTGCGGATGAAGAGGAACACCCCGATCGCGAGGACCAGGATGACGAACAGCAGGAACCCCCCGCAGCCGATGAGCACCCATTTCAGGGCGGGGTTCATGGCCGGCTTCGGGGCCGGGGTCGGGCCTTGGTTCATGGAGGCTCCTGGTGAGGTCGCCCCAAGCCTGCCATGGAGATGGCAGGTTGTCCAAAGGCCCCTGGGTCCCCCTACCGGCTGAACAGGTTCTTCACGACGTACATGGCCATCATCGGATTGGCGGCCAGGCGGCGCTTGAGGTAGTGGATGGCGTACTGCCACTCCTCGGCGAAGGGCACGTAGAGGCGCATGACGTGGCCCTTCTTCACGATCTCCTGCTGGAGGGCGGCGCGGGGCACCCCCAGGAGCATCTGGAACTCGAAGCCGCCCTTCGGCACGCCGCGCTGCTCCAGGTAGGCCAGGCAGCGGCGAACTAGGGGCTCGTCGTGGGTGGCGATCTCGGGGTAGTGCCCGTGGTCGAGCAGCAGGCCCACATGTTCGAAGAGCTTCTCCTTCATGGCCGGCTTCTCCTGGAGGGCGATGTCGGCGGGCTCGCGGTAGATGCCGATGCAGATGCGGACCTTGCAGGGCTTGGCGTGCAGGGCCTTGATGTCCTCCGCGGTGCGGAAGAGGCGGCTCTGGAGCACGATGCCCACGTTGTCGAACTCGTCGCGGAGCTTCCGGAAGATCCGGAGCGTGGCATCGGTGAAGGTGTGGTCCTCCATGTCCACGGTGATGTGGATGCCGTGGGGAGCGGCGGCGGCCACCACCCGGCGGAGGTTGGCGTAGGCGTAGTCCTCGCTCTCGTTCATGCCCAGCTGGGTGGGCTTGAGGCTGATGGAGGCGTAGGGCCGATCCTTCACCGCCTCGATGATGCGGGCGTAGATGGCCACCGTGGCCTCCACGTCCTCGCGCTTGAAGACCTCCTCGCCCAGCAGGTCCACGGTCGAGTGCAGGCCGTACTCCTTCTGGAGCTGGTCCACCTTGGCCACCTCCACGGGGAGGCTCTTCCCGGCCACATAGGGCGCCGCGGCGAACCGCACGAAGGGGGCGGGCATCAGGTCGATGAAGGTGCGCTTGAGATCCATGGAAGCTCCTGCCCGGGCCCTGGTCCGGGCCGGGAAGGTGTACCATATCGCAAGGCATCCGGCCCCGCCGGCGCCGGACCGGGATTTGGGATGCGGGTCACAGGGCCCGGCCTTCCGGGAAAAGCCTTGCCCCGCGTGGGGCGGCTTGCGAAATACTGAGCTACAGGTGTTCCCATGCCACTCGATCCGCGCCTTCTCGAAATCCTCTGCTGCCCCGCCTGCCACGGCGACCTCGTGGAGCGACCGGATGGCCTGCATTGCCAGGGCTGCGCGCTGACCTACCCCATCGAGGACGGCATTCCGGTGATGCTGGTGGACCAGGCGAAGAAGGTGGGCCAGTGAGGCTGGACCGTTCGCAGGCCGAGAATCTCCTCCGCCGCATGGAAGGCCGCAAGGTGGCCGTCCTCGGCGACGTCATGCTGGACGAGTACCTCTTCGGCGAAGTCTCCCGCATCTCGCCAGAGGCGCCCGTGCCCATCGTGCGGGTGGTGCGTGAGCAGGCGGTGCTGGGCGGGGCGGCCAATGTCGCTGCCAACCTCAAAGCCCTCGGCGCCGAGCCGCTGCTCATGGGCACCCTCCAGAAGGACGCCGCCGGGGATCGCCTGCTGGGCCTCCTGGGCCGGCTGGGCATCTCCATCTCCGGGCTGGTCCTGGATCCTTCCCGTCCCACCATCATCAAGACCCGCGTCGTGGGCCAGCAGCAGCAGATGCTGCGCATCGACCGCGAGGAATCGGGCCCTCCCGAAGCCGCCGTGCTGCTGGGCCTGCGGGACCGCCTCGCCCGCGCCGTGGAGGACGCCTCGGCCCTCGTCGTCTCCGACTACGCCAAGGGCGTGATCTGCGCGCCCGTGATGGACACGGTGCGGGAGCTCTGCGGCGCCAGGGGCATCCCCTGGATCGTGGATCCCAAGCCCGCCCACAAGGCCCTCTACCGCGGCGCCACCCTCATGACGCCCAACACCAAGGAGGCCTCGGAGCTGGCCCAGCGGCCCGCGAAGAGCGATGCCGAGGCCGCAGAGGCGGGCCGCGCCATCGTGGCGGAGCTGGGCCTCCAGGGCCTGCTGGTCACCCGCAGCGAGCGGGGCATGGCCCTCTTCGCGCCCGGCGGCGACCACGGCGCGCCCTGGATGATCCCCACGGAGGCCCGTGAGGTCTTCGATGTGAGCGGCGCTGGCGACACCGTCATCGCCGCCTTCAGCGCGGCCGTGGCCTCCGGCGCCGACTGGCGGGAAGCTGCCATGCTGGCCAACGCCGCCGCCGGCGTCGTGGTCGCCAAGGTCGGCACCGCCACCGTCACCCCCGCGGAACTCCTGGCCCACTACCACGAGCAGGAGGCGAACTGAGCCGCATCCGGGCGCGCGAGGGATTCACCGGAAGATGGCGTAGGGGACGAAGGCGATCAGCAGGATGCCGAGGACCATCAGCCAGGTCTCCGAGGCGGGATCGAGAAGGCGTTCGAGGGTTCCGGGTTCCGGGGTGGGCCGGCGGTAGCCGGGACCCAGGTCTCCGAGGCGGCAGCCGGGCAGGTCCGGCAGCGGCTCGCCCCGGCCGGCGGCCCGGGCCAGGGCCAGGACGTGATCGGCGGCCTCGATGTCCCCCCTCCGGTGCAGGGTGAAGTGGACCTTGTCCCCGCCGTCGAACTCGAAGGCGTAGCCCTGGCCGGCCCAGGCTGACCCGCGGTACTCCTCGATTCGCTGGAAGCCGCACGCCTCGGAAAGGCGGTACATCTCCAGGGGGCGGTGGCTGCCCCGGCTGCGCACGAGGTTGAAGGGCGTGAGCAGGAGGAAGGGGCGGAGGTCGGCCTGCAGGGTCCGGAGGTATTCGGCCAGGGCCAGCGGTCCGTAGGCCAGGCCCAGAAGCCCGACCCAGGGCAGCGCCGCATCGGCTGGTCGGGGCCAGGCGGGGGCGCCCGTCCGAAGGCTCCAGGCGGAAACGAGACCGGCGCCCAGGCCGAGGAGGCCCATGACGGCCAGCCAGAGCCGCGGCTCGATCCGGGACCAGGCGCCCTGGTCCCGGCCGCTGGCCAGGACCAGGCCCTTCAGGGCCGAGGCCCGCTCGGCGGGAAGGTCCCGGAAGTGAACCCGCATCAGGCGGGCCCGAAGGGCCGCGCTCCGGCGATCGGGGCGGGCTGGGCTTCGCCCGTGGCCTGCTGGTAGGCCGGGCCGTCCAGCTGCTCCGGATTGGCCCGGGCCAGGGCGGCGATCCATTCCGGCCTGGCGGCCAGGTACACGGCCGTATCCCGGTGCAGCCCCCAGCGGGCGGCGCCGGTGTAGAACGCCGCCCGGCCCCACACGGCCTGTCCGGGGCGGAGGGGATGTCGGCGGCGCTTCAGGAGGCGGGCGGCGAGGTAGGTCAGCAGTCCGGTTGTCACGCCGAGCGCCGCGCTGCCGGCGATGGCCAGGTTGGCGTTCAGGTTCGTGCAGACGCCCGTGGCCGGATCGCGGAGGGCATCGCCCAGGAGGATGGCCCCGGCGACGGCCGCCACCAGCCCGAGCCCCACGCCGGTCCAGCCCCAGCGCCCCAGCCGGCTGGCGGAGGCGGCCTGGGGGAGGCAGGCCGGGCAGTAGGCGAAGGTCTGGTAGAAGGTCGTGCGGGTGACCCAGCCCTCCAGCCCCTTGTAGCCGTAGCGGAGCCGCTGGTCGGCGGGGCCGAGGCAGTTGGGGCAGACGGCCGGAATCACCTGGGCCGTGCCCTTCATGACGATGCGCGTCCAGTCCCGTGTCATGTGGCCTCGTTCCGTTGGGGTATGCGGCAGTATCAGGCAGTGGGACTGAGATTCAAGTCACGAACCACCTCCTTCATCCTTGACGACTGGGGCGAGACTGCGATGCTGAGTCGACTTTTCCGCGGATGCCCATGGAGACCCGGAACCCGGCCGCCCCTGCCGACCGCCTGACCCGGCCCGGAGCGGGCTTCGTGCGCCACGACCTCCTCATCCTGGCCGCCCTCCTGCTCCTGGCCCTGGCCATCGCCGGGCCCCGCCTCCTTGGCGGGGACTGGCGCGGCGCCCTGACGGGCCTCCTTGTCCTGGTCCTGGCCGTCCTCGGTGGGCTGGCGCTCCTGCTGGCCGCGGGTTGGCTGGCCGGGGCTGCCGAGCGGCCCGTCCGGGGCTGGCCGGACCGCCTGGCCCGGGCGGTGGGGCACCTCCTCCGTTTCGCGCTCTTCTGTCTGGTCAGCGCCCTCCTGGCCTCCGCCCTGGCGGCCAACCATGGGGCCGGTGCCCGGGGACAGGATCTGGCTGCGCTCCTCGCTGGCGGCCTGGGGGGCCTCCTCGGCACGGGCCTCTACCTGCATGCCGGTACCGCGCATTTCTGGCCGGCCTTCCGGCGCTTCAGCCTCGCCCTGCTGGGTTCCTTCATCCTCGGTGTCCTGGCCCTGCTGGGGCCCGCGCCCTGGAGCGTGGATGCGGGCGTCCTGCTCCCCCTCCTGCTCTTCCTGGTCTTCGCCCTGCGTGCCCGGCCGGCCGAGGACCCCACCCCCGGGAGTCCTCCGTGAAGAACCCGCAGCTGTTCCTCCACCTCTGCCTCCTGTCCACCGGAGCCGCGTCCGCCCAGGCCGCACCCGGGGATCCGGGCCCCAGGGAGGCGGCGCCCCGGTGGCAGGGCCAGTACTTCGGGGAGGCCGAGGCCGGCGCCCGGGTGGTGACCGAGGCACACGGCTGGGCACGGCTGTGGAAGGAGCTGGGCCGGACCCCGCCGCCCCTTGACTTCTCCCGGTGGTGCGTTGTGGCGGCCTTCGCGGGGCAGCAGCCCACGGGTGGCTTCACCCTGGAGATCCAGGAGCCGGTGCCGGAGGGGGAGGACCTGCTCGTGCGCTGGCGCGTGCGGGCGCCCGCACCCGGGTCCATCGTGACCGAGGCCCTGGCCCGGCCCTGGGTGGTGAAGGCCCTGCCGCGCCCGCGAGGCGCCGTGCGGCTGCTCCGGCTCGACGACTGAATTCCTTCCGAGGGCATCCATGGTCGCCTCCCCCATCGAAGCCGCCGAGCGCTTCCTCGCCGCCATCCACGAGCGCCTCCGGAGCGCGGAACACCAGGACTCCCGAGGCCGCCGGATCGAGGCCCTCCTGCCCTCGGAGGAGGCGGCGATCCTGGATGCCGCGGCCCAGTGGACGGCGCGCCGGGAGGACAAGAATCTGGAGCTGGTCCTGGAGCTGGACGAGGGGGCCCGGAAGCACGTGGTGGCCTTCTTCGGGCTCCTCCCCCTGCTGGAGGCCGATCTGGAGGGGCGCGGAGGGATCCTCTACCTGGCCTGCGATGGCAATGGCGAGGCGGGGGCCCAGCTCGACTTCCGAGCCTTTCCCATCCTCAGCCCACCGGTGGCCTTCGGGACCTGGGAGCAGGTCGTGTCCCGCTTCGAGAACGGCTACCGTCCGGTTCCCCTGGCCGGCCTCTGGGTGATCGGAGACCTGGACTGGAGCGGGAATCCCGTGGAGGGTCCCATCGGGGCCCAGCGCCGGGAGGGGCTCCACCGGGTCCGGCAGTCGCCGGCCTGCCGCAAGGTGCTGCTGCACCAGCGGGGGAAGGCCACCCTCGTCCCCTTCCCCCTGAAGAAGGGCGGGTGCTTCATCGCCACCGCCGCCTGCGGATCGGCGGACGCCTGGGAGGTGGAGGCCCTCCGGGGCTTCCGGGACCGGCGCCTGGCTCCGACCCGCCTCGGCCGGCTGGCGGTGGCAGGCTACTACCGGCTCTCCCCGCCCCTGGCCCGCTGGATCGAGGGGAGGCCCCGGGTCCGGGCCTGGGTGCGCCGGTGGCTCATCCGGCCCCTGGCCCGCAGGGTGTCCTACCCGTAGGCCTGCTGGGCCCGCAGCAGGAGCGGGTTGCCTGGCAGGAGGCGGAGCCCGTTGCGGAGGCAGGCGCGGGCATCCTCCCGCCTGTCCAGCCCGGTCAGGGCCGCGGCCTTCGCCGCGTAGGCACCCGCCAGCCGCGGATCCAGCTCCAGGGCCCGACCCGCGGCCTCCAGGCCCTCGTCCAGGCGGCCCAGCTCCACCAGGGCCGTGGCCCGGTTGCTCCAGGCCTTGGCGTAGAGGGGATTGATGGCCAGGGCCCGACCCGCGCTGGCGGCGGCTTGGTCCGGATGGGCCATGCGCCGCAGGAGGATGGCGCGGTTGTTCCAGGTAATGGCGGCCGCGGGGTTCTCCTCGAGGATGCGGTCCAGGAGCGCCAGGGCGGTCCCGGGCTCCAGGTGCTCCACCAGCAGGAGCGAGGCGGGATCCAGCTCCGCGTAGCGGCCGGTGGCTTCGCAGCGCCGGAGGCCGCGCACCAGCCAGTCGGCGGCCCGGCGCGCGTCCCCGCCTTCGCGGGCGGCCAGGGCCGCATTGAGGAGCGGGATGACCTCCTCCGGGGCCGCCCGGTGGGCCGCCTCGAAGCTGGCCAGGGCGCCGCCGGGATCGCCCAGGCGCAGGCGGGCCTCCCCCAGGGCGCAGTGGGCCTTCCAGTGCCCCGGGTCGAGGCGCAGGGCCTTCCGGGCCGCTTCCTCCGCCTCCTTCAGCCGGCCGAGGTTCGTCCAGGAGCTGGCGAGGTTGGCCAGGGCGTCCGCCTGGGCGGGGGCATCGGGCTCCGGCGAGGGCGGCGGGGCCGTGCCCTGGAGCCGCAGGTGCAGCGCCTCCAGGGCCGGCACCAGCTCCCTGAAACCGCCGGGCCGGTCCCCGGGGTCGCGCGCCAGGCAGGCGAGGATGAGGTCGGCGAAGGGGGCGGGCAGGGCTGGATCGGCCCGGCGGGGATCCGGCGGAGCCTGTGTTCGGTTGAGCCAGGGCTGGTCCGGGGGGAAGGGCTGCCTTCCCGTGACGGCCTCGAAGAGGGTGGCGCCGAAGGCGTACACATCCGTCCGCGCCGTGCGCCGGGGATCCTCGAAGTACATCTCCGGCGCCAGGTACCCCACCGTACCGGCCAGGGTCCCCCCGTCCTGGGCCTCGGCCAGGGCCCGGGAGAGGGAGAGGCCGAAGTCGGCGACCTTCACCGATCCCTCCGGTGTGAGCAGGAGGTTGAGGGGCTTGAGGTCCCCGTGCACCAGCCTGGCGCGGCGCTCGGCGTAGGCCAGGCCCCGGGCCGTGTCCACGGCCACCCACAGCGCCCGCAGCCAGTTCATCCGTCCGGCCTGGATCTCCTCGTGCAGGCTGCACGCTCCCTCCACGTACTCCAGGACGAGGAAGGGCAGGCGGTGGTGCTCCTCCAGGCCGTAGGCCAGGACGAGGTTCGGGTGGGCGCCCAGGGCGATCCACTGGGCGGCCTCCCGGTGGAAGGAGTCCAGGGCCGCGGGGCCCGTCAGGCGCCGCCGGAGGGGGGTCTTGAGGGCCACCCGGGTGTTCCCGCGGGCGTAGGCCTCGCCCGTCCTGGCCTCGCAGATGAGCACTCGGCCGAAGCCGCCCTGCAGCACGTCGAGGATGCGGTAGCGTCCGGCGATCCAGTCCCCGGGGGCCAGGGCCTCCGCCCCCTCCGGCGGGGCCGCCGCCGCCTCCGCCAGACGGCTGAGGGTCTCGGGCTTCGCCAGCAGGACGGTGGAGCCGTAGAGCTCCGCCAGCCGCGCCGGCTCCAGGCGCAGCCCCTCCAGGATGGAGCCCCCCGCGGGGTCCCGGCGCGCCAGGTCCCGGAACCGCTCCGGCGTGATCCAGCCCCGGTTCAGGGCCACCAGCGCCCGGCCCAGATCCAGCCCGGGAAGGGGCGTGGTGGGGTCGGGCGCGCCGGATGGCACGGGAGGGTCAGTCCCGCAGCTCGATGGAGAGCAGGAAGCG
This sequence comes from Holophagaceae bacterium, assembly GCA_036391515.1. Lineage (GTDB taxonomy): Bacteria > Acidobacteriota > Holophagae > Holophagales > Holophagaceae > Geothrix. The sequence continues at coordinate 29,748 of DASVZU010000084.1, forward strand.
GTCGCCCTTGGAGAGCCGCTCCTTCACCTGGGTGAAGTTCAGGTCGAAGGTTTCGGTGTCGCCGGGCTTCACGGTGCCGAGCTTGGTGCCGCCGGAGGCCACGCCCAGCAGGTTGCCGTCCCGGTCGAGCACCGCCACGGCAAAGCCGGGGACCTTGGGGTACTTCCCGGTGTTGGTGACTTCCACCTGGGCGCGGGTGCCGAATTCCGCGCCCTTGAGAATGCTGAAGAAGCCCGGATCCACTTTCCGCTTGTTGAAGAAGATGCTCGTGACCTTCAGTCCGTCCAGGTCGACGGTCATGGGGAGGGTGCGGTCCCAGACGAAGGGGAAGGTCCCGCTGTAGAAGGAGAGGGGCTGGGCGGGCGCCACGGAGGCCGCGGTGGGCGGGGGCGGGGGCGGCTGCTGGAGCCCCAGGAGCGCGGCGAGGATCAGGGGCTGCATGTCAGTTCTTCCCTCCGAAGAGGCCGCCAAACAGGCTCTTCTTCGAAGATCCCGGATCCCCGACCGTGGGGAAGGCCTCACCCGTGGGTGCGCCGGGCCCCGGGCTCCGTTCCCGGCGCAGGCGGTCGAAGACCGGACGCAGGCCGGGGACCTTGTAGGCCTCGATCCAGTGCTCGCTGAACTGCCGGGCCACCAGATGGCCCTCGAGAATGCGCCCCTCCTCCACCCACTGGGTGAGCTGGGGCATGGTCAGCCCCGGGTAGATCTCCTCGCCGATCTTCAGGCGGAGCAGTTCGGCCTCGGGCGTGCCGGGGGCCGGTGCGGCCGGGATGGGCAGGGGGCCGGAGGACAGGGTCTGGGCGGCGGCCTGGGCCCGGGTGGCCTCCGGCACGGCGCTCCGGGGCGCGGCGGCCTCCAGCAGATCGCCGGCCCGCAGGGCTACCGTGGGCTCGGACGGCGCGGCGGCCGCGGGCTCGGCCATGGCGGCCATCACCTCGTCCCGGGTGAACCGCACGGTCGACCCGGAGGCGGGCATGGCCAGGGTGGAGGGCAGGGGTTCCTCGGGGGCGTCCGGCAGGGGCGAGGGGGGCGTGGGATGGGTGCCGCCCAGGGTGTTCTCGAGGGCGGAGAGGGTGGCCTCGAAATCCATGGGGGTGGGCTGCCGGGGCCCCTTGGCCTCTCCAGCCAGGGCAGGCACGTCCCCGAAGAGCTTCTCGATGGCGTCACGCGCCGAGGTGTAGCCCGACAGGGTGGATTCCGTGATCTCCGGGGGGAAGGCTGGCGCGGCCGGGGCCTCAGGCTTCGCCTCGGGGAGGACCTCCGGTGTCTCCACCAGCGTCTTCTCCAGGATCTCGGATTCCGTGCCCTCCAGATCGCCCAGGGTGAGGGGGGGGGGCTCGATGGCCGCCGGGACGGCCGGGGCTTCCGAAGGGGAGGCCAGGAGCCGCTGGACCACGTCGCCGATGGGGAACACGCCCTGGCAGGTGACACAGCGGGCACGGCGGAGGAAGGGCTTCAGCCGCTCCGGACGCAGGCGGTATCGGGTGGAGCAGCTCGGGCAGTGGATCGCTTCGGCCACCTGGAACTCCTGGAATTTCCCGAAGCATAACACCGGATAGCGCCAAGGTATGCTCGGAGGTCTGGAGGTCCGGTGCCGGGCGTGTTCATCACCATCGAGGGCGTGGAGGGCTCGGGGAAGTCCACCCAGCTGCTGCGCCTCTCCGAGCGCCTGCGCCGCCTGGGCGTGCCCCTGGTGGTCAGCAAGGAACCCGGCGGGACGGCCCTGGGTCGTGAGCTGCGCCGCCTCCTGCTGGAGCCCCACGCCAGCGGCGAGGCCTGGTGCGCGGAGGCGGAGCTGCTGCTGTTCTATGCGGATCGCGCCCAGCACCTGCACGCACTGATCCGGCCCAGCCTGGACGCCGGGAAGGTGGTGCTGGTGGACCGCTTCGAGGACTCCACCCGCGCCTACCAGGGGGCCAGCGGCGTCTCCGAGGCCGCCCTGGACCGCCTGAGCGAGCTGGTGCTGCGGCGGCTGCGGCCCCACCTGACGGTGCTGCTGGACATGGAGCCCGAGGCCAGCCTCCAGCGGGTGGAGGTGCGGAACCTGGCCTACGGCTCGGAATTCGCCGAGACGCGCTTCGACCAGGCCGCCCTGGACTTCCACCGACGGGTGCGCGCCCGGTTCCTGGCCCTGGCCCAGGCCGAGCCCAACCGCGTGGCCGTGGTGCCCGCCCGGGATCCCGCGGACCAGGTGGAGGCCGCCATCTGGGTCCGCGTGTCGGCGCTGCTCCGCAGCGCGGGATTCACGGTGGACTGATGTTCGCGCCCGCGATCTCCGGCCACCGGCCCGTCCGCGAACGCCTCCTGGCGCGGCTCCAGGCTGGGCGCATCCGGGGTTCGCTCCTCTTCGCCGGCCCCGAGGGTGTCGGCAAGCGCCGCGTGGCCCTGGAGCTGGCCCAGCGGGAGATCTGCTTCCGCCGCAGCGCCTGCGGGGCCTGCGAAGGCTGCCGGATGTTCGAGGGCGAGGACCTGCCCTTCGAACTGCCCAACCTCCTGCGGATCACACCCGAAGGCAAGGCCGGGGTCATCCGCATCGACCAGATCCGCGAGGGCCTGGATTCGGCCAATCAGCCCCGCTTCAGCCGGGGGGTCATCGAGTGGGCCTCCCTGGCCCCGCCCCCCCATTGCCACCGGTGGATCCTGGTGGAGGAGGCCCACCGGCTCAACGAATCCAGTGCCAACATCCTGCTGAAGACGCTGGAAGAGCCGCCCGCGGACACCCACTTCATCCTGGTGACCCACCGTCCCGAGGCGGTGCTGCAGACCATCCGCAGCCGCTGCGAGCGGATCCCCTTCGCGCCCCTCGCCGGCCCCGAGGCATGGGCGGTGGCCCTCCGGCACGGGTGGACGGAGGCCGATCGGGCCCGCTGGTCCGCCCTGGGCGAGGGCAGCCTGCGTTTCCTGGAGGAAGGCGCCTTCCGCCGGGCGGAGGCCCAGGTGGAGGCCTGGCTGGCCCTGTTGGAAGGGGCCTCCTTCTCGGAGGCAGCCGGGCCCCTGCTGCCCGAGAAGGACGCGGCCCTGGCCCAGAGCGAGCAGCTTCGCCAGCCCCTGGAGATGCTCCTGCGCCTGCTGGCGGACCTGGCCCGCCTTCGCGCCGGGGCCCCGCCGGCCCTGGCCCCCTGGGCAGAGCGCCTGGCCGCGCTGGCCGCCGGCCCCCTGGACCCGCGCCCCGCCCAGGAGTCGGCCCTGGAGGCCCTGCGCCACCTGCCCCGCAACCTCAGCGCCGAGCCGCTGCTGCGGGAAGTGGCCCTGGCCCTGCGGGCTGCCTGAAGGGCGGGGCCCGGTCCGCCGGATCGGCTGTCGTGACCCCTATCACCGGGGCGGGACTTAGAATGGATTCAGGAGAAAAAACTCCTGAACCGGAGGCCGCCATGTCCGAACCCCTCTATGGCCACGACCTGCTGAGGCTGGTGATGGCGCGCGGCGGGACCTGCAGCCTGGAGCAGCTCCGAGCGGATGCGGTGGGCGCCTACGGCTCCGAGGCCACCTTCTGCAACTGCCACGGGGATACCTTCGATCTGGAGGGCGTCCTGGGCTTCCTGGCCCGCAAGGGCAAGATCGCCCTGGAGGACGGCCTGGTGCGGATGGGCCACGCCCCGGCCTGCCAGCACTGAGGTCGGCCCCCGGCGCTCCCCAGGTTTGCTAGGATCTCCGGGCACTCCCCTCCGCGGATCCCATGGACCATCCCCAGGACGCCACCACTCCCGCCTTCGCGCCCAAGCGCTTCCTGGTCCTCCTGGGGGCCGGGGTCCTGGTCCTGAACCTCTTCGTGATCCTCATGGCGTGGGTGTCCCTGCGCAAGAGCCTGCGGAACCACCGCGTCCAGGCCGCCACCGTGGCCCAGAACCTGGCCCGGGTTCTCGACGACTACGTGGGGGACACCTTCACCAAGGCGGACCTCGCCGTCCAGGCGGCGCGGGACGAGGCCGAGCGCGCCGCGGCGGCGGGGGAAGCCCCGGGCGGGCTGGATGCCTTCCTCCGCCGGCAGCAGATGCGGGCCCCGGAACTGCTGGCTCTCCGGATCACCGACGCACAGGGCCGGGTGACACACGGAGCCGGCGTCGGGGCGGGATCCCCGGCCGATCTCTCCGACCGCGAGCATTTCATCCGGCTGCGGGACGACCCCCAGGCGGGCCCCGTGATCTCGAAACCCCTCCTGGGCCGGCTCACCGGTACCGGGGTGATCGTCCTGGCGCGCCGCATCGAGGGGCCCGGCCACGCCTTCGCGGGCATGGCCCTGGCCGTCGTCTCCCTGGACCGGTTCGCCCGGGCCTTCTCCGCCCTGGATGTGGGGGTCCACGGCTCGGTGGCCCTCCGCAGCCTGGACCTGGAGTTGGTCGCCCGGCATCCGGAGCCCGTCAGCGCCGGGACAGCCGTCGGCCAGCGTCTCGTCTCCGCCGAGTTCGAGGCCTTCGCCCGGTCCGGCCAGGCCAGCGGCATCTACCGCGCCCGCACGCCCTTCGACCACGTCCAGCGGACCTTCGCCATCCGCCGCATCACAGGTCAGCCCTTCTACATCCTGGTGGGCCTCGCCGACCGGGATGTCCTGGCGGAGTGGCGGCGGGACGTGGCCCAGGAGGTGCTGGAGGTGGCGCTCTTCACATGCCTGACCCTGGCGGCCTCCTGGTTGCTGCACCGGGCCTGGGTGCGGCAGCAGGCCGCCCAGGCCCGCCTGGAGGCGCTGCTCGCCGAAGTGAAGACCCTCGGCGGGATGCTCCCCATCTGCAGCCACTGCAAGAAGATCCGGGATGACAAGGGCTACTGGAACCAGCTCGAGGCCTACCTGAACGAGCACACCGACGCCGAGTTCACCCACGGCATCTGCCCCGACTGCGCGCGGGAGGCCTTTCCCGGCTCCGGACGCCACACGACACTCTAAGCGGCGGCCACCGCCTACAATGGCCTTCATGGGAGGCCCCATGCGGCTGCTGCGCATCAACCATCTGGGCATCGCGTCGCCGGGCCTGGACGAGGCCATGGGCCGCATGACCCGGCTCTTCGGGATGACGGTAGACCACATGGAGGAGGTGCCGGACCAGAAGGTGAAGACGGCCTTCTTCCCCGTGGGCGAGAGCACCCTGGAATTCCTGGAGAGCACGGATCCCGAGGGACCCATCGGGAAGTTCCTGGCGAAACGGGGCCCCGGCATCCATCACGTCTGCTTCGAGGTGGACGACATCGACGCCGTGGTGGCCCACCTCCTGGCCCAGGGCGTGCGCATGATCGACGCCCAGCCCCGGCCTGGCGCCCATGGCTGCCGCGTGGCCTTCATCCACCCCGCCGAGACCGGCGGCGTGCTGATGGAACTGAGCCAGGGAGCGTAGCCTTCGCCGGGAGCAGATGCGGTGAACCGAGCCTTCATGAAGGATCCGGATGATGCGGGGCG
>DASVZU010000085.1:0-12141 GCA_036391515.1 Holophagaceae bacterium
CGCCCAGTTGCCCCATCTGGCGCCCCTGGATGCCCTGGTGTCCGGCGGCGCCGCGCCTTCGGCGCGCCCGCCGGCCCCGCCACCGGTCCCTTCCAGGGCCCCCCAGGCCGCGCGGGCGCCTGAGGGGCCAGCCAGGCCGGCCCCGCAACCCGCGGCCAACACAGGCGAAGGGGACCGCCCGGGCCCAGGGCCCGGCGCGCCGGTCCGGAATCTTGCCACCTCCGAAGGGCTGCGGCTGGCTTGCAGCGAGGCCCTGCGCCAAGCCCCGGGCCTGCCCCGGACCCTGGGCAGCGCTCCCCAGATGGCCACGGATCTCCGATGGGAACCGCCTGTGCTGAGGTTCCGGTTTCCGGGGAACGTGCGCCAGACCTTGCAGGATCTGGAGCGGGAGCGGGCCAATCCCCACCTGCTCTCGGCCCTGGCCGCTGTGCTGCCCGGCCTCCGGGAGGTGGACATCCAGTTCGATGGGGCCCCGGGCACCGCAGGCGCTCCGCCGGCGGAGCGCCCGGAGGACCGCCTCCGCCAGGAGCCGGCCTTCCAGGAACTGCTGAGAATGAGTGGCGGCGAGGTGCTGGAGGTCCGCCGCGAACGTTGATCAGCCTCCGGACACCGGTGGCATGAGGGCGACTTCGTCGCCGTCCATCAGCGGGGTGGCGCGATCCGCGAAGCTCTGGTTCACGGCCAGCAGGGCATCCTTGGGCAGGGGGGCGAAGCGGGGATCCGCAAGCAGGTCGCCGAGGGTCGCGGACGCGGGGAGTTCCAGGTCGCTGAAGCCCAGCAGGGCACGGTACCGGGCGAAACACTTCACCGTGATCATGCGATTCGCCTCCGCTTCCAGCCTACCGCCTCCCGAGGCGATCGCCTCCTATCGGGGGCTCCATGTGTGACGGATCTCTCCCGAGGGGTTCAGTCCGGACTGGCCCGACTGGCTGACACCCAGCTGGAGGATGACGCCGCCGAACCGCCACTCGATCTGGCCGGAGGTCTGGGTCTGCTCGGCGCTCTTCTGATGGGAGACGACGAAGGCGCTCCGCTGGCCGAACAGGTTGATGCTCTTGCCCAGGGTGACATCCGTTTCCGTGGTGCCGAGGGAACTGGACCGCACGGCCACGTTCACCCGGTCCAGCCCCAGGGTCCTGCGCAACTGGTCCTGGAAGGGGGCGAAGGCCAGGGTGGACAGCAGGCCCGCGCTGGCGCTGGCAAGCCCCGAGGTGAGCGCGCCCTGGGCGCTGGTGGTGGCCCCCGTGCCCACGTTGGCCACGTTCCCGGGGTTGATGAGGATGGCCACGATCTCGTCCTGCCGGAGGGTGGGGGTCGAGCTGGGCACGATGTTCAGGTTGCTGAGGGTGCCATGGACATCCAGGTTCACGGTGTAGCCCGGGATGGACGTGACGCTCCCCCGCAGGTTGATGATGGGGTCGATCCGGTCGGACTCCCCCTTGAAGACCAGGGAGCCCCGGTCCACCACCATGTCCCCGGCCGGGAAAATGTTCGTGACGCGCCCGCCCGGGGTGAATTCGAGAGTGCCGTTGGGAATGGGGTGGGCCAGGGTGCCCTGCACCCGGAACCGGCCATCGGTCTTGCCCTCCAGCTTCAGGAGGTTGGTATCGAAGCTCCAGGGATTGCGCAGGTCCAGGTCCAGGTCCAGGCCGATCCGGTCGAGGGGATCATCGGGATCCAGGCCCGTAAGCCCCCCACTGTCGCTCAGGGCGCTGCGAAGGATCAGGTCTGATAGCTTCACTTCCGTCTGATAGCTCAAGTGGTCTGCCCGCAGGCGCCCCCGCAGCATGCCCCCATCCTCATTTCCGTCGAGGGTGGCATTCAGGGTGCCCTGGAGGTCCAGGCCATCGGGAACGTCGCGCAGCTGGAAGTTGCCCAGGGATGCCTGGAACCCATAGCGGTCGACGCCCCCGGGTTTCCAGGAGAGACCGCCCGTGGCCAGGAGTTGGCCATGCGCCAGGGTTCCGGTCAGGGGGTGTGCCTCGGAAATGGAGAGGGTCCGATCCTTCAGCAGGAACTCCGCATTGAGGTCCTCCATGCCCTGGTAGCCCTGGAGACGCATCTGACCGCGCTCCAGGCGGAGGTCACCATCCAGGAGGGGGTCTTCGTAGGTGCCGTGGAGCAGGAGGTCGAACCGGCTCCCGCCGTTCACTCTGAGGTCGGACAGGAGGCTGTACTCGTCCACCTCCATCACCCGGTCCAGGATGGCCTTGAGGTGGGCCAGGTCGGCGGACCCCTTGGCCTGCAGGGCGAGGGGTCCCGTCGCGGTGAAGGGCGCCCGGCCGGATAGGTGGATGGCCGCGGCCGGACCCCGGGGACCGGCTGCTCCCCGCTCGCCGCCCTGGAGGGTCAGGTCCAGGTCGGCCGCGGCAGCATCGCCACGGAGGTCCGAGGGGCCGCTCTGGTGGAGCTCGAAGGCGCTGAAGAGCCCCTCCAGGCGCGTCACATGACCCGACCAGCGGAGCCCGAGTTGGGGGGTCCAGGTTCCGGTGGCGTCCAGTTCCGCCTGCAGGTCCTCCAGCAGATCCTCGGTGAGGCTGCCGGCGATGGACGCAGTGCGGGCCGTGTCCGGGGCCACCCGCAGGTTCAGGGCGCCGGACAGACCGGTGCCGCGGGTCCGGGCCTGCAGGGTCAGCAGCGGCCGGGTCATGCCCTCCGTACCAAGCCGGGACTGGAACCTGCCCCGCTCCAGGCGCAGGTTCCCTTCCAGGCCCTCCACGCTGCGGCCGAAGAGGAAGATGCGTCCGCGGGTGAAGGCGAGGTCCCCCTCGGGCAGATCGACGGGGCCGAAGGGGCTGGTGACGGGGCCCAGCAGGCGGGCCTTCACCTGGGACTGCAGGTGCGGTCCGGGAAGGCCCAGCAGTTGGGAATCCATGCGCCCGGCGAGGTCCACTCGCCAGGTCCAGCCCGGGATGTCCATGTCCGCCTTGCCGGTGAGGGCCAGGGCGCCTTCGGGGGCCGTCCCGGGGGCCCCGAGGAGATCCGGCCGTTCCGCCACCCGCACATCCCCCAGGCGGAGGCGGAGGGTGTCCAGGTCCATGTCGAAGTCCGAGGAGGCCGCCGGGATGCGGATGCCATAGGCCTCGCCGGATTCGACCTGCGCCTGGCCCTCCATGAGGAGGTGGTCGAAGGGGCCATGGAGGCGCACCCACCCGCTGCCCGTGCCGGTGAGGGGAAGGTCCCTGCCCTCGTCGTCCTTCACGTCGGCGGCCCGCAGCCCTTCTGCCACGGGGAGCCGGAAGGCGGTGTAGCACATGTCCATCTGCGGTTGCCCCTTGGGCACGCGTCCCCAGGTGAGCCAGAGGTCCCCGCCGCCGCGGCCCCCGCCCTTCTCGATCTGGATGTCGCGGACGCTGAGATCGGACCGCCGGATCTCCACCTGGGCCTTGAGCTGGTCCACCGTGGCGCCGTGCCAGCGAGGTGAGCCCACCTCCACGTCACCATCCAGTTCCAGCCCCTTGGCCGCACTCCACCGGACCTGGGCCTGGGCCTGGGTCCGGCCGCCCATGTCCAGATCCACCACCTTCCAGGCCGCGAGGGCGTGGGCCACCTGGGCGGCATCCACCTGGACCGCGCCCTGGGCCTGGAGATCCACGAGGCTCCGGGGCCCGAGCTGGGTCCTGGCGGAGCCCTGGACCTTCAGGTTCTCCAGATCCAGATTCAGGTCCTGGACCTGGGCCAGGCCTTGCCCCAGCGAGACGCTCAGCCCGCCCGCGTCCCGCCCATTCTGGTCAAGGGCGAGGCGCGCCGTTCCCTCCCAGCGGTCCAGCTGGCGGAATTCCGCAGGATCCCCAGGGCCCTGGATCTGGGCCTCCAGGGTGGTCCGGACCCCCTGCAGCTCAGGCACCCGGACCATCCGGCTGAGGGCATCCAGGCTGATCGATCCGCCCTGGACGCGCAGTCGCGTCTGGTGGTGGGCGGTCCAGGCACCCTCCGCCTCCACCGACCCCTGGGGCGAGGACCAGCGCAGGCGCTCCAGGCGGGCCTGGTCGAGGCCCCCCTGGGCACGAACCTCCAGGTTTCCTGGCTCGAGGGAGGTGGAGGCCGGGCGCAGATCCAGGCCGTCGGCTGAGAACGTCCACCGGGGATGGGCCAGGGTCCCCCGGACCGTGGCCGTCAGATCGAGGCTGCCCTCGAGGGGGGGATGGGGGCCGATCCCGGCCCAGCGGAGGGCCTGCACCAGCCCCACCACACCGGAGATCCTCGCCTCCACGCGCTCGGGCTTCTGGAGACTCCTGGGGTCGAAGCGGCCCGTGAGGCGCAGTTGGCTGTCCCCCAGCCGCGCATAGCCCTCGTGGAGCAGGAGCACAGGCTCGGAGACCTCGCCCTTGAAATCGATGCGCCCCTTCTCCCACCCGTCCGGTCCCTTCACGATCAACTGGGGGGCGGTGAAGGCCACCTGCAGCCGGTTGGGGCCGACACCGGTGCCCTTCACCTCGAAGCGGAAGCGGGTGGCCGGAAGCCCGCGCACGGGTTCCGGGATCTCCACCTCCCCGCCCGTGAGGGCCAGGAGATCGAGGGTGACCTGGGGCAGGGGACCCTTCCGGGGCGGCCGCTCCCTGAGGTGGATCTGGGCCAGATTCGCCTCGGTGAGGCGGAGGTGGGGGTGGTCCAGGCGCAGGGAGAAGATCCGGGGGCGGCTGCCGAACAGGGACCCGGGATCCGCCTGAAGATCCAGGCGGCTGACATGCAGGAGGTCCCCGCCCACGGCGATGTCCCGGAGGGTCAGGGTGCCGAGCAGGGGATGGAACTCGACCTGGCCCACGGAGAGGGAGAGCCCCGTCTCCTTCCGCAGGGCCACGTCCGCCTGGCCCACGAGCCACTGGTAGACGAAGGGGCGGTCCAACACCCAGGTGCCGGTGGCGACCACCGCGGTGCCGCCCACGAGGGTGTAGGTGATCCGGCGGACCCACCGGCGGCTCCAGGTCCGCTTGACCGATTCCTTGGCTGAGGACCAGGTCATCGGTCGGGGATCTTCTCGCTGCACCGGGGGCACCTCGTGGCCATGCGGGGCAGGGGGCAGTAGCAGAAGGGACAGAGCCGGCCTTGCGTGGAGGCGGAGCGGAGCGTCGGATGGGGGCCGGAGACGGATGTCGAGAGGATGGCCGTGCCCAGGGGGCGGGTCTCCCGCGCCACGTTGTCCTTGAGGCGCCGCAAGGCTTCCAGGAAGGCCTGGGCCGAGAGGTAGCGTTCGCCCAGGTTCACGGCCAGGGCCTTCATCACCACCTCGGAGAAGGCCTTGGGCACGATGGGATTCCGCTGGTGGGGCGGCGTGATCTCCTGGCTGGTGAGCGCCTGGGCGATCTTCAGGGGATCCGCGTCGTAGAAGGGCACGGTGCCCGTGAGCATCTCGTAGAGCGTGATACCCAGGGACCAGAGATCGGACTGGAAGACGGCCCGGCCCCGGAAGTGCTCCGGCGCCATGTAGGGCGGGGAGCCGATGCGGGTGGGCGCGTAGGGCACGTGCTGCAGCTCCAGCACCCGGGACGTTCCGAAGTCGGTGACCTTGGCCACGCCCTCGCGGTTGACGAGGATGTTGGCGGGCCGCAGGTCGCGATGCAGGATCTGGTGGCCATGGGCAAAGGCGATGGCGCTGCAGACGTCGATGCCGATCTCCAGGGCCCGGGTGGGGGGCAGGGCCCGCTCCCGGCGGATCATCCGGTCCAGGCTCTCGCCCTCGACGTATTCCAGCACCATGAAGAAGATGCCGTTCTTCCGCTCGACGGTGATGAGCTCGACGATGTTCGGGTGCTTGAGGCCCGCCATGATGCGGGGCTCCTTGAGCAGGTCCACGATCTCGTCCTGCTGCTGGTGGGGCACCTTCAGGGCCACCTTGCGGTTCACCCAGGTATCCATGGCCAGGTATACCGCCCCGAACCCCCCCGATCCGAGGCGGTCCAGGATCTGGTACTTGCCCAGCGTCTGGTCCTTCGACAGCACGGGGGATGACTCCGCAGCGATGCACCCAGCATGACCGGAAACGGGCCCGGGCTCCAGCGATCCCAGCTATTCCAGGATGCGGTCGAGTATGGAAACGGGTTCGTCCCAGGCGGCGATCAGGTGGCGGATCCCCGGCTTGCCGTCCTCGGTCAGGGCGTAGGCTCGCCGGAGGACCGCCCGGTCCTCCACCGTGGCCCGGTGGTGCTGGCGGAGGTGCTCGCCCCAGCTGGAGCTGAGGAAGCTCTCCACGAAGCGGCAGGAGGCGGGCTCGGGCCGGGCCAGATCCTGGAACAGGGACCAGCGGACCGCCCCATCCCGGATGCGGATGCGGCGCACCTCGCGCATGGCCGCCTGGAACTCGGCCTTCCGCTCCATGGGGACGATGTATTCCAGCACCGTCATGATGGGCCCTTCGTCCGGGTGGATGGACTCGGGCGTATGGGGCTGGAGGCGGTGGGGGGACAGGTCGAGGGGCTCGTGCAGCGCCTGGATGCGGAGGCGGGCCGTGGCGGCCAGGACCGCCAGCATCCCGAAGGCCGCGCCGGCGAAGGCGACATGGAGGCCCCAGCGCTCGCCCACCCAGCCCCAGAAGGCCGCACCCGAGGCCATGGCGCCGCCCCAGACCGTGATGTAGACCCCCAGGGCCCGGGCCCGCACCCAGGAGGGCACGGAGAGCTGCACCCCGGTGTTGTAGGTGCTCAGTACCGAGAGCCAGCCCATGCCGCAGACCAGGAGGGCCAGGGCCACGGGCAGGGTGTGCTGCACGAAGGCCAGCACCAGCAGCCCGCCCGCGAAGAGGCCGGTGAAGGCGGCCAGGAGGGCGTTGGATCCGAACCGGTCGCGGATGCGGGGCAGGATGAAGGTGGCGCCCACGGCCCCCGCCCCGATGCAGCCCAGCAGGAGCCCGAAGGCCACGGAGCCCAGGTTCAGCCGGTGGATGGCCAGGGTGGGCAGCAGGGCGAAGATGGTGCCGCCGAAGAACACGAAGCCGCCGCTGCGGAGGAGGATCACCTGCAGGACCCGGCGGTGCCGGGTATAGCGCAGGCCCACCTTCATGGCCGCGCTGAAGCGTTCCGCCGGCAGGTCCGTGGTGACCGGCTGGCGCTTCCAGGCCTTCAGGACCACCACCACGCCGATGAAGGACACGGCATTGAGGGCGAAGGCCCAGGTGGCCCCGAACGCGCCCACGATGAGGCCGCCCAGGGCCGGGCCCACGGCCCGGCTCACGTTGAAGCCGGCACTGTTCAGGGCCACGCCGGCCGGGATCTGGTCCCGGGGTACCAGGTCCGGCACGGAGGCCTGCCAGGCCGGGGCATTCAAGGCGCCGCCCACGCCCAGCAGCAGGGACATGCCGATGAGGATGCCCGGCGTGACCAGGTGCAGGGCGGAGAGGACGGCCATGGCCGCCGCCACGATCAGCATCCAGGCCTGGGTCCCCAGCAGGAGCTTCCGCCGGTCCACGATGTCGGCGATGGCGCCCCCGGGCATGGAGAGGGCCAGCATGGGCAGGGTGGAGCCCGTCTCGATCAGGCTCATCAGCAGAGGGGACCGCGTCAGCTCGCCCATGAGCCACTTCTCGCCCACGCTCTGGATCCAGGTGCCCACGTTCGAGGCCATGGCCGCGATCCAGATCGCCAGGAAGAGGCGGTTCCGGAGGGGAGCGTAGGGATCCTTGGCGTCGGTCACGGGAAGTCCAGGCTACCGCGAGGGGGCGGGGATGGAAGCCAAAGGGCCCCGGAGGGCCCTTTGGAAACAGGAGGAACCGTGCTCAGCCGAGGAAGGCCTTGAGCGTTTTGGAGTAGCGAGGATGCCTGATCTTCCTGAGCGCCTTGGATTCGATCTGGCGGATGCGCTCGCGGGTGACGGCGAACTCGCTGCCGACCTCCTCCAGCGTGTGCTCCGAGCCGTCGTCGCCCACGCCGAAGCGCATGCGGAGCACCTTCTCCTCCCGCTCGCTGAGGGTGTTGAGGACGTTGCGGACGGTCTCCTTGAGGCGCTGCTGGACCACCTGCTCCACGGGGGAGACGACGGTCTTGTCCTCGATGAAGTCCCCCAGGTGGGAATCCTCCTCCTCGCCGATGGGCGTCTCGAGGGAGATGGGCTCCTGGGCGATCTTCATCACCTTGCGGACCTTCCCCACGGGCATGTCCATGGCGTGGGCGATCTCCTCGGAGGAGGGTTCGCGCCCCAGCTTCTGGACCAGCTCGCGCTGGGTGCGGATGAGCTTGTTGATGGTCTCGATCATGTGCACCGGGATGCGGATGGTGCGGGCCTGGTCCGCGATGGCGCGGGTGATGGCCTGCCGGATCCACCAGGTGGCGTAGGTGGAGAACTTGAAGCCACGGCTGTACTCGAACTTGTCCACGGCCTTCATCAGCCCGATGTTGCCCTCCTGGATCAGATCCAGGAACTGTAGGCCGCGGTTGGTGTAGCGCTTGGCGATGGACACCACGAGCCGGAGGTTGGCCTCGATCAGCTCGGCCTTGGCGGCTCGGCTGATGCTCTCGGCGCCCTTGAGCCCGTTGAAGTCCCGGTGGAAGACCTCGCTGGTGGTCTCGTACTTGACGAAGAACTCCTCGAGGGTCTTCTCGATGTGCTCCAGTTCCTGCTTGTAGCGGTCTTTCAGCTTGGCGAAGGCCGGGTTCTTCAGGCGGTCCCTCAGCTCGCGGCACTTCCGCTCGCCGGCCATGACCTGGCTGTGCTGGTGGGTGATCCGGTCGATGAGGCGGGTGACGGCCAGGCTGTTGAGGCCCAGCTTGCGGATCTGCCGGGAGAGGCGGGCCCGGGCCTGGAGGATCTCCCGGTCCAGCTTGCGCTTCTTGGGCAGGGTCTTGGTGCCGGCATCTACCTGCCGCTTCACGTCCAGCAGCTCCTGGAGGGCCTGGTCGTACACCAGCAGCTTCTCGAACTGGTGGTGGACGTGCTGGGTGGCCGACGTGCTCTCGGCATCCTCGTCCTCGTCCACCTCGTCGGAGAGGCCCACGACCTCGCGGATCTTGCCGGGGTTCTCCTTGAGCATCCGGCCGATGTCGATGAGGAGACTGGCCGCCAGGCGGGAGCGGGAAAGGGCCCGCATCACGCTGCGGACGCCCACCTCGATGCGCTTGGCGATCTCCACCTCGTCCTCGCGCTTGAGGAGGGGCACCGTGCCCATCTCCTTGAGGTACATGCGGACGGGGTCGTTGAACTTGTCGCTGTCGGGGCTGTCGATCTCGATCTCGAGATCCTTGTCGGTTTTGGCGGTGGGCTCCACGGCCACGAATTCCGGCTCGATGGCCTCCCGGGCCAGGATGGCCTCCTCCTCGGTGGCGCCCACGCCCACGCCCAGGCGGGCGAACAGCCCGATGACCTGCTCGAGGTCATTGGGGCTGGAGGCGGAGGGTGGGAGGAAATCGTTGAGCTGGTCGACCAGCAGGTATCCGTGTTTCCTTCCGAGGGAGATGAGAGCTTTGGTCAGATCGTAGTAGTCTTCGCGGAGTGGCGTCAGAACCATTCGGACCTCAAAGAGCGCGGCAGGCGGGCGGACCGGAAGGGACCGGTGACCGAGGAGAGAGCAGAGTCCGGCCAATGTACGGACCGACCCGGAACTTTCCAGTATAGGGGGTCCGGGAATTCCGGCAAGGGCTGGGTTTGCGCGACTGCCGCGGGACCGCGCCGGCGGCAGCTCAGCGCCGCGTCCGGCGCCGCTGGGACAGCTCCTTCTTGCGGATGAGAAGATCCTTCTGTCGGCCCATGAGACGATCCGTCACCGCCCGGTCGGACAGGGTGCGGGGATCCTGGAGCAGCCGGTTGTTGGCCTGGATCTCCCGATCGACGTAGTCGGCCTCCAGGCGCGTCAGCAGGGCTTCCGGATCCCGCCCTTCCCCGTCCTCCTGGCGGCTGGCCTGGGCCTCGGCACGGCGCACGGCCGCCAGGGGTTCCGCCGGCAGCTGGTCGGGGTTCCCCTCGGCGTCGAGAAGGGCCTGCAGGACCGGCGCACCCGGCAGGGCCTCCCACCAGGCTGGCGGGATTTCCTGGACCCGGCGCCACTGGCCCTCCCGGCAGAGCAGGATGAGGGCGCGGATCAGCTCGTCCAACTGGAGCAGGGGAGGCGCGGCCGTGATCGGCGAGGGGGGCGGCGCCTGGCGGCGGGCCCCCACAGCGCGATCCAGTTCCTGGATTGGCAGCTGGAGCTGGTGGGCCAGGCTGGCGAACAGCTCGCGGGTCTCGGGGGTGCGGGGCAGGAAGGGCAGGAAGTCCAGCAGATCCTTGAACGCGCCCATGCGGTCCGTGATCCGGCGCAGGTCCTTGCCTTCCAGGGCCCGGTCGATCATGAAGGCCGTCCAGTCCGGCGCGGTGCGCAGGAGATCCCGGAAGGCCTCGGCACCCAGCTTGAGGCACCAGGTGTCGGGATCCTCGCCCTGGGGCAGCTCCAGGAGGCGCACCTCGAAGCCCAGGGGCAGGGCCATGCGCAGGCCCTTCTCCATGGCCCGGCGCCCCGCGGCATCCCCGTCGAAGCAGAGGATGGCCCGACGGGTGAAGCGACCCATCTGCTTGAGGTGGTCTTCCGTGAGGGCCGTGCCCAGGGGCGCCACGGCCTGGTAGATGCCGTGCTGGTGGAGCTGCAGCACGTCGAAGTAGCCCTCCACCACCAGGGCCCCGTCCTTCAGGGTTCCCTTGGCACGGTGGAAGCCGAAGAGGCTCTCCCCCTTGTGGAAGAGGGGGGTGTCCCGGGTGTTCAGGTACTTGGGCTGCCCCTGGCCCATGATCCGGCCGCCGAAGGCCACCAGGCGGCCCCGGGCGTCGTGGATGGGGATGGTGAGCCGGTTGCGGAGGAAGTCGATGGGGGTGCCGCGCTCGCTGCGGCTGGCCAGGCCGGCCTGTTCCAGCAGGTCGCCTGAGAACCCCAGGCCGCGCAGGTGGGTCACCAGGGTGTCCCAGGCGTCGGGCGCCACGCCGAAGCCGGCCTCGGCGATGAAGGCGTCGCCATATCCCCGCTCCCGCAGGTAGGTGCGGGCGCCCTCGTGGCGGGCGAGCTGGCGCTCGTAGAAGGCCTGGGCCGCGTCCAGGGCCGAGCGCAGGCGGTCCTCCAGGTCCACCTCGGCGGCGGGCCGCTCCCGGCGCTGGGGCAGCTCGATGCCGGCCGAGCGGGCCAGCTGCTCCAGGGCTTCGGGAAAGCTGAGTCCCTCCCGCTCCATGAGCCAGGCGAAGGCGTCCCCGTGCTTGCCGCAGCCGAAACAGTGGTAGAACCCCCGGGACGGCACCACCTGGAAGCTGGGGCTCCGCTCGGCATGGAAGGGGCAGAGGCCCACGAAGGCCGACCCCTGCTTCCGGAGCTTCACCGCCTGGCCCACCAGGGCCAGCAGGTCCGTCGCATCCCGGACGCGCTCGACGATCTCCCGATCCCGCATCCTCCAGGAGTAGCACGGACCGCGGCAGACCGCGATCGGTCATGGCATCCTTGGGGTTTCACACGCAGGGAACCATGAGCCAGATCCTCGACACCATCCTCCTCTTCAGCCTGCCGGCCTCCGGGAAGTCCGAGGTGCGCCGCTACCTGGCCAGCCTGACGCCCGACCAGTGCCGGAACGACTTCCACATGGGGCCCACCCTGCAGCTGGACGACTACCCGTACGTGCACCTTATGCACCGGATCGACGACGAACTGAAGGCGAACGGGCTCGAGTACGCCTACTACCACGGTCCGAACCGGCCCTTCCGCGACAACTGGACCTGGGCCGTCCTCATCGAGCTGCTGAACGAGGACTACGCGAACCTCATGGGCAGCCGGCAGGTGGAGGTGGCCAGCGCCGCCCAGCACCTCATGGATCGCCTGGACGCGGCCCACGCGAGGGTGGGACTGGCCCAGCCCATGGGCGAACTGCCCCACCGCCTCCGCCTGAAGGTGGCCGCGGCGCTGGAAGCCGAATGCCGGGCCGAGCTCGACGCCCTCAACCGCCAGAACGCCCAGGACAAGGCCGGGAAGACCCTCGTCATCGAGGCCGCCCGGGGCGGCGCCAACGGCTCGGCCTTCCCCCTCTGCCCGCCCCAGGGCTACGAGACCGCCTTCCAGACCCTCTCGCCCGTCATCCTGGAGAAGGCGGCGGTGCTCTACGTCTGGGTGGACCCGGCCGAGAGCCGCCGCAAGAACATCGAGCGCGGCCGCCCCGACGGGCAGGGCAGCATCCTCCACCACAGCGTGCCCATGGAGGTGATGCTGGG
>DASVZU010000086.1:0-23272 GCA_036391515.1 Holophagaceae bacterium
AGCCGGCGCCAACGCCCGTTCCGGGTCGGGGCTGGGGCTGGCCTTCTGCCAGCTCGTGGCCGAAGCCCACGGCGGACGGATCTGGGTCGAGGGGAATCACCCCAGGGGCAGCGTGTTCGTGGTGGAACTCCCCGTGGCGACCACCGCCCCGTCGCGGTAGGCCGACCCGGGCCAGCGGCCAGGCGCTAGGATGGGGTCCCACCCCAATTCCCCGGTACGGAGATCCCATGCGCCCCCTCGCCCAAGCCCTCCTCGCGGCCCTGGCCCTCGTTCCGCTGGCTGCAGGCGGAGTGCCCCGCCGCCCGGTCCACACCTTCTCCATCGTGGCCCGGGACGCGGCCACGGGAGAGCTGGGGGTGGCAGTGCAGAGCCACTGGTTCTCCGTGGGCTCCTCGGTGCCCTGGGCGGAGGCCGGCGTGGGGGCCGTGGCCACCCAGAGCTTCACGGATCCGACCTATGGCGCCCTGGGCCTGGCCCTCATGCGGGCCGGGAAGTCCGCCCCGGAGGCATTGAAGGCGCTCCTGGCGGCGGATCCGGACCGGGAGGTGCGGCAGGTTGCCATGGTGGACGCCCAGGGCCGGGCCGCGGCCCACACGGGCGCCAAGTGCATCCAGGCCGCGGGCGACGAGGTGGGCGACGGCTTCACGGTGGAGGCCAACCTCATGGACAAGGCCACGGTCTGGCCGGCTATGGCCAGGGCCTTCCGCGAAGCCAAGGGCGACCTGGCGGACCGGATGCTGGCGGCCCTCCGGGCGGCCCAGGCCCAGGGCGGCGACATCCGCGGCCAGCAGAGCGCCGCCATCCTCATCGTGAAGGGCAAAGCCTCCGGCCAGCCCTGGAACGACAAGCTCTTCGACCTCCGGGTGGAGGACAGCCCCGATCCCCTGAAGGAGCTGGGTCGCCTCATCCAGCTGCGCCGGGCCTACATCCTCATGGACCAGGGCGACGGCTACGTGACCGCCGGCAAGTGGGCCGAGGCCAAGGCCGCCTACGAGGCGGCTGCCAAGGTGGCGCCCGGCGTGTGGGAGATGCCCTTCTGGCAGGCCGTGGCCCTGGCCTCCAGCGGCAAGCTGGACGAGGCCCTGCCCCTCTTCAAGCGGGTCTTCGTCGCCGAGCCCTTCTGGAAGCGCCTGGTCCCCCGCCTCGCCGACGTGGGCCAGCTCCCCAAGGACGCGGCCCTGCTCAAGGCCATCGAGGCGCAGTAGGCCGGTACATCAACAGGCCAGGCTCCGAGGAGCCTGGCCTGTCGGCATCCGGGACCTTCTAGAGCTGGACGGCGCCCTGGGGAATGGCGGCGCCGGTGGCGCTGGCGGCCTTGGCGTTGGCCAGGAGCTTCCCGCCGGTGCCGGGGCCCACGCCCATGACCGCACCCTGCTTCACGCCCTGCTCGGTGGTGGCGGCGGTGGGCACCTTGGCCGCGGCCATGCGCTGGATGAGGAAGGAGGCGGCGCTGCTGCCGTCTCCGGCCACGTGGTCACCGGCCACCAGGACCACGGCATCGGGCTTGCGGGAGCCCAGGGTGGCCACGGCCTTGCCGACCTCCTGGGGGCCCTTGACGTCCACGACCATGAGCTTCACGCCGGGGAGGGCGCTGGCCAGGGATTCCACGGCGCCATGGCTGGCAGAGGCATCGCAGACCACCGCGATGGTTCCGCACTTGGGCCAGGCATGCTTGATGGTCTTGCCCAGGGCGTCGTAGTCGCCGGCGGTCAGGGGCGCGGCGAGCAGGGCGGCAGCGGACAGAAGGGTGACCAGCTTCATCGATTCGTCTCCTCAGGGCTCCCCCGAAACCACTTCAGGGCAGTCACTAGAAAACGTATCGGCCGTGCCGCGCCACTTCTGAAGGGAAAATATCCAAAGAAATGGAACGACTTAGGGCCATCGCTGGAGACCTGTGATTTCCGTCGCCGGCCCTCCCGGTGCCGGCGACGGGATGGCGGGCCCAATCCTCAGTGCAGGGTCATGCCCAGGTTCTTCACGAGGAAGGCGTACTCGTCGGCGATCTCGGCCAGGATCTTGTCCGTGGGCTTGCCGGCGCCGTGCCCGGCGCGGGTCTCGATGCGGATGAGGACGGGCGCCGGACCGGCCTGGTCCGCCTGCATGGTCGCGGCGAACTTGAAGCTGTGGGCGGGCACCACCCGGTCATCGTGGTCGCTGGTGGTGATGAGCGTGGGCGGATACTTCACGCCCGGCTTGATGTTCTGGAGCGGGCTGTACTTGAGGAGGGTGTCGAAGCCCTCCTTCGTCTCGCTGCTGCCGTAGTCGCTCTTCCAGCCCCAGCCCAGGGTGAACAGGTGGAAGCGCAGCATGTCCATGACGCCCACGGCGGGGAGGCAGGCGCCGAAGAGATCAGGCCGCTGGGTCTCGCAGGCGCCGACGAGCAGGCCGCCGTTGCTGCCGCCCTGGATGGCCAGCTTCGGAGTGCTGGTGTACTTCTCGCGGATGAGCCACTCCGCCGCGGCGATGAAGTCGTCGAAGACATTCTGCTTGTTCTGCAGACGTCCGGCGTTGTACCAGTCCATGCCGTACTCGCCGCCGCCCCGCAGGTTGGCCATGGCGTACACGCCTCCCATCTCCAGCCAGGCCACGCGGGTGGAGGAGAAGGAGGGCGTGAGGGAGATGTTGAAGCCGCCGTAGCCGTAGAGGAGCGTCGGGTTCATCCCGTCGAGCTTCAGCCCCTTCTTGTAGGTGAGGAACATGGGGATCTTCGTGCCGTCCTTGCTGGGGTAGAACACCTGCTTCGTCTCATAGGCCGCCGGATCGAAGTCCACCTTCGGGGCCCGGAACACCTCGCTCTTACCGGTCCGGAAGTCGTAGCGGTAGATGGTGGTGGGGTAGGTGAAGCTGGTGAAGGCGTAGAAGGTCTCCAGATCCTTCCGCTCGCCCCCGAAGCCGCTGGCGCTGCCGATGGCGGGCAGGGCCAGCTCGCCGGCCTCTCGCCCCTTCAGATCGTGGAAGGTGATGCGGGTGTGGGCGTCGTGCATCCAGTTCGCCACGAACCGGTTGCCCACGAAGGAGACGCCGTCGAGCACGTCGCGCCCCTTGGCTTCCGGGATCAGCGTCTTCCACTGGGCGGGCTGGGCATGGCCCGGGCGGATGGCCACCAGGCGGTAGCGGGGGGCGTCCTTGTCGGTCAGGACGAAGAAGGTGTCCTTGTCGTTGCCGATGACGGCATAGCTCGCGTCCATGGCCTCCAGCAGCGGCTCGACCTTGGCGCCGGGCTTCGAGAGGTCCTGGACGAAGAGGCTCGTCTTCGGGTCCGTGCCCTTGCCGGCGCTGATGACGAGCCAGCGGCCATCGTCGCTCACGGTGGCGCCGAGGTACCAGTCGGGATGGTCGGCCCGCTTGTAGACGAGCATGTCCTCCGCCTGAGGCGTGCCCAGCTTGTGGAAGAACACCTGGTGGTTCTGGTTGATCCCCTTGAGGGTGTCGCCGGGCTTGGGCGCGTCGTAGCGGCTGTAGTAGAAGCCGCTGCCATCCTTCCGCCAGCTGGCGCCGCTGGCCTTGGACCAGCGGATGACGTCCGCGAGGTCCTTCCCGCTGGCCACGTCGCGGACGTGCCATGTGATCCAGTCCGAGCCGGCCTCGGCCAGGGCATAGGCGATGCGCTTGCCATCGTGGGTGACAGCGAGTCCCGCCAGGGCCACGGTGCCGTCCTTGGAGAGGGTGTTGGGATCCAGCAGGACCTTGGGCTCGCCCTTGAGGCCCTCGGTCCAGTACAGCTTGGCCTGGGGCTCCAGACCCTTGTTGTAGGTGAAGAAGTAGCGACCGCCCTGCCTGAAGGGAGCGGAGTACTTCTCGTAGTCGTACAGCTTCGTCAGCCGGGAGAGGATGGCCTTCCGCTCGGGGATCTGCTCGAGGTAGCCGAAGGTGACCTTGTTCTGGGCCTCCACCCAGGCCTTCGTCTCCGGGCTGTTGTCGTCCTCCAGCCAGCGGTAGGGGTCGGGCACCTTGGTGCCGAAGTAGTCGTCCACCACCGCGTCCTTCCGGGTCTGCGGGTAGGCGGGCGGCGTCTGCGCCGAAAGAGCCGTGCTCAGTGCCAGGACCATGGGTGCGAACCTCATCGGACATGCCTCCGGGGGAAGGGCCATCTTCCCACCGGGGGGTGCCCAAGCCTAGCCGTGCACGCCCGGGCGCTTGGTGGTAGGCTCCGGCCAAACCAGGAGGTCACTTGGTCCCGCCATCCAGCAAGAAGGTGTTCGTCCTGGATACGAACGTCCTCCTGCACGATCCGAACTCCATCCTGCATTTCCAGGAGCACGATGTGGTCATCCCCATCGTGGTCATCGAGGAGGTGGATCACTTCAAGAAGGACCAGACCGAGGTGGGCCGCAATGCCCGGACCGTCTCCCGCATGCTGGACCGCCTCCGGGCCAATGGCAGCCTCAGCCGCGGGGTGCCCCTGGAGGGCGGCGGTTCGCTCAAGGTGGACGTGGCCGCCCACAGCCTGGACCTCGGCATCCTCTCCGCGGACAAGCACAAGGCCGACAACCAGATCCTGGCCTGTGCCCGGGAGCTGCTGCACACGCTGAAGGAGCGGGTGGTCCTCATCAGCAAGGACACCAACCTGCGCATCAAGGCCGACGCCATCGGCGTGCAGGCCGAGGACTACACCACGGACCGGGTGGAGATGGACGAGCTCTACACGGGCCATCGCACCTGGGAAGTGGACCCCCCGCAGGTGGACCTGCTCTATGACGGGGGCCTGGCCCCTGATCCTGAGCTCCACCTGGAGCCCAACCAGTTCGTCACTCTCGTGGACCGCACCAATCCCAGCCACACGGCCCTGGGCCGCCTCCTGGCTGCCGACGGCCTGCTCCACCCCCTGCGGCGCCTGGAGGCCCCCCCCTGGGGCATCAAGTCCCGCAACCGCGAGCAGCAGTTCGCCATGGACCTCCTCCTGGACGACGCCGTGCAGGTGGTCACCCTCCTCGGCAAGGCCGGCACGGGCAAGACCCTGCTCGCCATCGCTGCGGGCCTCCAGCAGGTGGTGGACGACGAGCGCTACCACAAGCTGCTCGTGAGCCGGCCCGTCATGCCCATGGGCCGGGACCTGGGCTACCTGCCGGGCGACATCGGCGAGAAGCTGCGACCCTACATGCAGCCCATCTACGACAACCTGGAGTTCATCGTGGCCGCGAACATGGATGCCCGCCGACGGACCACCATGACGGCGGCCCAGCTGGAGGAGGCGGGCTACCTCAGCGTCGAACCCCTTACCTACATCCGGGGCCGCAGCATCCCCAGCCAGTTCCTCATCGTGGACGAGGCGCAGAACCTCACGCCGCACGAGGTGAAGACCATCCTCACCCGGGCCGGCGAGGGCACCAAGGTCGTCTTCACCGGCGACCCCCACCAGATCGACAACCCCTACGTGGACGCCAGCACCAACGGCCTGAGCTTCCTGGCGGACCATTTCAAGCACCTGGACATCTCCGGCCACGTCACCCTGGTGAAGGGCGAACGCAGCAAGCTCGCCGAGCTGGCCAGCAACCTCCTCTAGGAGCCCACCCATGGCTGATTCCTCCTGGGACAACGGCGGATACGGACAGCCCACCAAGGTGGGGATGCCCACCTGGGCCAAGGTGCTCCTCGGCTGCGGCGTCGTGGCCGTGCTGGCCCTGACCACCTGCGTGGGGGGTGCCATGTACCTCGCCCACCGGGTGAAGAAGGATCCCGAAGGGTTCAAGAAGCAGATGCTGGGCTTCGCCATCGACCGGATGCGGCCCGAGTGGGAGGACTTCCGGGCCGTGGTGGAGCAGCTCCGGACCCCCGAGGGCTGCCGGGCCCTGTACGCCGCGAATCCCGATCTGGCCGCCACCTGGCCCAAGGAGGCCGATTTCCTGGCGGCGGCCAAGGGCTGGCAGCCGGGCTTGCCCCCCGCTCCGGAGCTCACGCCCGAGCTCCTCCAGGGCCACGAGGGGATCACCATCAACTCCCAGTTCGGCGGCAAGGTGCGCGTGAGCTGGCGTCCCAAGGAGGGCCCCGGCGTGGCCGTGACCTTCGACCGCTCCCGGAAACCCGGGGATGCCGCTCCCCGGCGCGTGCTCGAAGTGGAGGTCCACCCAGCCTCCAATTGAGCCTGCGGCGTTTTTCCGCCAAGATGCAGGCATGGCCGCCGCTTCTGATCCAGTAAACGATGCCCTCGCCCTGCTCCTGAAGGGCACCGTCACCTGCCACAAGGCCGAGCAGCTGGAAGCGAAGCTCAAGGAAGGCAGGCCGCTGCGCATCAAGGCCGGCTTCGATCCCACGGCGCCGGATCTCCACCTCGGCCACGGCGTGCTCATCCGCAAGATGGCCCAGTTCCAGAAGCTGGGCCATGAGGTCACCTTCCTCATCGGCGATTTCACGGGCCTCATCGGAGATCCCACCGGCAAGAAGGCCACCCGTCCGCCCCTCACCCGGGATGAGGTCCTGGCCAACGCGGAGACCTACAAGGCCCAGGTCTTCAAGATCCTCGACCCCGAGCGGACGAAGGTCCGCTTCAACAGCGAGTGGCTGGGCGGCCTCAAGGGGGAGGACTGGATCCGCCTGACCTCGCGCTTCACCGTGGCCCAGATGCTGGAGCGCAACGATTTTGCCAAGCGCATGGAGGCCCGCGAGCCCATCGCGCTGCACGAGCTGCTCTACCCGCTGACCCAGGCCTACGATTCCGTGGCCCTCCGGGCCGACGTGGAGCTGGGCGGCAACGACCAGCTGTTCAACCTCATGCAGGGCCGCATCCTCCAGGAGGCCTCGGGCCAGAAGCCCCAGGTGGTGCTGACCGTGCCGCTGCTGCTGGGCCTGGATGGGGTCGAGAAGATGTCCAAGAGCCTGGGCAACTACATCGGCTTCATGGAGGATCCGGACACCCAGTTCGGCAAGGCCATGAGCGTGAGCGACACCCTCATGTGGGACTGGTATCTGCTCCTCACGGACAAGCTCCCCGCCGAGATCGAGGTCCTGAGGCAGGGCCACCCCATGGACGCCAAGAAGGCCCTGGCCCGGCAGATCGTCTCGGATTTCCACGGCACGGCCGCCGGCCGGGAGGCCGAGGAGCGCTGGATCCGCCGCTTCTCGGAGCGGAGCCTGGAGGAGGCCCCCGAAATCGCCCTGCCGCCCACGGACGGCGAAGTCCCCCTCGCCCGCCTCCTGGTGGACCGCGGCCTGGCCGCCAGCCGCAAGGAGGCCGAGCGCCTCATCGGCCAGGGCGCCGTGAGCCTGGATGGCGAGAAGGCCGGGGACCCCTCGGTCCGGCTGGCCCTCCGCCCCGGCCAGTCGCTCCTGGTGAAGGTTGGCAAACTCAAGCTCGAGCGATGGACGGTCTCATGAGCCTCCCCGCCCTCAAGGACCTGTTCGCCCGCCACCGGCAGAAGGCCACGGGCCTGTGGCGCCTGGGCCAGGATCCCCAGCGGACCGTCTATCTGGAGCACGGCGATGTGGTCTTCGCCGGGAGCACCCACCCCCTGGACCGCCTGACCCACCTGCTGGTGGAGCGGGGCCGGATCACCCAGGCCCAGCTGGACTACGCCCTGGCCAACCTCAACCCGGGCATGTCCATCGGCAAGAACCTCATTGAGATGGGCTTCATCACCCAGCGCGACCTCCTGGACGTGGCCCGGGCCCAGGTGGAGCGGGTGGTGTGGGCCACCCTGGCCGACGACGAGAACCAGCCGGCCTTCGAGGCCCGGGAGCTGGACGCCACCACGGTCCGCCTGCCCTTCGACACCCCCCTGATGCTGCTGTCGGGCGTCCTGAACCTCCGGAACCGCGAAGCCGTCCTGGAGGAGCTGGGCCCCCTCAACCAGGTCGTGGTCCTGGAGGGCCGGCGCCTCCAGGAGCTCACCCTCCCCCCGGACCTCTCCCGCCTCCCGGCCCTCCTGGACGGCAGCCGGACCCTGCTGGAGCTGAGTCGGGAATCCGGGGTCGAGCCCTTCCGCCTCGGGGCCTTCGCCCTCTTCCTGAGGGAGATCGGCTGGGCCCGCCTCCATGAGCTCCCCCCCCTGGATCGCCGGGCCCTGGAACTCGCCCTGGAGCCGGCCCAGCCCCCCCTGAGCCCCGCCCTGCCGGAGCCCCCGGCGGAACCCCAGCCCTCCCTCTTCTCCGAGATCCACGCCAGCCAGCTCCCCACCACCAACCTGGAGCACCTGTCCGAGGCCCTGGACCAGCTGGGTCCCGACGACGAGCTGCCCGACCTTCCGGAGCTGGACGAACTCCCGGAATTTCCCGAGCCCCCCGGACTGCCGGAGCCCCTCTCCGTGCCCGTGGCCAGCCCGGAGCAGCCCCTCCGCATCCACCATGAGGCCTCTGGGACCACGGAGCTGCCGGAGCCCCCCGCGCCGCCTCCGGCCCCCCCCTCCCGGCGGATCCTGGCCCTCGGCTCCGTCCTGGTGCTGGCCCTGGGCGCCTGGGGGGGAATCCGGTTCTTCCATCGCCGCAGCCCGGCGTCGCAGCCCGCCAAGGCCACCCCGCTGGCCCCGGAGGCGCCCAAGGTCCCCGTCCAGCCACCCTCCGGCAGGCCGGAGGACAAGCCTGCGGTGGCGACGCCCCCGGAGGCCCAGGCGCCGGCCACCCCCAGGCCCGAACCCCAGGCCGAGTCCAAACCCGAGCCCAAACCCGAGCCGAAGGCCGCCGAGCCCCGGCCTGCCGGACCCGCCTCCCGCCAGGAGCGGTTCAAGGCCATCTCAGAGGGGTCCTGGAAGGTGGCGCTGGCCCAGGGCGAGGCCCAGCGGAAACACCTCCACGGGAAGTGGACCCTCCGCCTGGAGATCGCCTGCCAGGGAAGCACCGTCCAGCATGCCGCTGAACTCCTGAAGAAGCAGGAGCCGGATCTGTTCCTCCTGCCCATGACCATGCGCGACGGACGCACCTGCTACCAGGTGTTCCTGGGAGAATACCGGTCGGAGGCCGCGGCATTGCGCGCTGCCCGGCGCCTCCCGGCTCCCTTCCTTGCCGAAGGGAACCGCCCGAAGCCCTTCCGGGTGGCCGAGATCCCCTCCCGGCAATAGATCCCGGCGCAAGATAAGCGTAGCGATCGCTGAATATATCGCTATTGCATATATCGGCTCTTTACAATCGGACGAAAAAAGATCATACTTTCTATGTATATGGGGGTGTCCTTTAATCAGGCCCCCCAGATCTTTTGGAGTCCGATTGCTGTCCCCCTTCCACCCCACCAACTGGAGCAAGGCCGCTGCGTACTGGATCCACGAGATCCACGTGGCCTTCGACCCTCCAGTTCCCGTGGTGCCTGGATCAGGGGGTTTCCTCCGGCGCACGCGCCTGGGCGCGCCCCAGGTGGCGGTGCTGGTGTCCCTGGCCTTCACCCTCCACTGCACCCGTCCCCCCGAGACCTTCACCGCCCGCCGGACCGGCATCAGCGGCCCGCCCCTGCAGCCCGGCGATCGGGCCTTCGTCGAGGAGGGCGTGGCGAGCTGGTACGGAAGCGAGGACGACGGATTCTCCGGCCGGCCGACCGCCAGCGGGGAGATTTTCGATCCCGACAAGTACACCTGTGCCCACCGGACCCTCCCTCTGGGGAGCCTGGTGGAGGTCCGCAACCTGGAGAACGGGAAGCGCGGCATGTTCCGGGTGAACGACCGGGGGCCCTTCATCAAGGGGCGCATCCTGGACCTCTCCCGGAAGGGCGCCGAGGAACTCGGGTTCTCCAGCCAGGGGACCGCCCGGGTCCGCATCCGCAGCGTGGACGCCCAGGGGGCTCCCGCCGCCCTGGACCCCGCCCTCGACCGGCTGGATCCCTATGTGGTGCAGGTGGCCGCCCTGTCGAATCCCGATAACGTGAAGGCCCTCCAGGACCAGCTGGAGGACGCCTTCGGTCCCGTGACCACCCAGGACGCCCTCACCCGGGGCGGAGTTTCCGTCAAGCGGGTCCGCGTGGGAAGCTACACCAACCGGCAGGATGCCGAGAAAGCCGCCGAGCAGCTCGCCAAACTCCTGAAGGACCGCGGTGTCGAACCCTTCATCACCCGCCGCCGCTGACCCCCAGCGCCCCTTCCTGGTCATCCCGGCCGGGGGGCGCGGCCTGCGCATGGGGGGCGGCCTGCCCAAGCAGTTCCGGGACTGGGGGGGGCGCCCCCTCCTGCGGGCCACCGTGGAGGCCTTCCTCGCCCCGGGCATGCCCCACCTGGCCGGCATCGCCCTCGCCGTCCCCCCCGCGCATCTCGCGGAAGCCAAGGCCTGGGACTTTGCGGTCCCATGCTGGGTGATCCAGGGCGGGGACACCCGGCAGGCCTCCGTGTGGGCCGCGCTCCAGGCCCTGCCCGACCAGCCCCTGGCCCCCGTGATGATCCACGACGCCGTCCGCCCCTTTCCACCGGCCGTGCCCCTCTGGGAGGCCCTCGACGCCCTGAACCGCTACGACGGGGTCCTTCTCGGGGAACCCTCCACGGACACCCTGAAGCGGGTGGACGCCGAGGGCCGGGTCCTCAGGACGGAACCCCGCGAGGAGTTCTTCCGGGCCCAGACTCCCCAGATCGCACGGCTGGCCACCTGGCGGCAGGCCTTCCGTGCGGCGGAGGCGGAGGGGTACCTCGGAACCGATGACGTGGCCCTCCTGGAGCGCCTGGGCCTCGCCGTGAAGATCATCCCCAGCCCCAGCTCCAACCTGAAGCTCACCACCCCCGAGGACTGGGAGCGGGCCCAGCCCCGCTGACCCCGACCACGGTGTGTGGTGGCTGGACCCACAATCCGGCCTTCTCCATCTCTATCCAAATCATGAAATGATTTGGATAGATAAACGGCATGAAACTGGCTTGAGGGTCTGCGAGGACGTTCCATGGCCCGCAGCACCCAGCCCCAGACCCTTGGCCGCGAGATCACGATCTCGGGCCATGGCCTGCACGGCAACCGCCCCTGCACGGTGCGGCTGGTGCCCGTGGACGCCCCGACCGGCTTGCGCTTCGTCCACCTGCCCACCGGCACCGAGATCCCCGTCAAGGCCAACCTGGCCGGCGACCTGGTGCTGTCCACCACCCTGGTGAAGGACGGCGTGCGGCTGCAGACCATTGAGCACCTCCTCTCCGCCCTCATGGGCCTGGAGATCGAGCACCTCCGCATCGAGGTGGACGCCGAAGAACTCCCCATCCTCGACGGCAGCGCCGGCCCCTGGGTGGAGGCGCTCCTGGAGGCCGGCGCGAGGAGCCTCGACGGCCATCGCCGCTTCCTCAAGATCACCCGGCCCGTGGAAGTCCGGAACGGGAACCGCTGGATCCGCGTCTCTCCCTTCGACGGCCTCCGCCTGCGCTACACCATCGATTTCCCGGTGCCGGCCCTCGGCCGCCAGAGTCGCGAACTGAGCCTCACGCCCGAGAAGTACCGCCGGGAACTGGGGGCCGCCCGCACCTTCTGCCTGGCCCAGGAGATCGAGGCCATGCGTGCCCGCGGCCTGGCCCTGGGCGGCAGCCTCGAGAACGCCGTGGTCTTCGGCAGCGAGGGGCCCCTGAACGAGTCCCTCCGCTTCGAGGACGAGGCGGTCCGCCACAAGATGCTCGACCTGGTGGGCGACCTGGCCCTCCTGGGCGCCCCCCTGCTGGGCCTCGTGGAGGCCCATGCCGCCGGCCACGCCCTGCACGTCGGCCTGGCCCAGGCCATCCTGGCGGATCCCACCTGCTGGGAGTGGGCCGAAGAGGCCGCCCCTGCCAACGTCCGCTTCTTCTTCCAGCCTTCCGTCGCCGCCGCGCTGCCTGCCTGATTCCGCCTTGCGCCCCCGGTGGGGCCCTGTCAGGCTGTCCATTCACCCGAGAGGTGCACAGGTGTTGCTTCATCCCCATTGCTGACCTGACGGACCGGGCGGAGCTGCCCCGGTGGGTGGCCTCCCTGGCGCGGAGCGGCGAGACGGAAGAAGACACGCGGCGGACGGTGGCCACGATCCTGGCCGATGTACGCACCCGTGGCCTCGACGCCGCCCTGGACTGGACCGAGCGCCTCGACGGCGTACGCCTGGACCCTGCCGCCCTGCGCATCCCCGCAGCGACCCTGGCCGAGGCGAAGGCCCGCCTCGACCGGGAGCGCCCCGAGCTCATGGCGGCGCTGCGGGAGCTGATCGCCAACGTCCGGCGCTTCGCCGAGGGCCAGCGGGCCTGCCTGCGCGACCTGGAGCTCCCCCTCCCCGGCGGCGGCACCGTGGGCGAGCGCTGGTGCCCCCTCGGCGCCGCGGGCGTCTACATTCCCGGCGGACGGGCCTTCTACCCCTCCACCCTCGCCATGACCGTCATCCCCGCCCAGGTGGCCGGCGTGGGCCGCATCGTGGGCGTGACCCCGCCCCGGCCCCAGCCCACGCTGCCCGGCGCGTGGGGCGTGGATCCCCTCGTGCTGGCCTGCGCCGCCGAGCTGGGCCTGGAGGAGCTGCTGCCCCTGGGCGGCGCCCAGGCCCTGGGTTGGCTGGCCTACGGCGAGCCCACCGTGGACCTGGTGGCCGGCCCCGGCAACCGCTTCGTGGCCGAGGCCAAGCGCCAGCTCCTGGGCACCTGCGGGATCGACGCCCTGGCCGGCCCCACGGAGCTCCTGGTGCTGGCCGACGGCAGCGCCGACCCGGCCTGGCTGGCGGAGGACCTGCTGGCCCAGGCCGAGCACGACCCCGACGCCGCCGCCGTGCTCGTCAGCGCCGACCGCGGCCTCCTGGAGGCCGTGGCCCGCGAGCTGGCCATCCGGGCCGAGGCCTCGCCACGCCGGGAGATCCTGGCCCAGAGCCTCGCCCGCCACGGCCGGCTGGTGCGCGCGGGCCGCGACCTGGCCCTCGCCCTGGCCCAGGCCTGGGCGCCTGAGCACCTGGAGCTCTGCGTGACCGATCCGGAAGCCTGGCTGCCCAGCCTCACCGCCGCGGGCGCCGTCTTCATCGGCAGCGCCAGCGCCGAGGCCTTCGGCGACTACGGCGCCGGGCCCAACCACGTGCTGCCCACAGGCCGCACGGCCCGCTACACCAGCCCCCTGGGCGTGGCCACCTACCTCAAGCGGCAGAGCCTCCTGGCCCTCGCCCCCGGTGATGCTCAGGCCATGGCTCCCTGGGTGGCCCGGCTGGCCGAGGCCGAGGGCCTGCCTCACCACGGCCGCAGCGCCGCCCTCCGCCACCATCACCCCTAGGGCGCGGTTTTTTTCATCCCGCGCCCAGCCCGCTCCGTGATCCCCGGAAGCCTCGCCTTCGCCTACCCTGATCCCGAGTCCCCCATGTCCCTGCTCCGACCCGACCTGAACGACCTGCCCGCCTACCGGCGCCCGCCGGAGCCAGAGGGCGGCCTCCGCCTCCACATGAACGAGGCCCCCTCGGACTGGCCGCCCGCCGCCCGGGCCGCCCTGCTGGAGCGCCTGGCCCGGATGCCCTTCCACCAGTATCCCGAGCGGCAGGCCGAGCTCACCGAGCGGCTCCGGCAGCGGCTGGGCGCCCCCGAGGGCGGCCTCCTGCTGGGCCCCTCCTCCGGCGCCCTGCTGGACCTGGTGGCCATGGCCGGTCTCGAGCCCGGCGACGCGGTGGCGATCCCCGAGCCCGGCTTCAGCCTCTACCCGCTCCTGGCCCGCCGCCACGGTGGCCGGGTGCGGGCGGTGCCCGTGGGCGAGGGCCTGCCGATCGAGCCCTGGCTCGCGGCCCTGGACTGCCGCCAGCTCTGGTTCACCCTGCCCAACAACCCCACCGGTGCCTGGATCTCCCCCGCCGACCTGGAGCCCCTGCTGGAGGCCGCCGCCGCCCGGCCCCGGCCGCCCCTCGTGGTGCTGGACGAGGCCTACGCGGAATTCGCGCCGGCCACCCACCGGCTGGCCGTGGACCGCTACCCGAATGTCCTCCTGCTCCGGACCTTCAGCAAGGCCCTGGCCTCCGCCGCCTGGCGCCTGGGCTACCTGATCGGCGCTCCGGCCCTGGTGGGGAAGCTGGCCGCCCTGCAGCTTCCCTACTCGATCCCGGCCGCCAGCCTGGAGGCCCTGGACGTGGCCCTGGATTTCGCCGCCGATTTCGAGGCGGCGGTGCGATCGGTGCCGGCGCGCCGCGACCGGCTGGCTGCCGCCCTGCCCGCCCACCGCGCCACCCCGAGCGAGGCCAACTTCCTGCAGGTCTCGCCGGATCCCGCCGCGCCCCTGGAGGCCGCGGGCCTCAAGGTCCGACGTCTGCCGGGCGCCGATGCGGCCCGCATCACCCTGGGCGACGAGGCCGCTGCGGCCCGGGTGGCAAAGGCCCTGGGCGGGAGCCTGCCGCCCCCGGCGCCCCGGAGGCGGCGGCGCCTGCTGGCCCTGGACATCGACGGCGTGCTCATCGACGCGGACCGCAGCTTCATGGAGGCCGTGGCCCGGGCCCTGGCCGAACTCCGCCCGGCCCTGCCCTGGTCCGACGAGGCCTACCGCGCGTTCAAGCGCCTGGGCGGCTTCAACAACGACTTCCGGCTCGCCGCGGGGGCCCTGGCTCTGGCCGAGGTCCATGGCGACCGCGACCTGGCGCCGGTCCTGGCCGCCGCGGACGGCCGGGGCTTCCCCGCGCTGGAGGCCCGCATGGCGGCCCTGGAGCCCGAGGCCCAGATCGCCGTCCAGCGCCACTACGCGGACACCATCCGACTGGAGAAGCCCCTCGTGGCCCTGGCGGAACTGGAGGCCACGGGCTGGGACCTGGCCGTGCTCACCGGCCGGCCCCCCGAGGAGCTGGATCTCGCCTGGCAGGTGCTGGGCTTCCGGCTCCCCGCCGTCTGCGATGCCGCGCCCCACCTTCGGAAACCCGAACCCGCGGGCCTGCTCCAGCTGGCGGACGCCTTCCGGGCCGAGGAGGTGCTGTTCGCGGGCGACACGGTAGACGACGCCCGCTGCCTCCGGGCCGCCGCGGCCCTGCGGCCCGAGCTCGCCTGGCGCTTCGCCGCCCTGGGCGAGGACCGCGCCCGTTTCGCCGCGCCCGGGGATGTCCAGTTCGCGAGCCTGCGCGGCCTGCTGCCGATGCTGACGGAAGGGGAGCACGCATGAGAACCGCCACGATCGAGCGCCGCACCGCCGAGACCCGCGTGCGCCTCCAGCTGGCCCTGGAAGGCGGCGAGGCCCGCATCCGCACGGGGCTGGCCTTCTTCGACCACATGCTCATGCAGCTGGCCCGCCACGGAGGCTTCGGCCTCGTGGTCGAGGCCGAGGGCGACCTGCCCGTGGACAGCCACCACCTAGTGGAGGACGTGGGCCTCTGCCTGGGGGACGCCCTGAAGGAGGCCCTCGGCGACCGCGCCGGGATCGCGCGCTTCGCCCACGCCTACGTGCCCTTGGACGAGGCGCTGGCGAGGGTGGTGGTCGATCTTTCCGGCCGCCCCTGGTGCGAGTTCCATGCGGACCTGCCGCCGGTGGTGCTGGGTGACGGGTTCCAGGTGGAGATGGTGCGGGAGTTCTTCATCGCCCTGGCCATGCGCGGCGGGCTGGCCCTCCACGCGGACCTGCTGCGGGGCCTGAACACCCACCACAAGGTGGAGGCCCTCTTCAAGGCCCTGGCCCGGTCGCTCCGGGAAGCAGTCCGCATCGAGGGAAGCGGTGTTCCCTCCACCAAGGGGACGCTGTCGGCATGATCACGCTCATCGACTACGGCGCCGGCAACCTGGCCTCCCTGGAGGGGGCCCTCGACCGCCTGGGCCTGGAGCACGTGCGGGCCGAGCGTCCCGACCAGGGCGCGGCAACCGGCCCCTTGGTGCTGCCGGGCGTGGGCCACTTCGAGACGGCCCAGAAGGCCCTCCGAGAGCGGGGCTGGTGGCTCGAGATCCCCGGTCTGGTGGCCGACGGCCGGCCCCTCCTGGGCATCTGCCTGGGCCTCCAGCTCCTGGCGGAGGGCAGCGAGGAGGCCCCCAAGGCCACGGGGCTGGGCCTCGTGCCCGGCATCGTGAGGCGACTGGGCCCCGGCGTGAAGGTGCCCCACATGGGCTGGAGCCAGGTGGAGCAGCGGTTCCCCCACCCCGGCCTCCCGGACCCGAAGGGCGGCTGGCTCTACTTCGTCCACAGCTACGCCCTGGAACCCGGCCCGGGAACGGTGTACACCGCCCGGCACGGGCGCCCCTTCGCCGCGGTGGAGGCCCGGGGCACCGTCCTGGGCTTCCAGCCCCACCCCGAGAAGTCCGGCCCCGCCGGTCTCCTTCTGCTCCAGTCGGCGCTGGCCTGGATGGGCGCGGCGGTGCCTGCCCCGGAGGCCCCATGCAACTGATCCCCAGCCTGGACCTCCTCGATGGCCGTCTGGTCCGGCTCCGCCACGGGGATCCCGCCCAGGCCACCTTCTACGACCTGGAGCCGGAAGCCTGGGTGGCGCGCCTGGCCGAGGCCGGGGCCCGCCGCATCCACCTCGTGGACCTCGACGGCGCCTTCGGACGGCCCCGGCAGGGGGCGTTCCTCGGCTTTCCCGCGAAGTTCCCCGGCATCCGCTTCCAGCTCGGCGGCGGGCTGCGCGACCGGACCACGATCCAGACGGCGCTGGACCTGGGCTTCGACGCGGTGGTGGGCACCCTCGCCGTGGAGCAGCCCCGCGAACTCAAGGGTCTGGCCGGCGACCGCATCATTGCCGCCCTGGATCTGAAGGACGGCCGCATCGTCACCCGCGGCTGGCAGTCCGCCAGCGCCTGCGCTTCGACGGATGTCTTCGAGTCGCTGCTGGTGCTCGGTTTCGATCGTGCCCTCGTCACGGACGTGGGCCGGGACGGCACCCTGGAGGGCCCCGGTCTCGACGCCGCGGCCCTCGTGGCGAAGGAGGGGTTCCGGGTGCAGGCTTCGGGTGGGCTGCGGAGCCTCGCCGACCTTGATGCCCTGGCCGGCATCTCCGGCGTGGTGGGCGCCATCAGCGGCAAGGCCCTGATGGAGGGCGTGCTGCCCCTGGACGGTCCCGCCACCCGGGCGGCCCTGGAAGGAGCCGCCTGATGCCCGCCAAGCGCGTGATCCCCTGCCTCGACGTGAAGCAAGGCCGCGTGGTGAAGGGCGTGCAGTTCAAGGATCTGCGCGACCTGGGCCACCCGGTGGATCTGGCCAAGCGCTACGACCTGGAGGGCGCGGACGAGCTGGTGTTCCTGGACATCGCCGCCTCCATCGAGAACCGGGGCACCCGGGAGGCCTGGGTGCGGGAAGTGGCCCGGGAGCTGAGCATCCCTTTCACCGTGGGCGGCGGCGTCGCCTGTGTGGACGACGCGAAGCGCCTGCTCCGGGCCGGCGCCGACAAGGTGGCCGTGAACACGGCGGCGGCCCTGCGCCCTGCCCTGGTGTCGGAGCTGGCGGACGCCTTCGGCCGCCAGTGCGTGGTGGCGGCGGTGGACGTCAAGCGCGACGCCGACCTGGGCTGGCGCGTGTACCTCAAGGGCGGCACCGAACCCACGGAGCGGGCCGCCATGGCGTGGTTGTGGGAGCTCCACGACCTGGGGGCCGGGGAGATCCTGCTCACCTCCATGGACCGCGATGGCACCGGTGCGGGCTTCGACGTGCAGCTGCTGGAGCGCGCCTCCGAGCTGCCGATCCCCCTCATCGCCTCCGGCGGCGCGGGCCTGGAGATCCATTTCCTCGAAGCCCTGGAGCACGGCGCTGACGCCGTGCTGGCCGCCACCCTCTTCCACGAGGGGACCCTCCCCATCCCCCGCCTCAAGGCCTACCTCGCCCACAACGGCATCCTCGTCCGGACCTGACCATGGACCTCGACACCCTCCGCTTCGACCCTGACGGCCTCATCCCCGGCATCGTGCAGAGCCCCACCGGCGAAATCCGCATGGTGGCCTGGCTCACCCGCGAAGCCGTTCGCCTCACCCTGGAGACGGGCTTCGTCACCTTCTGGAGCCGCTCCCGCCAAGCCCTCTGGGTGAAGGGGGGCACCAGCGGGAACCGCCTCCGGCTCGTCCAGATCCGCCCCGACTGCGACCGCGACGCCCTGCTGATCCTCGCCGAGCCGGAGGGCCCCAGCTGCCACCGGGGCACCGACAGCTGCTTCGACGGCGACGAGCCCTGGCCCGCCACCCTGCCCTGGCTGGGCCGCCTGGAGGCGCTGCTGAAGACGCGGCAGGCCTCGGCGGATCTGGCCGGCAGCTACACCCAGCGCCTCTTCGCCCAGGGCGTGGACCGCATCGGGAAGAAGGTGGTGGAGGAGGCCGGGGAGGTGGTCATCGCCGCCAAGAACGATGACCGCGAGGCCTTCCTGGGCGAGGCGGCCGACCTGATCTTCCACCTGGATCTCCTGCTCCTCGCGAAGGGTGCGAGCCTGCGCGACGCCGTGGAGGTGCTGGTGCGCCGCCACGCCGAAGCCGGCGGAGGGAAGGCCTGATGCCCGTCCGCACCCCCCACTTCCCCGACCTGCTCTTCGGCGCCGCCGCCCGGCTGCGTCGGTGGGAAGACGCCCTCATGGCGCTGCTGGCCGCCCATGGCTACCGGGAACTGCACCCCTCGCTGGTGCTGCGCGAGCCGGTACCGGAGGGCGCCCTGCGGTTCTTCGATGGCGACGACCTGGTGGCCCTGCGCTGGGACTTCACCATGGCCCTGGCGGGGCTCCTGGCCCGCCGCTTCCCCGAGCCGCCCGACCGGGTGGCCTACGCCGGCGCGGTCTTCCGCCGCCCGGCGCAACCCTGGGAGGCGGTGGAGCGCTTCGAGGTGGGTTGCGAGCGCCTCCAGCCCGGGGGCGAGCCCTCCGCCGAGGCCGACGTGGAGCTGGCCCGGCTGCTCATGGCCGTGCCCCAGGCCCTGGGCCTCAAGCGCGCCATCCTGCACCTCGGGAATGCCGCCCTGGTGCGCCGCCCCCTGGAGGCCGAGCAGCTTCCGCCGGATCTGGCAAAGGCCGTGGTGGCGGCCCTGTCGCGCCGCGCCCCCCACCGCGTCCGCGAGGCCCTGGCGGACCATCCCGCGGCCGGGCGCCTCACCGCCCACGCCGAGGCCCTCCTCTCCGACCTCGACGGCCCCGACACCCTGAAGGCCCTGGACGCCAGCCCCTACGCGGACCTGCTGGCCGGCGAGCGGGCCCACATGGACCGGGCCCTCCACGCCCTCCTGCCCCTCCTGCCCGAGCGGCTGGACCTCCGCGTGGACCTGGCAGACGTGGCCGGCCTCGACTTCTACACGGGTCCCACCCTGCGCCTCTGGGCCCCCGGGGCCCAGCAGGAGTTGGCCGCGGGCGGCCGCTACGACCGCCTCTTCCCCGAGCTGGGCCGACCCTGGCAGGCCGCGGGCTTCTGCGTGCGGCTCTCGCGCCTCCTGGACCTCGCCGAGACCCGGCCCGACCTCTTCGAGCAGCCATGACCGCCCCCATCCTCATCGCCTTCCCCAAGGGCCGCCTCGGCGACGAGCTGGTGCCCCGCCTGGCCGCCACTCCCCTGGCCCTCGACGCCGCCGCCCTGAAGTCCCGCGTGCTCCGCATCCCCACAGCCACCCCCGGCGTGTCGGTGCTGCTCCTCAAGGGCAGCGACCTGCCCCGCTACGTGGCGGCCGGCGTGGCGAGCCTGGGCATCGTGGGCTCGGATACCCTCGACGAGCTGGACATGGATCTGCTGGAGCTGGCGGATCTCGGCTTCGGCGAATGCCGCCTCTGCCTCTGCGCCCCTGCCGGCATCGCCCTGGAGGACCTGAAGGCCCGCCCGCACCTGCGGCTGGCCACCAAGTTCCCCCGGGCCACGGAGGCCTGGCTGGCCCGGGAAGGCCTCACGGCCGAGCTGGTGCCCCTCAGCAGCAGCGTGGAGCTGGCCCCCCTCCTGGGCCTGGCGGACGCCATCGTGGACCTGGTGCAGACCGGCGCCACCCTGAAGGCCCACGGCCTGGTCGAGACCGCTGTCCTGGGCCGGTCCTCCGCCCGCCTCATCGCCGCCCGGGGGGCCACCCTCGCCGAGCCTGCCCGCATCCGGCCCCTGGCGGACATCCTCATGAAGGCCCTCAGGTAATCCCCCCAAAAAAAGTACGAACCAGTTCGTTGACAACTCCGAACGGGTTCGTACATTATCGGTCATCCACTCCTGGAGATCCGATGCCCGACCACCCCATCCGCCCCTCCGATGGCGAGCTCGCCATCCTCCGGGTGCTCTGGGACCGGGGCCCCTCGACGGTCCGCGAGGTACACGCGGCCCTGTCGGAGGGCCGGGACATCGGGTACACCACCGTGCTGAAGCTCATGCAGATCATGGTGGACAAGGGCCTGGCCAGCCGTGACGAGTCCGCGCGGAGTCACGTCTACCAGGCCGCCCAGGCGGAGGAACCCACGCAGGCCTGCCTGCTGCGGGACCTCATGGACAAGGCCTTCGAGGGCAGCGCCGCCAGCCTGGTGCTGCGGGCCCTGTCGGACGCGCCCGCGGGCGCCGGTGAACTGGAGGCGATCCAGGCCTACCTGGACCGCCTCCGGAAGGAGCGGCCATGAATCCCGTCCTCCTGAATCTCGCGCTCCAGCGGCTGGGGCTCACCATCTTCCACGCCCTGTGGGAGGACGCCCTGATCGGCCTCGCAGCCTGGGCGGGGCTCGCCCTGCTCCGGAACGCAGGGCCCCGTATCCGCTACCGCTGGGCCTGCCTGGGCCTGGCCGCCATGGTGCTGGCCCCGGCCCTCACCTTCGCGGCCCTGGGCCCCGCGGAACCCCTCCAGGGCGTGGCCATCGCCATCCAGCTGCCGGGAGTTCCCGCCGCCGGCGGAACGGGCTTCGGTCCGCTCCGCCTCGAGACCTCCCTGCCCTGGATCGCCCTGGTCTGGATGCTGGGAACGGCCCTCATGCTCCTCCGCCTCGGCGGGGGACTGTGGTGGCTGGACCGGCGCTACCTGGCCCAGGCCAGGCCGGCGCCGGCGGCCTGGGAGGCCAGCCTCCGGGATCTGGCCCGACGCATGGGGCTGCCCCGGACCGTGCGCCTGCTGGCCTCGGACCGGGCGGCCTCGCCCCTGGCCCTGGGCTGGCTGAAGCCGGTGGTCCTCGTGCCGGCCTCGGCCTTCCTCGCGCTTCCGCCCGATGCCCTGGAGGCGGTGCTAGCCCACGAGCTGGCCCACCTCCGGCGCGGAGACTACCTCGCCAACCTCCTGCAGACCCTTGCGGAGGCCCTCCTGTTCTTCCATCCCGCCGCCTGGTGGCTCTCCCGCCAGATCCGGGAGGCCCGCGAGCACTGCTGCGACGACGACGCCGCGGCCCTCCTGGGCGATCCCCTGCCCCTGGCCCAGGGCCTCGCAGCCCTGGCCGCCCTGCGGCGGCCCCTCCCATCCGATCCCGATCCGGCCCTCGCGGCCGCCCGAGGCAACCTCATGTCCCGCATCACCCGATTGTTCCAGCCCCGTCCCGAACCCGTCCCCTCCCTGCGGGGCCTGGCCCTCCTGCTCGCGGGAGCCGCCCTGCTCGGCACCACGGCTCTGGGGGCCCGCGCCATGCCCAAACCCGCGCCCCGCGCCGCCTCGGACCGCCCCGTCCTGCGGTCCTGGGACGCGGTGAAGGTGCGCTTCCAGCCCGATCCTCCCGCCTACCCGCCGGATGCCAAGGAGAAGCGCATCCAGGGCACGGTCATCGTCGAACTCGTGATCGACGAGAACGGCATCCCGATCCGGGCCCGGGCCACGAAGGGCCCCCAGGCCCTGCGGGGCACCGCGGTGGCCTATGCCCTCGGCTGGCGCTTCGAGCCCGTCCTCGTGGATGGCAAGCCCGTTCCGGCCCGGTTCCACCTCACCATGCCCTTCCGGCTCCGGTAGCCGGTGAGGCTGCGCCGCGCCCTGCTCGCCCCGGTCCTCGTGCTGCTGGGGGCCTGCCGGCCCCCGGCCCATCCGGAACCGGACCGGCAGGCCTCCTTGGAGGAGGCAGCCCGGTCCGCGGCGGCGCCGCTCCCCCCCGCCCAGCGGGCCGACTTCATCGAGGGCTTCCGCATGGGGGCCCACATGGTGTGGGAGGCCTCCGCGCAGCGCCGCCTCCCCTGGCTGCCCCGGATGGGGGAGCCGGCTCCCGCGCCCCTTCCCGAGGCGGCCCGGGCCATGGGCGCGGTGGCGGAGGAGCCCGGTCCGCGGGTGGAGCTGGATCCCGGCACCGGCTTCCCCATCCGCTTTCTGGATCCCGCCGCGGGTCCCTTCGGACCCGGCGAAGTGGCCGGCTTCGACTGGGCCCTGCCCCCCGTGCGGGAACGCCTCTGCCGCCCACGCACGGTGCCGGCCTTCCCGGCAGGCGAGGCCTGGCAGGCGTGGCAGCCATCGGGAACCCTTCTATCGGCCCCGGGGCGGCAGGTCCGGGTGCGGCACCTCGGGAGCACCCTTCTCTGGACCTGGGCGGGGAACGGCTTCCCGCCCCAGCGTCGTTGGCGGCCCGCCCCGGCCTGGCTCGCACCCGTGTCCCTTGCGTTGGCGCCCGGGGTGCTCTGGATCGCCACCGAGGCCCACGGCGCAGTGGCCCTCGACCTGGAGACCGGGCTGGTCATCGGAGTGGCGGACCGGTATCCCCCGTCCACCCACCCCGGAGACCAGGACGAGCAGGCCGCAGAACGGGACCAGGCGGCGGAGGACCTCCGGGAACGGCCCCTGCGCCTCGCCCGGGCCGCCAAGGGGGATGCCAGGGCCATGGTCGAACTCGCCTGGGCCGCCACGGATCCTCGCGAGCAGGCGGACTGGCTCCGCAAGGCCGCGGAAGCCGGGAGCGTCGACGGCATGTACGAGCTGGGCGTGCGGCTCTACCAGGGCCGCGGCGTGCCGAAGGATCCAGAGGGTGCGCGGGCCTGGTTCCAGCGCGCCGCCAGGGCGGGGGACGCCCGCGCCGCCGAGGTGCTGCAGGGCCTCTTCAGGCAGCCCTGAGGCGCCTCAGGTCCGGCCCTTCGAGCTGAGGTACTTCCGGACGGCGGCCTCCGTCTCCGGCAGCTTCAGCCCGGCCTGCTTCGAGAGGTTGATGGCCTCCTCCACGGCCATGCCCTTGTCGAGGACCAGCCACGGGCAGACCGCCGCGGCGGCCCGGTTGCCGTTGCTGCAGTGGACGACGACCTTGGAGCCCTTGGGGAGGTCGCGGATGATGGCCCGGAGGAAATCGAAGTCCCCGGCAGGCGGGGCGGCGGCGATGGCGTAGCGGAGATACTGCACGCCCATGTCGGACAGCCGGGAGGCCTCGGACTCGCAGTCCAGGTTCGGTTCCGTGTCACGGCGCAGGTCGATCACGTGCGTGACGTGCTGTTTCTTCATGGCTTCGCAGGTGGCGTTGTTCGGGAGGCCCTTCAGCACGAACACGCCGGGGCGCACCTCCATGGCGCCGGGAATTGCGGACTGCGGAGCCTGGACGATCAGGGCGGGAAGGAGAAGGAAGGGCAGCATGGGGCCTCCGCGGTGGAACCGCGGCGGGCCGCCGGCCGGGCACATCGGGTCCACCGGCTCCGGAACCACCCGGAAACTGCCGGACTGCAGG
>DASVZU010000087.1:0-4100 GCA_036391515.1 Holophagaceae bacterium
TGTCCCTTCTGCGGGCACATGGAAGACAAGGTGGTGGACTCGCGGGAGTCGCGCGAGGGGGATTCCATCCGCCGGCGCCGGGAGTGCCTCGCCTGCAGCCGCCGCTTCACCAGCTACGAGCGGGTGGAGGAGGTGCCCCTCGTCATCCTCAAGAAGGACGGGCGCCGCGAGCCCTTCGACCGCCAGAAGCTCATGAAGGGCCTGCTGCTGGCCTGCCAGAAGCGGCCCGTGTCCCTGGCCCGCATCGAGGAGCTGGTGACGGACCTGCAGGCCCGCCTCATGGAGCGGCCCGACCGGGAGATCCGCAGCCGCGAGCTGGGCGAGCTGATCATGGACGAGCTGAAGGCCCTCGACCAGGTGGCCTACGTCCGCTTCGCCAGCGTGTACCGCGACTTCAAGGACCTGCCCGATTTCGTGAAGGCCCTGGAGGGCCTCATGCACAAGGAAGCCGCGCGGGGCGGGGCCCCCGCCCCGGAGGCGCCGAAACCCCTTCCGCAGGCCCTCTTCCCGGGCGAAGCGGAGGTCCCCATCCTGAGGACGCGGAAGAAGTAGCGCTATCCTGGACGACCGAGGTTTCCCGTGGCCGACGAAGTCCTCCAGCCCGCCCAGCCCGACGAGTCCCCCAAGCTGCCCGAGGTCCTGCCGGTGCTGCCCCTGCGGGACGTGGTGGTCTACCCCTACGTGATCCTGCCCCTCAGCGTCAGCCGGGAGAAGTCC
The DNA here is from genome assembly GCA_036391515.1 of Holophagaceae bacterium. Classification (GTDB taxonomy): domain Bacteria; phylum Acidobacteriota; class Holophagae; order Holophagales; family Holophagaceae; genus Geothrix. The sequence goes on from DASVZU010000087.1 coordinate 718, forward strand.
ATCCGCGCCGTGGACACGGCCCTGGTGGAGAACCGCATGATCCTGCTCCTCTCCCAGAAGCAGGTGGAGATGGACAATCCCGGGCCCGAGGACCTCTACCAGGTGGGCACGGCGGCCCTCATCATGCGCGTCCTCAAGCTGCCGGACGGCCGCATCCGCGCCCTGGTGCAAGGCCTCCAGCGGGTGCGGGTGGAGTACTTCACGGAGACGGAGAACCTCTTCAAGGCCCGGGTGGAGCCCCTGGGCGAGCCCGAGCTCCCCTCGCCGGACCTGGAGCGGGATGCCCTCCTGCGCAGCGTGAAGCAGACCCTGGAGAAGGCCGTGGCCCTGGGCAAGGCCCTGCCCCAGGAGGTGCTGGTGATCGCCAGCAACCTCGACAATCCGGGCCGCCTGGCGGACCTGGTGGCCTCCAACCTGGACCTGAAGCTGCAGCAGACCCAGGAGGTCCTGGAGATCGCCCATCCGGGCCAGCGGCTCAAGCGGGTGAACGAGCTGCTCATGCGGGAGATCCAGCTGCTGGAGGTGCAGCAGAAGATCACCATGGAGGCCCGCGGCGAGATGGACAAGAGCCAGCGGGAGTACTACCTCCGCCAGCAGCTCAAGGCCATCCAGCAGGAGCTGGGCGAGGGCTCGGAGCTGGCGGAGGAGATCCAGGCCTTCCGGGACAAGCTGGCCAAGATGAAGGTGCCCGAGGAGCCCCTGGTCGAGATCGACCGGAACCTCAAGAAGCTGGAGCGCATGCATCCGGACTCCAGCGAGACCGCGGTGACGCGCACCTACCTGGAGTGGATGACCGAGTTGCCCTGGGGCTGCGTCACCGAGGACAACCTGGATCTCAAGCAGGCCAAGGAGGTGCTGGACGAGGACCACTTCGGCCTGGCCAAGATCAAGGACCGCCTGCTGGAGTTCCTGGCCGTGCGCAAGCTCAAGCCGGACCTCCGCGGCACCATCCTCTGCTTCGTGGGCCCCCCCGGCGTGGGCAAGACGAGCCTCGGCAAGTCCATCGCCCGGGCCCTGGGCCGGAAGTACGCCCGCATCTCCCTGGGCGGGGTGCACGACGAGAGCGAGATCCGCGGCCACCGCCGAACCTACGTGGGCGCCATGCCGGGCCGCATCGTCCAGGCCCTCCACCAGATCAAGAGCATGAACCCGGTGATCATGCTGGACGAGGTGGACAAGATCGGCCGCGACATGCGCGGCGACCCCAGCGCGGCCCTGCTGGAGGTGCTGGACCCCGAGCAGAACCACACCTTCCGGGACCACTACCTGAACGTGCCCCTGGACCTCAGCCAGGTGCTCTTCCTGGCCAACGCCAACGAGCTGGAGCCCATCCACCCGGCCTTCCGCGACCGCATGGAGATCATCTACCTCAACAGCTACACGCTGGAGGAGAAGCTGGGCATCGCCGAGCGGCACCTCATCCCCAAGCAGCTGGAGAAGCACGGCATCACGCGACAGCAGCTGTCCATCCCGAAGGCCGCGCTGAAGGGCATCATCACCGGCTACACGCGGGAGGCGGGCCTCCGCCAGCTGGAGCGCGAGATCGGCGCCGTCTGCCGCAAGGTGGCCCGGCGCGTGGCCGAGGGCGCCCAGAAGAAGAAGTACACCCTGGATGCCGAGGGCCTCCACGAGCTGCTGGGCCCCGTGAAGTTCCTCCAGGACGAGCGCCTGAAGGCCCCGCGGGTCGGGGTCGTCACGGGCCTGGCGTGGACGGCCGTGGGCGGCGACGTGCTCTTCGTCGAGGCCCTGAGGATGCCTGGCAAGGGCCTCCTCACCCTCACGGGCCAGCTGGGCGACGTGATGAAGGAGAGCGCCCAGGCGGCCCTCAGCTACATCCGCAGCCGGAGCGAGGCCTTCCAGATCGATCCCGAGGTGTTCCAGAAGCAGGATCTCCACGTGCACGTCCCCGAGGGCGCCATCCCCAAGGACGGCCCCAGCGCCGGCCTGGCCATCGCCACCGTGCTGCTGTCGGTGCTCAAGGGCATCCCCGTGAAGAACACCCTGGCCATGACCGGGGAGATCGACCTGCGGGGCGAGGCCCTGGCTATCGGCGGCCTCAAGGAGAAGGCCCTCGCGGCCCTGCGCGTGGGCATCAAGGACATCCTCATCCCCCACGCCAACCAGAAGGATCTCGAGGAGATCGATCCCGAGCTGCGGGCCCAGCTGCGCTTCCACCCCGTGAAGCACGTTGAGGAGGTCTTCGAGTGGGCCCTGGTGGGCTGGAAGCGGCCGGAGGCCCCGAAACCGCCCCGGAAGGGCCGATGATCGCGCCGCCTGCCCAGCACGCCCAGCCGCCCCGCCCCCCCCTGGCCAGCGAATTCTTCAACCTGGGCAACCCCGTGGAGGCCAAACTCAGTGCGCTGGCAGATGCGGGGGACTGGGATGCCCTCTGCGACCAGTTCGAGTCCCTGCCCATCGAGACCGCCCTCCGCTTCCGCGGCACCTGGGTGGAGGCCCTGGGGCGGGCTCGCCGCTGGGAACGCCTGCAGCAACTTTGCGATCGGATCCTCAAGACCCCCGCCTACCTCAAGGACCCTCGACGCCCCGATTTCCTCCGGCAGCGCGCGCGGGCCCTGAGTCAGCTGCAGCGCCATCCCGAGGCCCTGGCCGCCTGGGAGGAGCTGGGTCGAGGGGGCGATCGCATGGGCCGGATCAATGCCTGCCAGGAGGCGGAGATCCAGCAGGACTGGCCCGCGCTGGCGCGGAACGCCCTCGCCCTCTCCAGGATGCCCGACCTCACGCCAGCTCTCGTCGGCGAGGCAGCCACCTGGCGGGGGGAGGCCCTGGCCCGCCAGAACCGCTTCACCGAGGCCGAGCCGGCGTTCCGGGCCGCCCTGGCCGCGGATCCCAGGCAGGCGCTCACCTGGGCGAACCTGGGGCGCTGCCTCAACGAACGAAAGGCATGGTCCGAGGCCCGGGAGGCCTTCGATCGCGCCCTCGCCCTGCAGCCCGGCCTGCTCGAGGCCCTCTACAACCGCGGGCTGGCCCTCTTCAACCTGAAGCGGTACGCGGAGAGCCGCGACGACTTCCGCGCGGCCCTGGCCCAGCGACCCGATGACCCCGTCCTCAGGGAGAACCTGCGCCAGGCCGAGCGCTTCACCGCCCTCGACCCCCACTGAGTGGTGCTGGCAGAGGCGCTGGCAGGGCCCATCCTGACCCCAGGAGGCCGGATGCCGCTCCTTCCGTTCGCCCTCGCCCTCCAGTTGCCGCCCCTCGTCTTCGGGCCGGCCCAGCCCGAGGTTCCGGCCTTCCAGCCCCCCTGGGAACTGACCTGCCGGGTCGGGGAGCTGGGCCGGCCCCGGATCCCGCCCCTGCGCCTGCCGGGACCCGGCCAGCAGTCCGCCCTCTCGCCGGAGGCCCTCCGCCCCCGCGGACCCGACCAC
>DASVZU010000088.1:0-14861 GCA_036391515.1 Holophagaceae bacterium
CTTCCTGCTTCCACTCCTCGGAATAGCCGTTGCCCTCGAAGCGGATGGCCTTCGTCTCCACGATGACCTTCCTGACCACGGCCATGACCGCGGCCTGGTGCTCCTTGCCGGACTTCAGCTCCGCCTCGAGCTGGGCGTTCAAACCCTCCAGAGCCTCGGCCACGGCCGCATTGATCACGGTGAGAGGCAGGGCGATGGGCTGGCTGGAGCCCACGGCGCGGAACTCGAACTTGTTGCCCGTGAAGGCGAAGGGGCTGGTGCGGTTCCGGTCCGTGGCGTCCTTCTCGATCATGGGCAGCTTCGCGATGCCCAGGTCCAGGATCCGCTTGGCGGAGGCATCCGCGGCGTCGCCCTTCTCGATGGCATCCAGGATGTGGTTGAGCTGGGCGCCCAGGAAGACGGACATGATGGCGGGCGGGGCCTCGTTGGCGCCCAGACGGTGGTCGTTGCCGGCGCTGGCGATGGCGGCGCGGAGGAGGCCGCCGTGGGTGTGGATGGCCTTCAGGGTCGCGCTGAGGAAGTAGAGGAACTGCAGGTTCTGCTCCGGCGTGTGGCCGGGCTCCAGGAGGTTCGTGCCCTCTTCCGTGGCCAGGCTCCAGTTCACGTGCTTGCCGCTGCCGTTGACGCCGGCGAAGGGCTTCTCGTGGAGGAGGATGGCCAGGCCGTGGCGCTCGCCCACGGACTTCAGGATCTCCATCAGCAGCTGGTTGTGGTCGCTGGCGAGGTTGGCGGGCTCGTAGATCGGGGCGATCTCGAACTGGTTGGGCGCCACTTCGTTGTGGCGGGTCTTGGCGGGAATGCCCAGCTTGAAGCACTCCAGCTCCACGTCCTGCATGAAGCCCAGGACGCGCTCCTTGATGCTGCCGAAGTAGTGGTCCTCCAGCTCCTGGCCCTTGGGCGGCTTGGCGCCCTGCAGGGTGCGGTTGGCGAACATGAGGTCGGGCCGCTGCTGGGCCAGCTCCAGGTCCACCGCGAAGTACTCCTGCTCCGGCCCGCACTGGGCCACGACGCTCTCCGTCTGGAGACCGAAGTGCAGCAGGCCCTCCTGGGCGCGGCGGGAGACGACCTCCATGGAGCGCAGGAGCGGCACCTTGTGGTCCAGGGCCTCGCCGTGGTACCCCACGAAGGCCGTGGGGATGCAGAGGGTCTTGCCCAGGGGCCCCTCCATGATGAAGGCCGGGCTGGCGGGATCCCAGGCCGTGTAGCCCCGGGCCTCGAAGGTGGCGCGGAGGCCGCCGGAGGGGAAGGAGCTGGCGTCAGGCTCACCCTGGATGAGCTGGCTGCCGCTGAAGCGCTCGATGACCGATCCGGGCTCGTCCCAGGTGATGAAGGCGTCGTGCTTCTCGGCGGTGGCGCCGGTCATGGGGAGGAACCAGTGGGTGAAGTGGGTGCAGCCCTGCTCCAGGGCCCATTCCTTCATGGCCAGGGCCACGCTGCGGGCCACCTCCGGCGCGAGGGCCGTGCCCCGCCTCAGGGCCTGGCGGTAGGCCTTGTAGACGTCCTTCTGGAGGCGCTCCCGCATGGTGCGCTCGCTGAAGGTGTTGCAGCCGAAGTACTGGCTGATCTTGGTCTGGTCCAGCCGTGAGATGCTGGATGTGTCGAGCCCCTGCGCCTTGGCCATGTGTCCCCCCCTTGGACGAAAAGGCATGAATCCATATAGACCTGGACCGATGTCCGCCCCCGGGGGGCAGCCATCGGAATTCCACATCCACCTGGACCCTGCGATCCGCTCTCAGGATAACGGAAAGACTGTCGTGGAGCCAGTCCCCGATCCGGTTCCCGGGGCCTGTGCACGCGCCCTGGGTCTGCTCGGAAACCTCCAAGCCCGGCAGGCGGGGCTCCCCCGTCCCGCGGCCCTGGCCTGGGAGCGTGTGGCCTTCGGGGAAGTCTTCGACCATCCCGAGCCCGGTCAGCGGATCCGGCGGTTCCTTGAGGGGGACTAGAATGGGGGCATGGAACTGACGGCCCCCTACGTCCCCGACCTCGAGAGCATCCCCCCAGGCCTCGATCTCGTCGCCGAGATCCAGCGCCTCAAGCGGGAGCGGAAGGCCGTCCTCCTGGCCCACTACTACCAGGAGCCGGAGATCCAGGACCTGGCCGACTTCGTGGGGGACAGCCTCCAGCTCAGCCAGCAGGCCGCGAAGGCCGACGCGGAGGTCATCGCCTTCTGCGGCGTCCACTTCATGGCCGAGACGGCCAAGATCCTGAACCCCGCCAAGACCGTGGTCATCCCTGACATGGACGCCGGCTGCAGCCTGGCGGACCGCTGCCCCGCCGACTTCTTCGCCGAGTGGCTGAAGCAGTACCCGGATCACGAGGTGGTGAGCTACATCAACTGCTCCGCCGGCGTGAAGGCCCTCAGCACCGTCATCTGCACCAGCAGCAACGCCGTGCGCGTGGTGGAGAGCCTCCCGAAGGACCGGAAGATCGTCTTCGCCCCGGACCGCCACCTGGGCAAGTGGGTGATGCAGCAGACGGGCCGGGAGATGGCCCTCTTCCCCGGCTTCTGCATCGTCCACGAGCAGTTCACGGCCAAGCGGCTGGCGGCCCTGAAGGCCCAGCACCCCGAGGCGAAGCTCATCGCCCACCCCGAGTGCGACGCCACCGTGAGCCAGCTGGCGGACTTCGTGGGCTCCACCGCCGCCCTCCTGAACTTCGTGGCCAAGGACCCCGCCAAGGCCTTCATCGTGGCCACGGAGGCGGGCATCCTCCACCAGATGCGCCAGCGCCGGCCCGACGCGGAGCTCATCCCCGCCCCCGCCGACAGCGGCTGCAACTGCAGCCTGTGCCCCTACATGAAGCTGAACAGCCTGGAGAAGCTGTACCTGGCCCTGCGGGACCTGAAGCCCGAGATCCACCTGGACGAGGCCCTGCGCCAGAGGGCCCTGAAGCCCCTGGAGCGCATGCTGGCCCTGGGCTGATTCCGGCCGGAGTAGCCGCGGCGGAGCGCGGCCGATAAGCTGGCGGAACCTCCCCGAGCCCCCATGTACCGCCACCGCGCCTCCCGCTTCCGCTTCCTGCACCCGGGCCTCAAGGGGCCGACGCGCTGGCAGCGGCTCCAGCAGCGCAGCGGCCTCATCCTGCTGATCCTCGCCGGCCTCGTCACCGCGGGGCTCCTGGTGGTCGCGCCCTACATCTATGTCCGGGACCTGCTCAGCGATGCCCAGACCAGCTTCACCAACGCCCACTGGTCCGATTTCGAGGCCGTGGAACGGCACTGGAAATCGCTCCCCCTTCTCGCCTCGGTCCAGACCGGGAAGGAGCCCGAGGTGCGGAGCTTCCTGGCGGACCAGCCCCTGGTGGTGGCCCTGCTGGACCGCTTCGAAGGGCGCACCCTCTGGGTCCGCAGGGGCGGCCACCTGGTGCGGGCGGGCGAGGACCCCCATGCCCAGCTCTACCTGGACTGGATGAGCCATGCGGAGATGGCCCAGCGCTTCGAGTGGAATCCCCCGAAGAGCCAGGATCCCGATTTCGGCAAGGTGGCCACGGTGGTGCTCCTTTCCGACCGCTGGCTCGTCATCAAGCGCTGGCGCCCCGGGTCCCCTGAGGTGGAGCGCGAGCTGAGCATCGCCCTGGGACCGAAGCCCGAGCTCCGCGTGGGCCTCGCCCAGGAAAGCGATCTGGCCAGGGCCGACCTCCAGCCCCAGGACTGGGGGAAGGCCCCCTTCATCCAGGCGGATCCCGCCCGGATCGCGGCCTACCAGATGGCGGCCGTCACCAAGACGAACGCCTTCGGGGATGGCTGGAACCTGGCCGGCATCGCTTTCATCGCCCAGGAGCAGGCCTACAACCGGACGGTCCGGAAACAGCTCTACGCCACCTACACCATGTCCACCCTGGTGGGAATTGCCATCGGCCTGGGCCTGTGGCTCCGCCACCGGGCCCGGCGGAGGGCCGTGCTGGACGCGGACCGCATGGCCTCCCTCACCCACAGCCTCAAGACCCCCCTGGCCCTCCTGAAGTTCCGATGCGACTCCCTGAGGCTGGGCCGCCTGAGCCCCGAACGGGCCGACGAGGAGCTGCTCAGGATCGGCGAGGAGGTGGACCACCTCACCCTCATCATCGAGAACGGCCTGCGGGTGATCCGCGGCGGCGGCTCCACGGGCCCCAGAGCCCTGGCCACACCCGAGTGGATCCGGGATGTGGCGGACGACCTTCGTCCCGGTTTCGAGATGGAGGGCCGCACCCTGCAGCTGGGCCTCTGCGAGGCCTCCGGCCAGGCGCCCCTCACCTCCCTCCGGGCCGCCATCCTCACCCTCCTGGAGAACGCCCTGGGCCACGGCCGCGGTACGGTCACGCTGGAGACCTGGCGGAACAGGCGCCGCTTCTGCCTCCAGGTGAGCGACGAGGGGGATGGCCTGGCTCCCCACCAGGTCAAGGCGCTCGGCAAGCCTTTCCAGCGCATCCGCGAGGCGGGCAAGGAGGGTTTCCTGCGGGAGGGCCAGGGCCTCGGCCTGAGCCTCCTCGTGCAGGTCGCGGAGCAGGAGGGCTGGGGCCTCGCCTTCGCTTCCGCCCCCGGCCAAGGCTTCACCGCCACCCTCGAGATCCCCGTCGCCTGAAACCGCGCTCCCCCGCTGGCTTCGGCCACGCCTCCCACCACCCCCCGATCGCACGCGACGCCGGTCGCGTGCTCCTGCTCCCGCGGCGCCTCCGGCTTGCGATCGCGGAGGGGGCCCCGTGGCTGGGGCCTCGCCTTCGGTTCCGCCCCCGGCCAGGGCTTCACCGCCACCCTCGAGATCCCCGTCGCCTGAACCCCGGCGCAGAGCTCACGGGACCCCGGCCTCCAGTGGCCTGGAGGCCCGCCTCGTGACTGCCATCACGGGCCGCCGCCGGCGGGAGGGCTAGCATCACCCGAGGCGGGTGTCCCGCGGGGAGGTGGCCATGATCACGCGATGGAAGCGCCTGGCATTCGGAGGGGCGACCGCCTTCGGGTTGGCCCTGGCGGCCGGCCAGGTTCCGAAACCGGTGCCCTTGAGCCCGCCGCCCGATGCCGCCATCCCGGAGGGCCCCCTGGGGGAGGCCATCCGCCTGGGCCGGCAGATCTTCACGAACACCCCCGTCCACGCCGCGGCCTACTCCGGCAACGCCCTGAGCTGCAGCAGCTGCCACCTGGAGGCGGGCCGCGCGGCCAACGCCTCGCCCATGGTGGGCCTCTGGGGGGCCTTCCCCACCTACCTGCCCCGGGCGGGCCGGGTGGGCACCCTGGAGGACCGCATCAACGGGTGCTTCCTGCGCTCCATGAACGGCAAGCCCCTGCCTCCCGGCAGCCCGGAGATGCGGGGGATGCTGGCCTACATCTGGTGGCTGTCGAAGGATGTGCCCGTGGGGGCCGACGTCGCGGGCCGGGGCATCCCCGCCTTCCCGGCGCCCGCCGAGCCCGATCCGGCGCGGGGCAAGCTCCTCTATGCCCAGCACTGCGCCTCCTGCCACGGGGCGGACGGCCAGGGCGCCGCCGATGCGCCGCCCCTCTGGGGGCCCCGCTCCTTCAACCTCGGCGCCGGCATGGCCCGGACCAGCAAGGCCGCGGCCTTCGTGAAGGCCAACATGAGCGGCCTCGATGGCGGTACGCCGCTCTCCGCCCAGGAGGCCTACGACATCTCCGAATACTTCACCCATCAGCCCCGGCCGGACTTTGCGCCGAAGCTGAACGACTGGCCGAAGGGGGGCAAGCCCGCCGACAGCCGCTATTGAGCCGCTCCACCACTTGGAAATTGCAGCAGAGGGCCCTTGCCTTTCCAAGGCAATGCGTGCATCTTGGATTGCCTGTTCCTTGAGTGAGATGCCGTGACCCACATCCTCGTGGTGGAGGACGAGCCCTCCCTCTGCCAGCTCCTCGTCAACAACCTGAGCTTCGAAGGCTATTCCGTCGAGGCGGCGGGGGATGGTGTGCCCGCCCTCGCGGCCCATGCGGCCCGCCGGGCGGACCTCATCGTCCTGGACCTCATGCTGCCCCAGATGGATGGATTCGAGGTGCTGCGCAACCTCCGGGAGCGGAAGGACGAGGTGCCCGTGCTCATGCTCACGGCCCGGGGCCAGGAGACGGACCGGGTGCAGGGGCTGAGCCTGGGGGCCGACGACTACCTCGTGAAGCCCTTCTCGGTGCTGGAGCTGATCGCGCGGGTGAAGGCCATCCTCCGCCGCACGCGCCCCGTGGACCGGCCGCCCCTGCTCCGTTCCGGCCCCTTCCGCTTCGACCTGCCCCGGCTCGAGGCTCGGCGGGAGGGCAGGACCCTGGACCTCACCCCCCGGGAGTTCCGACTCCTGGAGATCCTCATCACCCATCCAGGCCGCACCCACAGCCGGCGGGAACTGCTCCAGCTGGCCTGGGAGCCCGATGCCCGGCCCTCGGCCCGCACCGTGGACGTCCACGTGGCCAACCTGAGGAAGAAGCTGGGCGAGGAACAGGGCACCCCCTGGATCGCCACGGTGGGCGGAGAGGGCTACCGCTGGGTGACGCCCGTGGAGGCCGAGCCGGCCTGAGGCAGCCTTCCCGGGCGGACATGGCCAAACCCCGGGCCCTCCAGGCAGAATGGGACATGACCAAGCCCTGGAACCCCCACAGCTGGCAGCGCTTCACCGCGGAGCAGCAGCCCGCCTATCCGGATCCCACCGCCCTGGAGGGCGTCCTGGCGAGGCTGCGCCGGCTTCCCCCCCTGGTGGTGCCCGAGGAGGTGGACCGGCTGCGGGGCCTGCTGGCGGAGGCCGCGGCGGGCCGGCGCTTCCTCCTCCAGGGCGGGGACTGCGCGGAGCAGTTCAAGGACTGCGCCCCGGAGGCCATCGAAGGCAAGCTGCGGGTGCTGCTCCAGATGTCCGTGGCCCTCACCCATGGCGGCCGCAAACCCGTGGTACGGGTGGGGCGCATCGCCGGCCAGTTCGCCAAGCCGCGCAGCAAGGCCACGGAGATGATCCGGGGTCAGGAACTCCCCAGCTACCGGGGCGACCTGGTGAACGCCCTGGAGGCCACGCCCGAGGCCCGGCGCCCCGATCCGGCGAGGATGCTGGAGGCCTACTTCCACGCCGCCGCCACCCTCAACCACCTGCGGGCCCTCACGGCCGGCGGCTTCGCGGACCTGCACCACCCCGAGCGCTGGGAGCTGCCCGGCGGCACCGGCGACGTGCCTGAGTACCGCCGCACCCTGGACCAGGTGAAGGAGTCCCTGGACTTCCTCGAGGCCCTGGGCGGCGTCCAGCGGGACGCCCTGGAGCGCATCGACTTCTTCACCAGCCACGAGGCCCTGCTCCTGCCCTTCGAGGAGGCCCTCACCCGCTGGGTGGGCGAGGCCGGGGCCTACTACAACCTCGGGGCCCACACCCTCTGGGTGGGCGAGCGCACCCGGCAGCTGGACGGCGCCCACATCGAATACCTCCGCGGCCTGCGCAACCCCCTGGGCGTGAAGGTGGGGCCCAGCGCCACGCCGGCCCACCTCGCGGCCCTCCTGGAGCGCCTGGATCCGGACCGCGAGCCCGGACGCATCACCCTCATCACCCGCTTCGGCGCGGGGCGCATCCGCGAGGCCCTGCCGCCCCTGTTGGCGGCGGTGCAGGCCACAGGCCGGTCGGTGCTCTGGAGCTGCGACCCCATGCATGGCAATGGTGTCGAGAGCGCCCGGGGCCTGAAAACCCGTGATTTCGACGCCATCCTCGCCGAGCTGCGCCAGGCCTTCGAACTCCACCGCGCCGCCGGCTCCCATCTGGGCGGTGTCCACTTCGAGCTCACGGGCGAGGCCGTCACGGAATGCACCGGCGGCACCCAGCGCCTCTCGGAAGTGGACCTGGCCAAGGCCTACGAGACCGGCTGCGACCCGCGGCTGAACGGGGCCCAGAGCCTGGAGATGGCCTTCCTCATCGCGGAAATGATGAAAGTCTGACCCCCGACCCGCCTACTGCACCGTGGGATGCAAGGCCTCCACCCCCAGACGCAGCTCCAGGGTCTCGAAGGGGGCCTGCAGCACCAGGGAGGTCCCCGGTTCCAGGTCCGGCAGGGGCTTCAGGCGGGGGGCGGGCAGCAGCCGGGCCTCGCCAGGCCGGAGGAGGGGCAGTTCGATCCCCTCCCAGGCCCCGAGGGGGATGCGTCGACGATGGGTCCCGGCCCGCAGGTCCAGGTGCCCCTGGGGCCAGTCGGTCACCAGCCAGCCGCCCAGCACCGCCCCCCCGGCGTCCTCCAGGGCGAGGCAGAAGCCCGCGGCGGCACCGCCCAGGGTGCCCAGGGCGGCGAGGGTGGGACGCGGGGGCGCCTGGAGCAACCCGCCCGGTCCAGCCACCCGGAGCCGATCCAGGACCCCGCCGCCAGCCTGGCGCAGGGTGGCGGGCCGGGGCAGGCAGGGCAGCAGCGTGGCCGCCTCCGGCCTCGGGGCCAGGGTCTCCGGAAGCGTGCCGCGCCGATCCCACTTCTCCGCGTAGGCCAGGGTCTGGCGCAGGCGCGCGAGGGCCCGAGGTCCGCCCTCCAGCACCCGCCGAAGGCTGGGGGGCACCAGGACCTCCGCCAGGTGATCCGGGTCACCCTCGCCGAGCTTCCGCAGCCGCACGGCCTCGATGCGGTTCAGGTCCGCCAGGCGGCCCGAATCCAGGCGGGCCACCAGGGCCCGACGCTCGCCGGGGCCCTCCGCCCAGACTGCCGTGCCCAGGATCACGGCGGCTCAGTCCTGGGCTTCCAGCCAGGCGCGGGTGCCCGGCGCCAGGGGCTTCGGCCGGTTGGTGGCGAAGTCCAGCATCACCTGGACCGTCCGCCCTTCCGCGAAGAGCTCGCCGCCGAGGCCCTTCGTGAGGCGGTAGGTCAGGTCGAAGGAGGAGGTGCCCACCTTGGTGCAGTGCAGCTCCACCCGCACATCGTCGCCCAGGAGGATGGGCATGCGGTAGTCCACCTCCACCCGGGCGATGAGGAAACCCTCCTCCTGGAACTTGCGGCCGCCCAGGAAGGCGCGCCACCACTGGAACCGGCCCTGCTCCATGAAGCTCACCACCACGGCGTTGTTCACATGCCCCATGGCGTCCAGGTCGCTGAACCGAACCTCGATGGGATGGGAAAAGGGCATGGCCGCCTCCTGGCTCAAACCTTACCCCATCCCGTGCGATCATGCCGCGGACCGACATGTCCGCGCCCCTGCTCATCGCCTACGATCCCGACTGCAGCCTCTGCTTCCGCATGGCCCTCTGGCTGGCGCGGCGGGACCGGCGCGGCCTCCTGCTGGTGGCCCCGCTCCGTGATCCGGAAGTGCTGGCCCTGGCCCCGGAGCTGGCCGGCCGGGACCTCGCCCGGGAGATCCACGGCCTTGATCTGGGGACTCGCCGCATCTGGGTGGGGGCGGACCTGCTGGCCCCCATCGCGCGGCGCCTGCCGGGCTGGGCCTGGGCCGCCCCCCTCCTGCGGATCCCAGGCGTGACTGGCCTCGTCAGACGGCTCTACCTCGGCTGGTCGGCCTGGCGGTTCCGGCGCACGGGCCGTCTGCCCTTCCGGGACGGCTGACACCCCCGGCCCAGGCGCGGCATCCTGGAGCCATGGACGCCGCCCCAGCCACTCCCTGGCACCCGGACCGCCGCTGGGCGGATCCTCTCATCGCCCTCCTGGCCACCCTCGCCCTCCTGGCGGCGGGCCTCACCCTGCTGTCGAAGCAGGCCAGGGCCGGCCGGCCCGCGGACCACGCCAGCCTCCAGGGCCGGATGATGGAGCCGCTCCTCTCGGCGCCCAGGCTCCTGGGCTCCCGGATCCCCCTCGGGGGGACGAGCGTCGCCCGAGCCCAGGCCCAGCTCAAGGAGCCCTGGGACCGCGCCCTCCTCTCGGTGCTGGCAGCCGAGAACGGGGACCTCGCCACCGGCCGGGAGCTGGCGAGGGCGCCCCAGGGGCCCTGGGGCGATCGCTTCCGCGCGGCCTGGGCCGCGGCCTACGACCACGGCCCCCTGCCGGCAGGCCCCCTCGCCCCGGAGCTGCGCGAGCGGCTGGGCCACGGGTATGCGGCGGCCATGCTCGCCTCCCGGCTGGCGGACCGGGCCGGCGGCCGCGGAGAGGCCCAGCGCACGGCGGCCCGGGACGCATTGTTCCTCCGCCTGGCGGCCCTGGGCGCCTTCGGGCTGGTGGTGACGGGCCTGGGCCTGGGGGGCGTGGCCGTGGGGATCTACCTGGCCGTCACCCGGAAGGAACCCCTCCCGCAGGCCCTGCCCGCCTGGGGCCTCTCGGGCCGCGCGGCGGCCCTGGTGCTGCTCACCTGGTTCCTGCTCTTCTTCCTGGCGGGGAACCTGGCGGCCCTGCTCATGGCGCCCTTCCCCCATGCCCGGTGGCTGGCCGTGCCCCTGGGCTACGGCCTCCACGCGGCCGGCGGGATCGCCCTGCTCTGCCGGGCCGAGGGCATCCCCTTCCGGGAGCTCTGGCGCCGCCTCACCCCGCCCCCGACGCACCGGGCCCTGGCCTGGGGCCCCGCCTTCCTTGCCCTGGCGGTGACCCTGGTGATGGGCCTGGCCATGCTCCTGGGCCCCTTCCTCAAGTCCGACCAGGCGCCCCAGCGCGAGCTGGTGGAGCTGCTGCGAGGGCTGGACGGGTGGGGTCCCACCGTGGCCATGTTCCTGGTGGTGGCGGGGCTGGCACCCTTCTTCGAGGAGACCCTCTTCCGGGGCTTCCTGCTGCCGGTCCTGGCCCGGCGCTGGCCCGTGGCCTGGGCCCTGCTGGGTTCCGCCCTGCTCTTCGGGGCCATCCACCTCCAGCCCCTGGGCCTGCCCACCCTCAGCGCCCTGGGCCTGGTGCTGGGTCTGGCCATGCGCCGCACCGGCAGCGTCTGGACCGCCATCCTCGTCCACGGCTGCTGGAATGGGGCCGTGTTCATCCTGATGCGGACGCTGGGGGGCTGAAGCCGGACCCGCCGGCGCTCACCCGTTCCAGTGGAAGTTCGCCAGGGCCGGCGCCAGCCACCAGAAGAGCTGCAGCAGCAGGAAGAGGAGCACCACCCACTTCAGCACCCGCAGCCAGTTCGTCCCTTCCTCGGGCCCGTGGGCCTGGGTGCGCCGGGTGGTGAGGTAGGACTCCACAGGATCCTCCGCCAGGTCGATCCGCACGGGCTGGCTCTTGCGGAGGCGCGCCTCGGTGGTTTCCTGGGCCGCCGCCAGGGGGGCCTGCTCCGAGGCGCGGAACCGGCTCACGGAGACCATCCCGCTGGCGTCGTCCTCCTGGGTGAGGGCGCCGAAGAGCTTGGCCCGAAGGTGGGCCGGTCCCGGCAGGGCGTCGATGAGCTCCTCCATGAACTCGGGCAGCGTCGTGTGGCGGTCGTCCGGGTCCGCCGAGAGGGCCCGCTGGAAGACGGCCGCCAGCTGCGGCGGCATGTCCGCGGGGATGGCCACGGGATCCTGGAGGATGTGGATGATGATCTCCGTGAGCCCGCTGCCCGGGTGGGGGAGCTGGCCGGTGAGGAGCTCGAAGGCCGTGGCGGCGAAGCTGTAGCGGTCGGAGGCCGGGGTTCCCTCGCCGCCCTTCAGGACTTCCGGGGGCGCGTAGGCCGGGGAGCCCAGGAAGTCGCCCGTGACCGTGAGCCGCAGGGCCAGGGTCTGGGCGTAGCCCGTGTCCTCTCCCTCTGGCGGCAGGTCGGGATCCAGGGGGCCCTCGGGCATCAGGCTCATGTGCCCCAGGGTGCGGGCGATGCCGAAGTCCATGAGCTTGGCCCGCCCCTCCTCGCTCAGGAGGATGTTGTCGGGCTTGATATCGCGGTGCACGATGGCGCGGCGGTGGGCGGCCCGGAGGGCGCGCATGGCCTGGATCAGCACCCGCACGCTGGTCTCCAGGTCCAGATCCCGCTCCTTGATGTGCTTGCCGAGGCTCTTGCCCTCGACGTACTCCATGGCCAAGAAGGGGCCGATCTCCTCCTCCACGCCCACGTCGAAGACGGTGACCACGTTCGGATGGTTCAGCTGGGCGCTGATCTCCGCTTCCCGCCGGAACCGCAGCATGGCCTGGTTGCGGGCCTCCCCCGCCACCTTGACCACCTTGATGGCCACCCGGCGCTTGAGGAGCGGATCCTCCGCCAGGTAGACCGCACCCATCCCCCCCGATCCGATGGGTCTGATCACCTGGTATCGCCCGATGGTTTTGGGATCCGGCATAGAGTTCCGATTCTAGGTTCATCGGCTGCGCATGTAGAATCTTAGGTTTGGCAGGAACCTGCCCGGAGACCCCCCATGGCCGCCCTCATCGAAGCCATCGGCATCAAGCGCAAAATGTTCTTCGAGTTCGAGGACACGCCGTACCACTGCCTCGACGTGGAAATTTCCACGCCCACCGCCCGGGGCGGGCAGACCCTCGTGCGCCTCAAGATGCGGAACCTCCTCACCCGGGCCGTCTTCGACAAGACCTTCAAGGCCGGCGACAAGTTCAAGGAGCCCGACCTGGCCCTCTCCCCCGCCAGCTACCTGTACACCGACGGCGAGGGCTCCCACTTCATGGACCAGGAGACCTACGAGACCCACACCCTCAACGGAGAGATGGTCGGCGATGCGCTGGACTACCTGATCGAGGGCCAGGTGGTACAGATCCAGAAGTTCAACGGCAATCCCATCGGCCTCCAGTTGCCCCAGCAGGTGGAGCTCACCGTCACCTACACCGAGCCGGGCGCGCGCGGCGACACGGCCAGCGGCAACGTCACCAAGCCCGCCAAGCTGGAGACCGGCATCGAGATCAAGGTGCCCCTCTTCATCAAGGAGGGCGAGAAGGTGAAGGTGAGCACCGAGACCGGCGAGTTCGCGGGTCGGGCCTGACGCGACGGGAACACCGAAGACGCAGAAATCCCACAGAGGACACAGAGAAAGGCAGAAGACGCTTGATGGAACCGATCCGGGCCCACCCCGCCCCCCGGGGTCCTTTTCTGTGTCCTCTGCGGCCCTCTGTGATCTCTGTGTTCCAGGTTTCCGGATTGGAGCGGCCATGAGCCGCAAGTTCCGCCTCGGGCAGAGCCGGGAAGCCCAGGACCTGGATCATCGGGACTCCTACAGCCGGGAGCGGAGCGCGGACAGCAAGCGCCGCCAGCGGCAGGCGGAGCGGCTCAGCACGGACATCGAGGCCCACGACCCCGAGGCCCTCCTGAGGCTGCCGGACGCCGGGCCCTGGCTGCACCTCCCTGAGGCCACCCTCGTGCAGCGCCACAGCCAGTGGGTGGACCTGGAGCTGCCGGACCGGACGCTCCTCCGCGCCACCCTCGGGGGCAAGCTCAAGGGCGTGCGCCTCGTCTGCGGCGATCGCGTGCGCTATTCGCCCACGCCCATCGAAGCCGCGGATCCCCGGCTTCCCCAGGCCCAGGTGGTGGCCGTGACGCCTCGCCGCTCCCTCCTCAAGCGCGGCGGCATCGACGACCGCGAGCCCTGGCAGCTCATCTGCGCCAACGCCGACGAGCTGTGGATCTGCGCGGCGGTGGTGGATCCCCCCCTGCGGCCGGGCCTCCTCGAGCGGGCCCAGGTGCTGGCCCTGGACGCGGGCCTGGCCTTCCGCATCATCGTCACCAAGCGCGACCGGGCCTCGAAGAAGGACACCCTGCCCGAGCTGGACCCCCTCCGGGAGCAGGACCTGCCCATCCACGAGACCTCGGCCCTGAAGGGCGAGGGGGTCGAGGCCCTGCGAAGCCTCATCGCCGGCCGGGTGGTGGTGCTGCTGGGCCACAGCGGGGTGGGCAAGAGCACCCTGGTGAACGCCCTCCAGCCCGAGCTGGCGTTGAGGACCGGCGGGCTCACGAAGTTCGGCACCGGCAAGCAGACCACCACCTCGGCCCGGTGGCTGCCCCTCCCCGGGGGCGGCACCCTCATCGACACGCCGGGCGTGCGCACCCTCAGCGTCCGCGGCTTCGACCGGGCCCTGCTGGGGCAGGTGTTCCCCGAGTTCCCCGCCGAGGTGCTGGAGGATCCCCTGGCCTTCGACCCCTCGAACGACGAGGTGCTCGAGGCCCTGGGCCTCGACTACCCCGAGCGCCTCCAGAGCCTCCAGCGGCTGTGGCAGGAGATGGAGGACCGTAACCCCAACCAGAACGTGTGGCGCTGATGCAGGACCGGATGCAGTCCGATTCACGCCTGCTGGGCCTCGCCTACGGTGCGGTGTTCGGGTCGCTGTTCCCCCTCTTCTTCTTCGCGGCCCGGTCCTTCGCCCGGCGCAGCCGGGGCCACGAGATCGCCGACCAGGTCGCCAACGCCTTCATGGCCCTGCGGCCCAAGTACCTGGAGGCCATCCTCGGCAACACCGCCCAGGTGCTGGGCCTCCGCCCCGACCACCCCGAGGTGGAGCGCATCGCCCGGGAGATGGTGCGCCAGCACGCCAGGGCCTGGGTGGACTTCTTCTGGTACGGCCAGAGGAAGCCCGAGGAGGCGCTGGCCCAGTTCGCGTCCATCGAGGGCCTCGAGTGGCTGGACGGCGCCATCGCGGAAGGCCGCGGGGTCATCCTGCTCACGGCCCATGCCGGCAACTACGAGCTGGGCGGGCTCCTGCTGCGCGCCCGGGGCCTGTCGGTCCACGCCGTCTACAAGCCCGACCGCTTCGAGGCGGTGGAACGCCTCCGGGAGCGGCTGCGCACCCAGGGCGGCGTCGTGGGCCTGCCCGTGGATGGCGTGGGGTTCTCCACCCTGCCCCTGGTGAAGCTGCTCCGGGAGGGGCGCCTGGTGGGCATGCAGGGGGACCGGGACTTCAGCCTCAACGGCGTGAGTGTCCCCTTCTTCGGGCGGGAGGTGCCCTTCCCCCGTGGCCCCTGGGAGCTGGCGGCCATGACCGGCGCCCCCGTCGTCACCAGCTTCTTCTTCGTGGACGAGGCGGGGCGCTTCCATGCCCGCTTCGGCGAGCCCATCCGGGTGCAGGGCCAGCGCGGGGCGCGCATGGCCGCCATCGAGGCCGGCCTGCGGGCCTACGTGGCCGA